>NZ_JBEZDM010000017.1:0-210928 GCF_040648335.1 Nonomuraea sp. NPDC049158
CCGGGCATGGCGATATCGTCCGCCATGCCCGGCTGCCGCGCTGGGCTGAGATGGTCAGAAGCGGTCGACCCGGTACGGGTCCAGCACGTCCACGCGCGCCCCGTCAAGCACCTCGGTGGCCATGAGCTGGGCGAGCACGGGCCCCAGCGTGATCCCGGCGTTGGTGGTGACGCTGCGCACGTTGGAGTACAGCGGGCTGTGCCCGATCACGGGCAGGCCGTCCGCGGGGACGATTCTGCGGCCCACCGTCACCTTCTCGATCGAGGCGTCGCGGAGCGCGGGCAGGGCGGCGGCCGCGTCGGCGCGCAGGCGCTCGCTACGTTGATCCCGAGCGGGGTGAGCAGCGCGCGGGAGTCGGCGCCGCACGCGATGACGACCTCGTCGCACTCGACGTGTCCGGCGCTGGTGACGACCGCCGTGGCCCGGCCGCGAACGCCCTCCACGGACAGCGCCTCGGCGCCGGTCACGTACCGTACGCCCAGCTCCTCGCCGGCCTTGACCAGCGCGGCGACGGCGGCGTTGGGGTCGGCCGAGCCGGCCTCGGCTCGGGCGGGATCACCCTCGGCGAGCTGGCCGGCCGTGACGAGATCTACCTGCCCTGGGGGCCCGACTACGACCTATGGCGTGAACGACACCTGCTCCGGAAACCCGCCCATACCATCACCAAGGCACACTCGCTGGCGCCCGTGCTCCGCGCACCCGAAACGTGGGCTCTCGTACCCTCGTTCATGGCCGCCGACCTCACCGCCAGGACCGGCTGCCGGGCCGCGCCCCTGGCCGAGAACCCTCCCGAGCGGGCGGTCTACTGGGTGGAGCGCCGGCGCCGTCGCGCCGCCAACAACGCCGCGCTGCACGTCCTGGAGGACGCCCTCACCGACCTGTTCTGAACGGCCGCCCCGCGAGCGACGACATGACAGGCGTGTTTCTAGATTGTTATGAAAGGCAACAAATTAGCCCGGAAATAGGGCTAGACCCGTCTGGCCTCCCGGGATTACGTTGCCGCAAACAACATTCAACGAAACGGTGAGGCCGGGACCCGGCGTACTCGAAGCGCGATCGACGGTCGGAGGCGCTGCCCATGACCATGACCACAGCAACGATGGCAAGCCCGTCCAGGCAACCGGATCCCGCGCGGACGGTGGCCAGCCGGGTGCTCAGCGTTCTGGACGCGTTCTCCGGCGAACGTCGCCGGCTGACCCTGTCCGACATCAGCCGGCGGACCAGGATGCCGCTGACGACGGCGCACCGCCTGGTCGGCGAGCTGGTCGCGTGGGGCGCGCTCGAACGCGACCGCAACGGCCGCTACCAGATCGGCCTGCACCTGTGGGAGGTCGCGGCATTGGCACCTCGCGGCCTGGGGCTGCGCGAGGTGGCCATGCCCTACCTCGAGGACCTCTTCGTGGCGACCCGTCAGCACGTCCAGCTCGCCGTCCTCGACGGCCTGGACGTCGTGTACATCGAGCGGATCTCCAGCCACGACGCCGTCGGCGTGCACAGCCGTGTCGGCGGGCGATGGCCCGCGCACGCCACCGGTGTCGGCCTGGTGCTGCTCGCGTACGCGCCCCGGGCGTTCCAGGAGCGCTACCTGGGCAGGCCGCTGGCGGCCTTCACCAACAAGACCATCGTGGACCCGGACGCCTTGCGCCGCGTACTGGCCGAGGTGCGGCGCACCGGCTTCGCCGTCAGCGACCGGCAGGTCACCCTCGACGCGGTGTCGGTGGCCGCCCCCGTGAGTGACGCGGCCGACGAGGTGGTGGCCGCGCTCTCCGTCGTCGTCCGCGCCGGCGATCCGCTGCCGGGCTTGCCCATGCCGGGCGTCGTACCCCCTGTGCTGGCCGCCGCCCGCGGCATCAGCCTGCAACTCCTCCGGCATCCCGAAACGCCGTAGCGGCGAAAGTTGCCGGCTCCCCCTAGTCGTTCTTGGTCACGGTGCCGGACTTGGCGTCGATCTTGAGCCCCTGCCAGGTGCCGTCCGGGCTGACGACATCGACATCCCAGACGAGAAGGTCGTTGTTGTACTTGTCCAGGCTCATGTGGGTGATCTTGCCGTGCGACACCGAGGAGGACACCTTCTCCAGCGCGTCCTTGAAGGTCACCTTGGCGTCCTTGACCAGCCCCATGACCCTGGCCTTCTCATATTTGCCGGTGTCCTTGGACCTGGCCTCCGAGACCACCTTTCCCGACGCGTCCACTTCCAGCAGCCGCTCGGTGCCATCGGGCCCGGCCAGCTGGACCTCCCAGATCTTGCCGTCGTTCTCTGACTGGACCGAGAGGACATGGGAGCCCTCGGCGGAGTTCGTGGCCGCGGCGGCCGCCTTCTCGAGGCTCGTCATGTCGCCGGGTTCCTGCTGGGGACCGCCCGGCGTCGACATGGGCAGGGGGATGACGCCCCGCGCGGGTTCCGCCTTGATGGTGCCGGACTGAGTGTGGGCGCCTGCGCAGGCCCCGGCCGCGAGCAAGGCCGAGCCGGCGAAGAGGGTGCCTATGATGGTCTTTGACCGGTTTCTCCCATTCATGCTGAAGACGCTGCCCGGAACTCCATAAAGGCACGCCCAGGCGCTGGGCAACACGCTCCAGCGCTAGATCACTTCCCCGAGCACGTTGTCGAGCGGGGTGGCACGCACGCCGAGGATCTTCTCGGTCTCGGAGTAGTCGACGATGAACGGGTGGCCGGGCTTGGTGAGCACTTCGTGCATTTCCCCCCAGAGCGGGTCGGTGTACGCGAGCAGGGTCAGGTCGCGTTCGGTCATCTCCTCCATCCGTGGTGCCGGCGCCCCCGCGAGTTCGGCGAGTCGCCCGGCCAGCTCCCGTACCGACACGGTCGAGGTGGGCGCATGCCACGCCCTCCCGTACGCCTGCTCGTCGCGGCTCGCGGCGACCAGCGTGCGCGCGGCGTCGCCGATCGCCGTGTAGCTGTGCGGCACGTCGAGCTCCTGCGGCACCAGGACGAGCCTGCCCTCCAGTACGTGCCGCTGCACCATGAAGCTGAACACCGAGAAGGCTCCGGCGCCGTAGAACTGGCCGGCCCGCACCTCGGTGACCCTCACCCCTGCGGAGGCGGCCTCCTCCCATACCCGCGCCCTGGCCCGCCCCTTGGGTCCGGCCGCGGCCAGCGGGAAGTCCGGGGTGATCGGCCCCTCCACCGGCCCGTAGGCGTAGAGATTGCCGAGCATGACGTAGGCGGTCCCGGTCCGCCTCACGGCGGTGAGCAGCGACGCCGACAGGATCGGGAACAGTTCGGGCCAGGTGTGGTACGGCGGCGCGGCGGTGGTGAACAGCGTGTCCGCCCCCTGGGTCAGCTCGGTGAGCCGATCGGTGTCGGTCGCGTCCGCGGCGACCCTGTCGATGAGCGGGTGCTCGGGCCCGCCGCCGGTGCGGCTGATCATCCGTACCCGCTCGCCGTCCTCGGCCAGCAGCAGAGCGGTCTTCGACGCGGTAGCCCCACGACCCACGATCACATGAAATTTCATGACAACAACGGTGCCGACTCGCAGTCTCGTAGCCTAGTGGCCGGAATGCCAACTATCCGGAGGATCTGGCCATGCACCGCGTCGCCGCAGTCGTCGTGCCCCCCGTGCTGAGTTTCGACATCTCGATCCCCTCCATGGTCTTCAACAGCGTCCCCCACTATGACGTGCGCGTCTGTACGGCACGCCCCGGCCCGCTGCCGACCGTCGGGGGCCCCGACGTCGTGGTGGCGGACGGTCTGGACGCGCTGGAGGGCGCGGACACGGTGCTCGCGGTCGGCAGCGGCGGCGAGCAGGCGCCCCCGGAGGTTCTCGACGCCTTGAGGAGAGCCGCGGCCGGCGGCGCCCGGATCGCCTCACTGTGCACGGGCGCGTTCGTGCTGGCCCAGGCCGGCCTGCTCGATGGGCGCCGCGCCACCACGCACTGGGGGCTGGCCGACGACCTGGCCACCCGCTTCCCGTCGATCGAGGTACGGCCCGACGTCCTCTTCGTCGAGGACGGCGGCATCTTCACCTCGGCGGGCGCCGCGGCCGCCATCGACCTGTGCCTGCATCTTGTCAGGCTCGACTATGGCGCGGCGGTGGCCAACGCGGCCGCGCGACTCGCGGTCGTCTCGCCCGTACGGCCCGGCGGCCAGTCCCAGTTCATCGAGACGCCGCTGCCTCCCGAGCGCGGCACCTCACTGGCTCCCACCCGGGCCTGGGCGCTGGAGCACCTCGATCGCCCGCTCACCCTGGCCGATCTGGCCGGACACGCCAAGATCAGCGTGCGCACCCTGACCAGACGCTTCCACGCGGAGACCGGGCTGAGCCCGCTCCAGTGGCTGCTGCACCGGCGCGTCGACCGGGCCAGGGAGCTTCTGGAGACCACGGAGCTGCCCATGGATCAGGTGGCCGGGCAGAGCGGTCTGGGCAGCGCGGACTCCCTCCGCAAGCACCTGTCGAGCCGGGTCGGGCTCACTCCCACGGCCTATCGCGCGAGCTTCAGCCGGGTTCCCGCCTAACGAGGCCGGTGGGCGCGGGCAAGGCCTCGCGTCCGCTCGCCGGAGTGACGCGGACGCGGGCGGGCGCCGCACGCGTTCGCGTTCAACGCGCTGGGCTTCATCGCACCCGGACTGCTGGTGATCGCGTTCGCGACGGGGTTCGCCCCGCTGATCCGGGCGGGCGGCTCCGCGGTCGGGCCGGCGCTGCTGGCCCTGTCCGGGGCGTCTCTGGTGATCGCCGGCGTCTTTCCCGTGGACATGGCGGCACGCGACTCCGGCACGTCCCTCGCGCATCTGGCCGGCGCCAGCGCCTCGGGTATCTTCTGGGCCGCCTCCCTGTTCTGGATGGGCCGGCTGCTGACGCGCCTGCCCTCCGTCGCGGGCTTGGCGCGGATCACGCCGTGGTTTGTCGTGTTCCTGGTGGCGAATCTGGCCTGGCAGGCGATGTGGCAGGCCACGGGGTGGCCGCCGCCCGGCTGGGGCCAACGCATCGCTTTCGCCGGCTACTTCCTCTGGATCGCATTTACCGGCGTGATGCTGTTGCGCGGGTCAAGCCCGGCCAATGGCCAGCCGGTGCGCGGCGCGGGTCCTCCGTCTTCCCCTCACAACGGTGTCATCGGTCCGTAATCCATGTACGGATCAGGCCGCCTGGGGAAGGTGGCGCTGATCGGCCTCGGCCTGGTCGCGGTGGTCTCCGCCATCGCCTTGCGGGTCACCGAGCACCGCCGAACGCGGCGAAAAGCGGCGAAGAGCCGTTGAACGCAGAAGCCCGACGTGGCCAGCGCTCGCCCGGCTGAGGTTTGTGATCTTAGGGTGTCGCCCAGGAGCCCCTGCAGCCCCGACGCGGCGGGTCGGTGAAAGCCGGATGCGGTGCGCGAGCGGCAGGCTGGCCCCGCAACCTGCTGTGCTGCAAAAAGGGGCGTACCTTCATGGCTGCTGTCGTGATCGCCGTGGTGGCGATCTTCTTCCTCGGGATGGGCGTCTACGGACTTGTCGCGCCCGCCGCGCTGATCAGGCCGTTCCGGATCGTGGCCGACTCGGCCGAGGCACGCGCCGAGATCCGCGCCGTGTACGGCGGTTTCGGCGTGGCCGTCGCGGGCCTGCTGCTGGCAGCGGCGGCCGACGTGGGCGGGATACGGACGGGCGCGGTCGTGGCCGTCGCGGTGTCCCTGCTGGGCATGGCCTTCGGACGGCTCGTGGCGCGGTTGGTCGAGCGGCCGTCGGCGTTCTATCCCTCGTGGCTGTACTTCTGGGTGGAGGCCGTCGGCGGTGGCGCGCTGCTGGCCGCCCTCACCTGGTGAGCCGTCCCGTCACACGACGGGATCCAGGGCGGCGGGCGCATGGACGGGTGCCGGTCATCAGTGCATGCTCCGGGCGTCCAGTTGGCGTAGCACCCTCGTGACCACCTCGGGGTCGGCGGTTGAGTCGCGGCGTGCGTCGATTACAGCCTGGCGGGCGGCGGACAGCATCTCCGATTCGACGCGCCTGACCGTCCGTACCCGCTCGGCGCGTTTCTCGTATGCCGCGCGTCGCTCCTCGTCGGCGGCCTCGGCGCTGATGCGCATGCCGATGTCCGTCATCCGTTTGGAGAGCAGTTCGACTACCTCTTCGGGCAGGTCCTCGGTTTCGTTGATTTCCTTGAGCCGCTTCCTGGCGGCTTTGGCGGCGCTGATGGCCAGGCGGCGTTCCAGGTCTCGTTCGGCTGCGGTGTCGGTTTTGACGCCTAGCCTGGTCACCAGCCAGGGCAGGGTCAGCCCCTGGAAGACCAGCGTGACCAGGATGACGGCGAACGCGATGAACACCAGCACGGCCCGCTCCGGGAACGGCGACCCGTCCTCCGTCTTCAGCGGGAGGGCCAGGGCGAGTGCCACCGAGGCGACGCCGCGCATGCCCGCCCACCACATGACGACCGTCTCGCGCCAGCTCAGCGGTACCTCGGAGTCGTCGTCGCCGGCTCGGCGGGTCTTCCTGGCCAGCCAGGCGGCGGGCAGCAGCCAGACCAGCCGTACCACCACCACGACGCCCACCACGGCGGCGCTCCAGCCGAGCACCTCGGTCAGCCGGCCGCCGACCGTACCGAACAGGCTGTGCAGCTCCAGCCCGATCAGCCCGAACGCCACGCCCGTCACGAGCGTGTCGACGATCTGCCAGAACGTCGCGGCCGCGAACCTGCCGTGCACGTCGTCGGCGTCCGACAATCGGTCGCTCAGGTAGAACGCGCTGGTCAGTACGGCCAGCACCCCCGAGCCGTGCCACTTGTCGGCCACCGCGTAGCTGACGAACGGCACCAGCAGCGACAGCCCCACCTGCAGCGTGGCATCGCCCAGCAGGGCCATCAGCCGGCCGGCGAGCCAGCCGAGCCCCAGCCCCACGGCGACCGCCACCACCGCCGACAGCACGAACTCGCCCAGCGCGCCCGGCCACCAGAAGACGCCGGTGACCGCCGCCGTGATCGCCACCTTGTACAGCACGATCGCGGTGACATCGTTGAACAGGCCCTCGCCCTCCAGCAGCGACACCAGCCGCCTCGGCAGCCCCAGCCGGCCCGCCACCGCCGTGGCCGCCACCGGGTCGGGCGGCGCCACCAGCGCCCCGAGCGCCGCCGCGGCCGCGATCGGCAGGCCGGGGATGAGCGCGTGCGCCGTCACCGCGACGGCCGCCGTCGTCACGAACACCAGCGCCACGGCGAGCAGGAAGATCGGCCGCCAGCTCGCCGCGAACTGCCGCCACGACGTCCGCCGCACCGCCGCGTACAGCAGGGGAGGGAGGAGGAGCGGCAGGACGATGTCGGGGGGTACGTCCACGTTCGGCACGAACGGCAGCAGGGCCAGGACGATGCCGAGCAGGGTCATCAGCACGGGGGACGGCAGCCCGAGCCGGTCGCCGAGCGGCACCGTGATCAGGGCGCCCAGCAGGATGAGCATGAGCAGCACGAACTGGTCCACGACGCCCTCCGATGATCGTCTCAATCAGCCTAGACGGGTCGTTCGCCGAGGCCACGGAGGGGCGGCCGCCGGAGGTGCGATCGGGGGTTACGGGGGGTGGCCTCGGAGGTCTGATCCGGGTTTACGGGGGACGGCCCCAGAGGTGCGATCCCGGGGCCGCGGGGGCGGGCCTGGGCCCTGGAGGTGCATCCGTGTGGGGTGCGGCGTCAGTGGTCGAGGACCCGCAGGGTGTGGTGGGCGGAGCCGAGCGGGGCCGGGCCCGCCGCCGTGATGGCGACCACGTCGGCCACCCGGGCGCCGAACAGGTCCGGCACGTAGATCGCGGGCTCCAGGCACAGGGTCATCCCCGGTTCCAGCGGCGTGTCGTCGCCTGGCTGGACACGCGGGCCCTCGTCGTGGCCCAGCCCGACGCCCCGGCCGAAGTGGGCGGCGGCGAAACGGCCGTACCCGCTGCCGTCGATCACGTCCCCGACCGCCTTGGCCACGCTCTCGGCGACGGCCGACGGCCGGGCCGCCGAGCGTAGAGCGGCGGCCCGTGCGGCGAGTACCACCGAGTACATCGCCTCGAAGTCCTCGGGCGGCTCGGCGACGGCGAACACCCGCGCCACCTCCGCGCAGTAGCCGTCCCACCGGCCGCAGAGCGACACCAGCAGCGCGTCGCCGGGGTTGATCACTCGGTCGCCGGGGCGGTGCGCGGGCCGCGCGGTGTGCTCGCCCGCGGCGACCCGCAGCGACAGGACCTCCTCGCAGCCGGTCTCCATCAGCAGTAACCGCAGCCGGGCCGCCATCGCCCGCTCGGTGGAGCCGAACCAGGACAGCTCGCGAGCCTGGCCGAGCACCGATTCCGCGGCCACGACTGCGCGCTGGACCGCCTCGATCTCGTGCGGTCGCTTGCGCAGCCGCAGCGGCGCCAGCACGGCCGTGGCGGGCACCAGCTCGGCCTCGATCGCGAGGCCGAACAGCTCGCGGACCCGCATCTCCGGGTCCACGCCGACGCGCCGCGCGGCCCGAGGTACGAGCGGGACCGGGTCGGCGGTCTCGGCGGCCGTGTCCAGAGTGACGACGAGAAACCCGTCGCCCCGCCCGCCCAGGAACCTGAAGTCGGGCGAGGGCCGCAACACCAGGGCGTCGACCTCCGCCTCGGCCATGGCCCCCCGCACGGCCCTCAGGACGGACTCCGGGCTGGCCTGCTCCAGGATGGGAACTGCGGTGGGATCCGTGGTGGGCTCCAGGACCGGTCCCTGCGTGGGTTCCGTCACGTTGGGGTCCGTCACTTTGGCTCGTGCAGCCAGCAGGCGACCGGTCCGAAGTCGGGCTCCTTGTCCCGGCACACGTCCATGACCTGCGGGCAGCGCGGATTGAACCGGCAGCCCGCCGGCGGGTCGGCCGGGTCTGGTACGTCGCCGGGCAGTTCGGCGGGCAGCACGCCCATGCCGTCGGGCTTGGGGATGGCGCGCAGGAGCGCCTGCGTGTACGGGTGACGGGGATTGGCCCACACCTCGGCCGTGTTCCCGACCTCGACGATCCTGCCGAGGTACATGACCGCGATCCGGTCGGCGATCAGCCGCACCACCGACAGGTCGTGGCTGATGAACAGCAGCCCCGCCCCCGAGTCCACGGCCAGGTCGCGCATCAGGGTGGCGACCTGCGACTGGGCCGAGGCGTCCAGCGCCGAGATCGGCTCGTCGCCGATCAGCAGCCGGGGCCGGGCCGCCAGCGCCCTGGCGATCGCGATGCGCTGCCGCTGGCCGCCGGAGAACTCGTGCGGGTGCCGGCTCACGAAGTCGCGCGGCAGCCCGACGCGTTCCAGCAGGTCGGCGGGGGCGGTGGCGGTGTCGCCTGAGGTACGGAGGCCGTCGGCGATCTGGTCGCCCACGCGGCGGCGCGGGTTCAGCGACGCGTACGGGTCCTGGAACACCATCTGGATGCCCGTCAGCTTGCGCCGCCGCAGCCCGAGCGGCGTCACCGGCTGCCCGTCGAACGTGATCGAGCCCTCGGTGACGGGGTTCAGCCCGCAGACGGCGCGGGCCAGCGTCGACTTGCCGCAGCCGGACTCGCCGACCAGGCCCACGACCTCGCCGGGCCCGACGGACAGGCTCGCCCCGGCGACCGCCCTGACGATCGGGCGCCCGGGCGAGCGGTGCTCGACGACCAGGTCGTCGATCGCCAGCAGCGTCATGAATCCTCCGAACGGGGAGCGGGAGCGGGCGGGCCAACAGGCCCGGCAGCGGGCGCGGGGTCGGACCCGGCAGCGGGCTCGGTGTCGGGCGGTGAGGCGTCGGGTAGCGAGTCGAGCAGGGAGCGGGTGTACGGGTGGGCGGGTTCGCGCAGCACCTGGCCGCGCGCCCCCGTCTCCACCACCAGCCCGTCCTTCATCACACTCACTTCATCCGCCACCGCCGACATGACGCCCAGGTCGTGGGTGACGAGCAGCACGGCCAGCCCCAGCTCGTCGCAGAGCCCCCGAAGCAGCCGCAGCACCCCCGCCTGCACGGTCACGTCCAGCGCCGTCGTCGGCTCGTCCGCGATCAGCACCTTGGGGGAGCAGGCCAGCGCGATGGCGATCGCCACGCGCTGCCGCATGCCGCCCGAGAACTGGTGCGGGAAGCGCCCGTACGCCTCCTCGGCCCCGGGGATGCGTACCTTGCCGAGCAGCTCGACGGCTCGCCGCCGGGCCTCCCGCTTGTCGACGCCGAGGTGGTGGCGCATGTGCTCGGTGAGCTGCTTGCCGATCGTGAGCATCGGGTGCAGGCTCGTGGCCGGGTCCTGGAAGACCATGGCCACCTCGCCGCCGCGTACCCGGTTCAGCTCCTTCGGCGGCAGCGTGAGCAGTTCGCGCTCGCCGAGCGCGATGCTGCCGGTGGCCCGCGAGCCGTGCGGCAGCAGCCCGAGTACGGCCAGCCCGGTCATGGTCTTGCCGGACCCGCTCTCGCCCGCCAGCCCGTGCACCCGGCCCTCCTGGAGCGACAGGTCCACGCCGCGCAGGATCTCCTTGCCGCCGATGGTCACCTTCAGATCGGTGATGTCCAGGGTCACAGCGCACGCTCCTTGATGGCGCGGGCCGTACGGGGGTCGAGGGCGTCCCGCAGCGTGTCGCCGAGGAAGTTGAAGGCCAGCACCACGGTCAGGATCGCCAGGCCGGGGAAGGTCGCCACCCACCAGCTGTCGAAGACCTCCACGCCCGAGGCCACCATCGCGCCCCACTCCGGAGACGGCGGCTTGGCCCCGAGACCGAGGAACGACAATCCCGACAGCAGCAGCAGCGCGGTGCCGATGTCGAGCGTGGCCAGGACGAGCACCGGGCCCGTCACGTTCGGCAGCACGTCCACGCGCAGCGAGCGCCAGGCCGAGAAGCCCAGCAGCCGCCCGCTCAGCACGAACTCCCGCTCCCGCACGCCCAGCACCAGCCCGCGCGTCACGCGGGCGTAGGCGGGCCAGGCCACGACGAGTACGGCCAGCACCGCGTTGGTCAGGCTGGCCCCGAGCGCCGCGGCCACCACCATGGCCAGGATGACCGTCGGGAAGGCGAACACCAGGTCCGCCACCCGCATGATCGTCTCATCCACCCATCGGCCGAAATATCCGGCGCAGGCGCCGAGCAGGCCGCCGATCAGCACCGACAGCGCCACCAGCATCAGCGTCAGCGGGATCGACACCCGCGCGCCGTGCATCACCCGGCTGAGGATGTCCCGGCCGAGCTGGTCCGTACCGAACCAGTGCCCGGGCCCGGGGGCGGCCAGGCGCGGCAGGTCCTGGGCCAGCGGGTCGTGCGGCGCGAGCACCGGCGCGGCCAGCGCGACCACGAGCCAGGCGATCGCGATCACGCCGCCGACGATGGCCAGCGGTTGCCGCCAGGCATGGGGGAGCCGCCCGGTCAGGCCCTTGCGGGCCAGGGGATCCCGTTTCACTGAAGCCTCACTCGGGGATCGATGACGCCGTACAGCACGTCCACGATCAGGTTGATGACGAGGTAGACGACGCCGACCACCAGCCCGACGCCCATGACGGCGGGCAGGTCGAGGGTGGTGGCGCTCTTGTAGGCGTACTGGCCGACGCCCGGCCAGGCGAAGATCGCCTCGACCAGCACCGTGCCGGACAGCAGGCTGCCGAACGCCAGGCCGGCGACCGTGATGATCGGCACCAGCGCCGAGCGCAGCACGTACCGGAACAGGATCGTCCGGCCCGGCAGGCCCTTGGCCCGGGCGGCGCGCACGTAGTCCTGGCCGAGCACCTCCAGCACGGCCGAGCGGGTGAAGCGGGTCAGCAGCCCGATCGTGTACAGGGCCAGCACCAGGGCGGGCGTGATCAGGTGGCCGACGGCCGAGCCGAAGATGTCCCACCGGCCGGCGAGCAGCGCGTCCACCGTCTGCAGGCCGGTGACGGCCGGGGCCGTGCCCAGCGCCGCGTCGACCCTGCCGCTGCCCGGGGTGATCTGCAGCCGGTAGAAGAACACGTAGAAGGCCACCAGCGCCAGCCAGAACGTCGGCACCGAGATGCCGATCAGGCTCAGCACCCGCAGCGCGTGGTCCGACAGCCGGTCCCTGCGCAGCGCGGCGATCACGCCGAAGGCCACACCGAGCACGAGGGAGACCAGGATCGCCGCCCCGGCCAGCTCCAGCGTCGCCGGGACGAACTCGGCCAGGTCCTGGCTCACCGGCCGGTGACTCTGCTGGCTGGTGCCGAGGTCGCCGTGGACGACGCCCTGCAGATGCAGCAGGTACTGCTCCCACAGCGGCTTGTCCAGGCCGTGCTCGCTGCGCCACTGCGCGACGATGGCCGGGTCGCCCAGGGCCCGCTGGCCCAGGTTCGCGGCGACGGGGTCGCCGGGCACCAGGTTCGTCAGCACGAACGTCACCAGCGTGATGCCCCAGGCCAGCAGGAGCGCCATGAGGATCCGCCGGATCAGGAACCGGGCGAGGGGATGCGCCCCGCGCCGCCTGGACGGGCGGGGCGGGGCGGCCGTGGTGGGCATGCCTACTTCGCGCCGAGGTCGGCGACGTCGACGGTCCAGACCGGGTGGTACTCCAGGCCGGTCACCGAGGCGGCGGTCACGATGTTCTGGCTCGGCTGGATCAGCGGGATGAACGGGCCCGAGGCGTTCAGCTTCGTCTGCACGTCGGCGTACGCCTGCTTGCGCGCGTCGTCGCCGATCGCGACCGCGGCCTTCTCACCGGCGGCCTCGATCTCCTTGGCCGCGCCGGCCTTCCAGCCCGCCCGCAGGCCCACCGTCTTGCCCGGCAGGAAGGCCAGGTAGTCGCTGGGGTCCGGGTAGTCAGGGCCCCAGTACCACAGGCCCATCTCCTCCTTGCCGTTGCGGTAGTTGTCCAGCGCGGTGGTGACCGGCGCGGGCTGCAGGTCCACCGTGATGCCGACCTCCTTGAGGTTGGCCTGGATCCGCTCGGCCAGCGGCTGGAACGACAGGCCGTTCACGGTCAGCTCGCTCGGGTACTCCAGCTTCACCGTGGGGTTGGCCACGCCGCTCGCGGCCAGGGCCGCCTTGGCGCCCTCGACGTCGCGCTTGGCCGCCTGGTCGGCGGGCAGCGCGCCGAGCAGCTGCGACGGGATGACGCCGGGCGCCTGCGTGGAGCCCTCACCGGCCAGTTCGAGCAGGCCCGCGTAGTCGACGCCCTTGCGTACGGCCTCGACGAACTTGGCGTTCGGCGTCGTCTTGCTGACCTTGTCGTCCTGGTTGGCCAGCAGGAAGATCACGTTGGCCGAGGCGGTCTTCTTGACCTGCAGGTTCGCCGGCATGCCGGTCACCTGGTCGCCCGACAGGTTGAGCGCCACCTGGCTGTCGCCGCGCTGGACGTTCAGCTTCTGCGTGGCGGACTCGACGTTGCGGATGACGACCTTGTCGTAGGCGGGCTTGGTGCCGTAGTACTTCGGGTTCGCCTTCAGTACGACCTGGCTGCTCACGTTGAACGACTCGATCGTGTACGGGCCCGAGCCGGCGGAGGAGGCGTTCAGGTACTGCTCGGCCTTGTCCTGCGCGTCCGCGGTCGCGCCGTGCTGCTTGGCGAGCTTGCTGTTGATGATGCCGAGCGCCGGGTTCGGCAGGATGAACGGCAGCGCCGGGTTGGCCGCCTTGGAGGTCAGCGTGATCGTCGAGTCGCCCTCCTTGGCCACCTCGACGCCGTCGAGCAGGAACGACGGGGTCCCCTTCATGTCCCGCACCCGGTTCAGGGAGAACACCACGTCGTCCGCGGTGACGGGGGAGCCGTCGGCGAACGTCGCGCCCTGCTTGAGCTTGAGCGTGAGCACCTTGCCGTCCTTGGACAGCTCGTACGACTCGGCCAGCGCCGGCACCGGCTTGGTCACGTCGGCGCCGTCGAAGGTGAGGAGCGTCTCGTAGATCGCCTTCTCGACGGTCAGGCCCGTCGGCTCGTACGTGCGCCCGGGGTCGGCCGTCTTGAGGTCGAAGGACGTGTCGATCACCAGGGTCTTGCCGCCGCTCTGGGCGGCGGGCGTCTGGGAACCGCCGCTTCCGCAGGCGGCGAGGGCGAGTGCACCGGCGAGCAGCACAGCCGCCGTCTGCGAGCGGGTCGCCATTGAGTCCTCCAGTTGGACGGTTGGCCGAAAGATGTCGAGGATTGTCGGGCAGAACGTCCAGGCACTGTGCGGTCGCTGAGACGTATATAAATGGGCTGGGGGTAACTATGAGTGAAATTTCCAGGAATGGTGCCAGCGGTAGTGGTCAGCCTGGACGGATCGGCATCGGCCTGGAGCTCGACGCGGTCCACCTGAAGATCCTCGAGGTCCTGCGGGAGAACGGCAGGATCTCGGTCTCGTCGCTGGCCGAACGGGTGGGCATCTCCCGGGCCAACGCCTACACCCGCTTCGAGGCGCTGCGCGCCGACGGCGCGATCAAGCGGTTCACCGCCGAGATCGACCATGTCAGGACGGGCCTCGGCATCACCGCGCTGATCTTCGTGACCGTGCGGCAGCAGATGTGGAAGCAGTTCAGGGCCGAGCTGGCCAGGATGCCCGAGGTCGAGTACTGCGCGATCACCACCGGCCAGCACGACGCGATGATCCAGGTACGGATGTCGGACGTGGCCGAGGTCCACGCCATGGTGACCGACCGGCTGGCCAACATCCCGGCCGTGAAGGCGACCGAGACGGTCTTCATCCTGGACGAGGTGCTCAGGCGGCCGTACGTGCTGCCCAGCGACCGTGACAAGGCCCGTCCGGCACGGCGGGCGGCCCAGGAGGCCCCCGGCGACGTGCCGCTCGGCAAGATGCGCTTCGTCGGCGCCGCGGAGGGAAGGGCCGCCCTGCGCAAGGACGGGTAGGTCAGGCGGAAGGACGGTCAGGTCAGCCGGTGACGACCTCGGTGCACACGCTGACGTGCCGGGTGTCGTCGCCCTCGAACTGGAACTCCTCCACCAGGCGCAGCCGTCCGTCGGCCTCGGTCTCGATGCGGCTGTTGCTCTGGCCGCCCGCCTTGCCCCCGGCCTTGAGCGCGTGCGCGTAGGCGATGGAGACCAGGTCGCCGTCCCTGGTGCCGACGAAACGGCCGTGGGTGACGGTGTCACCCGTGTAGCTGCCCCACACCACCCCGTCGGCCTCCCAGTAGTCGAACGCGGTGGGCCGCTCCTGGTCCACCACGCTCGCCGTCGAACTCACCATCACGAATCTGCGGCCGTTGAGAAGGTTCACGCCGCCCATGCTCCCGATGTTTCCTGACACGGAGCGTCAGGCTGGACGTTTCTCGCCGAACGCCGAGATCTCCTCGGCGATCCGTCCAGCCGCCGGGGCCGCGAGACGGGCCTTGTCAGGAATCCGGCTCCGCTGGTCGGGGTTGACCAGGGGTCGGACAAATGGTCAAAGAGTCGAGTGGAACGATGGACTTGTGACGGCCGCTCCGCGGGCCGCCGCGTCCCATGACGAAAAGGAGACGCCATGTCTTCTTCGGCCACACACCGTTCCATGCAGGCCGGCGAGCCTGGCGGCGACCTGTCTCTCGTCCGGGCGGACACCCGGGAGCCGGGCCCGGGCCAGGTACGGATCACCGTCGAGGCGTGCGGGGTGTGCCACTCCGACGCGTTGATCACCTCCGGCCACATCCCGGGCACCACCTTCCCCGTCACGGCGGGGCACGAGATCGCGGGACGCGTCGACGCGATCGGCGACCACGTCACCGGCTGGTCCGTCGGTGATCGGGTGGCGGTCGGCTGGTACGGAGGCAGCTGCGGTCACTGCGACGCCTGCCGGCAGGGAGACGGCATCCTGTGCCCCGAGCTCCAGGTGCCGGGCGCCGCCTACGCCGGCGGGTTCGCCGACTCCGTCGTGGTGCCGGCCGTCGCCCTGGCCGCGATCCCGGACGAGCTCACGGCGGTGGAGGCCGGGCCCCTGGCCTGCGCCGGCGTGACCGTGTACAACGCGCTGCGCCACAGCTCCGCTCGTCCGGGCGACACCGTCGCGATCCTCGGCGTGGGCGGTCTGGGGCACCTGGGCGTCCAGTTCGCCGCGAAGATGGGCTTCAACACCATCGCGCTGGCCCGCGGTCCCGACAAGGCGCCGCTGGCGCACAAGCTCGGCGCCGCTCACTACGTCGACAGCGCCACCGCGCCGGTGGCTGACGCGCTGCGGGCGTGCGGGGGAGCCAAGGTGGTGCTGGCCACGGTGACCAACGCCGAGGCGATGTCCGCGACCGTCGACGGCCTGGGGCCCCGCGGTGAGCTCATCGTCGTCGGCGTCGACATGGAACCGCTGCGGGTCACGCCCCTGCAGCTGGTGGGAGCGGCCAGGCGGGTGTACGGGCACGCTTCCGGCAACGCGGTCGACATCCAGGACACCATGAGGTTCGCCGCCCAGAGCGGTGTCCGGGCGTGGGCCGAGGAGGTCCCGCTGGAGGAGGCCCAGGCGGCCTTCCAGAAGATGCTCTCCGGCCAGGCCCGCTTCCGCATGGTCCTGGCCACCGGGAACTGATCGACCATCGCAGCGGAAACTCCGCCTGACCGTTACCGATCGGTTACGTACCGTACCGCAATCTATCCCCTGAGTAGTCATGCGGTCTGTGATAGTAATGTCACGCTCGGTGTTCGGTGGGGATTGGGGAGATCCTTATGCTGCAATACGTAATCGCGGCCGTGGCCGCGGTGGGTGTGGTGGCGCTGGCGGCCACCCTGTTCAGGCTCACGAAGAAGGGCAGCGACGACAACGACGCCGGCGGACCGTCGGCGGGCCACGCGGGCGCGATGCTGTCCGCCCTGTTCCTCCTGGTCTTCGCCATCGCGATCATCGTGCCGTGGACCACCGCCGACTCCGCCGGCCAGAACACCCACACCGAGAGCCAGGCCGCCGTGGAGGCCTACTGGTCGGCGTCCGGCCTGCCCGGCACCGCCCCTGACGTGGTGCGCGCCGGGCTGCGCGACTACATGACGTTCGTCGTCAGGGACGAGTGGCCCGTCATGCAGCGCGGCTCGATGGATCCCGTCGGCACGGAGCGGCTCGACGCGCTCCGGGCCCGCGTCGCCGCGCTGCAGGTGACCACCGACCAGAAGGAGGCCAAGACCGCGGTGCTCGACCACCTCGCGGCGATCGCCTCCGCCCGTTCCCAGCGCACCGCCGACGCCGCCGCGACGCCGCCCGACGGCCTGCTGGCCCTGACGATCCTCACCGGCCTGTTGGTGGTCCTGTTCCCGTTCCTGGCCGGAGCGCGGCCGAGCGGGCTGGCGGTCCTGCCGCTGCTGGCGATGGCCGCGATGCTCGGCTTCGGCATCTACCTCACCTGGGACATCTCCCACGCCTTCGACGGACCGCTGGCTGTGGGGCCCGAGGCGTACAAGGGCGCGCTGCAGGAGTTCGCCCGGATAGCCGGAGGCGTGTGATCGTGGGGGCCTGGCGCATGCCGCTGCTCCTGGCCGGCACGCTGCTGGCGCTGTCCGCGAGCGCTCCCGCCGCGGCCGATCCGGATCCGGGCGACGTGACGGTGAAGGTCGGCGTCGAGGCGAACGTCTGTGTGGACGTGCCGCTGGTGAGCGTACACATCGGGCACTGCGGGGCACCGGCGGCGCAACCGCCGACCGTGGTGAAGCCGCCGACCGTGGTGATCGTGAAGCCGCAGCCCGTCGTCACCCCGAAACCGCAGCCCGTGGCCACCCCGAAGATGACACCCAGGGTGCGGGTCGTGATCACGCCTCCTCCCGCGAAGCCCAAGCCGACCCAGCGGCCGGCCTCCCGGCCGATCCGAAACCCCGTGCGGGTGCCGCACGTCGCACCCCAGCCCGTCCGCGTCAAGCCGGCGAAACCGACACCGAAGCCCACCCCGACCCTCAAGCCGACCCCCAAGCCCCCGGTGACCTACGTACGCGCCCATCGCGCCCCGCCACCGCGCCCGCGGAAGAACCCGCTGGGCACCGTGCTCCTGATGGTGGTCCTCACCACGGCCATCGCCTCCACCACGGCTGTGGCGTTCGCGTCCGTGCGATGAAAACGCGCTCGGCCAAACCGCATGCCGCCCTCGAAAGCCGTGAGACATCGCTTCACCGGTGAAGCGATGTCTTCACCATCGGCAAGCTGGTCGAATGACCGTCTGGCGACGCTGGAGGCGGAACCGAAACCGGTTCCGCCTTCTTGGCTTTCAGCGTGCGGTGGTGAACAGGAACGCGCAGTCCTGTACGGCCTCCACGCGGTGGCGGCGTTCGGGCATGACCAGCAGATCGCCGGGCATCCCGTCCCAGGAGTCGGGCCCGGCGACAAGCCGCATCCGCCCGTGCAGTACGTGCACCGTGACCTCGCCAGGATGCTCGTGTTCGTGTAGGTGTTCGCCCTGTCGCAACGCCATGACGGTCTGCCGCAGCGAACGATCGTGTCCCCCGTGGACAGTGGTGGCGCTGCGACCGCTGTCCGCCTCGCGGGCAAGCGTGAGCTGATCGCGAACGAGGGCAGTCAACGAGACCTTGGTCATGACTGTGGGGCGCGACGGTCTCGCCGAGCTTCCAACTCTTCCGGGCTGACCGGGATCAGCATCGGCTGTCCGGGCGCGCAGAACATCGTCACCACGAACTGCGACTCCTCGTCGGTGAGGTGGTTGCCGTCCTGGTAGTGGATCACGTCTCCACCGGGCTCCCAGAACGCGTCACCAGGCCGGAGAACCCGCACGGGTTCGCCTTCGAGCTCGAAGTTGACGGCGCCCTTGATCACGTAACCGTACGCGGGCCCGGAGTGCCGGTGCGGCGGCGCACCCGGGCTGTTCGGCGGCAGCGTGACCCGGAGCGTCATCGCTTCGGCCCCCTCCGGCGCGGCCGGCGCCCCCGGTACGGTGCCGACGACGTCGATCTGCGGCGGTGGCCCGCTCTTGTCGGGGTTCTCGAGGTGGTGGGCTTGAGCGTGATCGGTGCTCATCACGATTCCTTCCCGGAAGTGGCCGGCTCGATCCGGCCGTTCACCAGCTCAGACAAGACAGCGCCCCGATCTGTGACAACGCTCCGAACAGTGCGTCTGTCTCATCCGCCCATTTCAAGCGGCAGGTTGGTGGCGGCGTGCGCCCGGTCGTCTGCGTCCCGGCTCGCGCAGCCGCCATCGAGCATCTCCAGGGCGCTACCCGGTGTCGAGGACGACCCGGGCAGTGAAGAGAGTGGCCGGACCAACGAGGAGCGCTGGCCGGGCACCGACGACGACGCGGCGCAAGCCCGGCGTGGCGGATGGCGCGCGTAGCCCGGCGGCCAGTGTCCAAGACGCGCAAACAGCGGCCAGTGTCCAAGAAGCGCAAACAACTGTTCCGTTGTCCTTCAACTTCGCGTACGACCGTCCTTGCCGGGTACCGGGGGCGCCAGAGAGGGGGAGCCATGACATTGGACGCCATCAGCATGATCAAGTCAGACCATCGCGACGTCGAGCGGCTTTTCGGCCGGCTCAAGAAGGACACCGAGGATCGTCCGGCCCTGCTAGCCGAACTGGCCGCCAAATTCGTCGCCCACTCCAGAGGGGAGGAGGAACTGGTCTACCCGGAGATCGCCAAGACCGTACCCAGTGAGAAGGACCAGGTCCGAGAGGGGGCGGAGGAACACCACCAGGCCGAGCGGATGCTGCTCAACCTCCTGGACGTCGACACCGACTCGGCGCGGTTCGACACGCTGCTGAACGAGCTCGTTCAGGCGGTCGCTCACCACGTTCAGGAGGAGGAGAGCGAGATCCTGCCGGCGCTCAAGAAGGCGGTTTCCCGCGAGCGTCTGGAGGAGCTCGGCCGAGCCTTCAGCGAACGCAAGGCGCAGGAGATCCAGCACGGTCTTCCGGTGGGGAGCCGTAACAAGTCGAGGAAGCAGAGCCGAGGAGCCAAGGAACCGAGCAAGGAGGATCTGTACCACCGAGCCCAGGAGGCCAAGGTTCCGGGCCGCTCATCCATGACCAAGGAAGAGCTCACCCGTGCGCTGCAGAAGAGCGGCAAGATCTGATCGGCGCGTGGGCCGCCTCGCAAGATTGGGGCCTTCGGCCCTGCCAAACTCAGCGATAGCGCCGGATAATAGCAGGTAGGAGGTGATTTCGATGAAAGAGAGTCATGAGCTCCGTTGGGGTGGAGTGGCAGGCGTCGCGGCCGTAGTGGTCGCCCTCATCGGGCGCCTGGTGATGGGGAACGTGCCGCAGATCACGGAATCCGCGATGACGATCTCGGGGTATCTGGTCGAGCGCCGGGCCCAGGTTCTGGCGGCGGCACTGCTGTACGCCATCGCGACCGCGCTGTTCCTGTGGTTCGGCGTGGCGCTGGCCACCGTCTTCCGCCGTTCGGACGAGACCAGTGACGCGCCCGCGATGGTGCTCGCGGGGTACATAGTCCTCGCCGCCACCGGGTTCATCGGCATATCCGTGTTCGCCGGGATGACCTACGCGGTCACCACGCATCGGCCGCTGCTGGCCATCGCCGCGGGGCCGTACATCTCGCTGACCGTGATGGACGCCATCATGGGAATCGCGCTGGCCGTGCCGTTCGGGGCCTCGGCCGCCGCCATCATGCGCACGCACGTGTTTCCGCAGTGGATGGCCTGGTGCGCCATCATCGTCGCCGTGGTCAGCGTCCTGGGCGCGTTCACGGTCGCGATCACCGGCGGTCCGCTGGCGCCCGGCGGCGCGTTGGTGGCGTTCGTGCCCGGAGTGCTCACCGCGCTGTGGGTGCTGGCCGCGAGCTGGCTGCTCATCCGCGAGCATCTTCCGATCCCGAGCGCCGGGGTAAGGCCGGTGATGGGCCACTAGCCACACGCCACCAGCCACCACGCCGGGTGCCCGACCATGCCGGATCCGATCCGGCATGCTCGGGCACTCGGCGAGCGGCGATCCAGTGAGCCTGCTCAGTCTCCGTGCAGGCCGTCGGGGTCGCAGTAGTCGACCTCGTCCGTGGGCCTGAAGTTGGACACGATGATCTCGCGTTTGAACCGGCCGCCCTTTGGTACGTCCTCGGCCGACACCTCGTACGTGAACTGCTGCATCGTACGAAGCCGGGTGCCACCGATGACGATCGGGCGCCGGACCAGGTAGATGGCCGCCCACGGGCAGCAGTAGTAGCTGCCGTACGGCTTGCCCCCGGCGTCGGTGGCGTAGGTGATGGCGCCACTGGTGAACGCGGTGTCGATCTCGGCCTGGATGCGCAGGGTGTGGGCCCGGTCGGGGTCGTACTCCCACATCTCCTTGATCGCTTGCCGGGCGCGGGGATCCGCCTGCCAGACGCCGCGCTTCTGCGGGTCGGTCAGGCACCAGGGATCGAAACTGCGGGGGTTCACCGGCGGCGTCGCGACGGGAGGCATGGCCCGTCGCGCGTCCACGCCTTTGTAGCCGGCGATGAGTTGCGGCATCGCGATCAGCTGGCCGAGGTGGTAGTAGATGTCCAGCGCCCGCTGCAGCCGCTGCTCGATCGCCTCGTGCATCCGCGGGCTCGGGTCGGTGTCCAGCAGTCCCTCGGCGTAGTCGGCGGCGGTCGCGGCCTCGGCGGCGAGCTGCCTGAGCCGCCGCAACGCGTCCAGGTGCCGGTCGGCGTCGGCGACCGTCTGCTCGAAGACGCCGAGCGCGACCTCGGCATGCTGACGGATCGAGCGGGCCGCGGCCAGCATGCCGTGCAGGTGCGGCAGCGGACACGGGTCGGCTTCGGCCCACTCCGGCAGGTCGGCCGGGAGGAGTAATTCCCGCTCCACCAGGTAGCCGGGATTGCCCGCCGCCTGCCGCGCCCGCGACACCCAGCCCTCGACCTGCGCGAAGCAGGCGCCCACCTGGTGGGCGGTCACCGGCGGCACGAATCCGGAGGTGCGGGGGTCGGCGGCGTAGTCGGCGTCCAGCAGGTGCTCGCCGACGGCCTGGAGGACGAACGCGTTCCACACGCACAGCAGCTGCCCGGCGGCCCCCTGCGGGCCGTGCCACAGGTTCACCCCCTCCAGGGCCAACCGGCGGCGGAGGCTTTCCGCCTGCTCCAGCTCGGTGTACACGATCCCGCCTGCCCGCCGGTACGCTTCGAGCTCGTCGGCCCGGACTTCTCCCTTCAGGGCGGCGGCCATCCGCGTCATCAATGTCCCCATGTGATCCCCCATCCCCATCCCCGTGCGCCGTCCGTCGTAGCGTAAGTCGGATATGGGGGATGATCCCCGGGTAGCAGGAACATTTTGATCACGACTCGCTCCCCTGGGACCGACGCGTGCGCCGGTCTCAGGGGAGCCGTGCGGGTCAGCTGCCGGGGCCGACGCGCATCATCTGCTCGTTCATGATGAGGAAGGCGCCCAGCCCGTGGAAGTCGTTCACCGGACGGCCGCGGTTGAAGTAGTAGCTGAGCGAGTCGCTGGCGTTGGTGCCCTCGCTGACGTCCACGAGGTTCGTCCGCCCGTCCTGGCCGAGTGAGATCTTGTTCAGCACCCCCTGGTAGCCCCGGTCGGCGTTGGCGCGGTAGGAGGCGTCCACGTACCCGCGCTCGACCGCCTTCGAGATCGTGTACGTGTACATCGCCGAGCAGGACGTCTCGGTCCAGTTGGCCGAGTTCGTCGTCTCGGTGACCACCTGGAACCACCGTCCGGTCGCCGGGTCCTGCCAGCGGGCGTAGGCGGGCACCAGGTCGCGGATGATGTTGATCAACGCGGCCCGGCGCGGGTGGTCGGCGGGGATGAGGTCGAGGATGTCGATCGTGGCCATGCCGAACCAGCCCATGGCCCGGCACCACGAGATCCCGTTGGTGTTGCCCAGGGACGGCTTCACCCAGGAGGCGGTCAGGCCGCCGGGCTCGTCGTAGGCGTGGTAGAGCAGCCCGGCCGCCGTGCCCGAGGTGCGGCGCAGGTGGCTGTGGTAGACCTCGATCTGCTTGGCCGGCTCGGCGCTGGTGAAGCTGTCGCCCGCGACCCAGGCGCCGTAGCGGGCCAGGAACGGATCGGCCATGTAGACGCCGTCGCCCCAGAGCTGGCCCTGCCGCGAGTCGGAGGTGGAGTGCCACCAGCCGCCGTCGGAGGTGCGCGGGTAGGTGTTCAGCCGGTTCCGGATCTTGGCGGCGGCGGTGCGGTAGCGGGCCTGGCCCGTCTCCTTGAACAGGGCCAGCAGGACGTTGCCCGCCTGCATGCTGTCCAGGTTGCTGAAGCTGTTGGAGATGCTGCCCGAGCTGTCGACGAACCGGTCGGCCCAGTCCTTGATGTACTGCAGGTAGCGAGCGTCGCCGGTGCGCTGCCAGACGAGATACTGCCCCCACAGGTATAAGCCCTGCGGGTAGCTCCAGCCGCCCAGCGAGCTGGGGGTGAAGCGGGCCATCGTGGAGTCGATGACGGCCTTGGACCAGTCGGTGCCGCCGCCCGTGCTGCCGTCGTCGACGGTGAGCGAGTCGACGTTCGGGCCGCCGTTCGCGGTCGTCGCGGTGGCGCGTACGGTGTTCGGACCGGCGACCAGCGAAGCCTGTACGGTCACCGTCTGCCAGGTGGTCCACGCCCCGGTGCCGGGGAAGGACAGGCCGGTCGCGATGGTCGTGCCGTTGAGGGAGATGCTCATCGGCCGGTCCACGGTGGTGCCGTTGGCGTACCGGAAGATCAGCCGCACCTGGCGCGCCTGCGGCGAGTCGGTCGCCCATTCGACCGACGAGCCGGTCACGTTGTCGTAGTTGACGAAACCGGTGCCGGTGAACCCGGCGTGGTTGGATTCCACGACGCCCTGCGAGATGGTGGCGTTCTCGGCTTCGTGGAGCGTGGCCGCGGCGACGGCCGCGGGCACGGGCTGGATCAGCAGGGCACCGAGGGCCACCACGGCCACCATTCGATGTCGGATTCTGAGGGGCAAGGGACTCTCCTCACGCTGGTGAGCGTCACAGGTAAGACATCCTAGGTCTCACCTGTGATCTTCTGACCTGTGATGTCTCTCGGCGTCCCTCAGTGCGGTGAAGTGCCTGGCGCGCCATCGGCAGCGTCGAGAGACAGATCCAACCTTTCGCCTGTCGCATAGCCAAACATCCCGGCTCTCTCCCTGTCCAGGTGTCAGGACATCCGATCTCTGCTCCGGATGACCATAAGTGGGGTTAGGAAAGTTTCCTAAAGATTGGAGCGTTCCAAGATCTAGAATCTGTTGACGGTTGTGACTATTTGTGGGAACACGATGAAAAGCTCCAATCTCTCGCCGAGATACCACCCCCCGCAGGAGTGATCGAATGAACTTACGCAGGTACCGCGTCCTCGCCGGTGTCCTCGCGCTCTTCGCCGGGGCGCTGACGGTCGTGGCCCCTCCGGCCGCCGCGGCGCCCACCCGATACGAGGCGGAGAGCGCCACGATCTCGCAAGGTGTCGTGGAGTCGAACCACACCGGATACTCCGGCACCGGCTTCGTCAACGGCGACAACGTCGCCGGATCCTCGGTCGAATGGACCATCAACGCGCCCAGCGCGGGCACCGCCACGCTGGCCTTCCGCTATGCCAACGGCACCAGCGCCAACCGGCCGAGCGACATCGCGGTCAACGGCACCGTCGTCGCCGCGGCCCGGGCGTTCAACGCCACCACGAACTGGGACACCTGGGCGACGGTCACGCTGACCGCGCCGGTCGTCGCCGGCACCAACACGATCAAGGCCACCGCCACCACCGCGGGCGGCAACCCGAACTGGGACTACCTGGAGGCCGAGGTCGCCTCGGGCTCCAACTTCACCGACTACCAGGCCGAGAGCGGCACGATCTCGCAGGGCGTCGTCGAGTCGAACCACGAAGGCTACACCGGCTCCGGTTTCGTGAACTACGACAACGTGGCCGGCTCCTACGTCGAGTTCGCGGTGAGCGCCGCGACCGCCGGGCCGCAGACCCTGACGTTCCGCTTCGCCAACGGCACCACCGTGGACCGGCCGATGAGCGTCACGGTCAACGGTACGTCCATCGCGGCGAGCCAGTCCTTCCCGGGCACCGGCGCGTGGACCACGTGGCAGGAGATCAGCCTCAACGCCACGCTGAACGCCGGCGCCAACACGATCAGAGCCACCGGCACCACCGCCAACGGCGGCCCGAACCTGGACCGGCTGCGTGTCAGCGGCCCCGGTGACACCGAGAAGCCGACCGCTCCGGGTCAGCCGGTGTGCAGTGACATCACTTACAACAGCATCCGGCTGGACTGGCCGACGTCGAGCGACAACGTCGGCGTCGTGGCCTACGACATCTTCCACCAGGGCACGCAGATCGCCACCGCGCCCGCTCCGCCGTACACGGTGACGGGGCTGAACGCCGACTTCGCGTACCAGATCTCGGTGTTCGCCCGGGACGCGTCCGGGAACGTGTCGCTGAGCAGCCCGGAGGCGAACTGCCGCACGCTGCCCGCGCCCGCGGACAACCCGCCGTCGCAGCCCGGCCAGCCCACCGTGACCGGCGTGCAGCCCACCTCGGCGACCGCGACCTGGGCCGCTTCGACCGATGACAACGGCGTGCGCGCCTATCTGATCCGCGACCACGCCACCGGCACCGTGCTGCAGACGGTCACCGGCACGCCGCCCGCGACCAGCGCCAGCGTGCCGCTGGAGTGCGCGCACACCTACACGCTCGACGTCGTCGCGCGTGACAGCGCCAACCAGCTGTCCACCCCGAGCGCCGCGTCCGCGTCGTTCACGACCGGTACCTGCGGCACCGTGCCGCAGACGCCGACCACGATCGCCGGCGGCTGGGACATCCCCTGGGACATCTCCTGGGCGCCCGACGGTTCGTACGCGCTGGTCACCGAGCGGGATTCGTTCAAGGTGTTCAAGATCACCCCGTCCGGTACCAAGACGCAGGTCGGCACCGTGCCCAACGTGGTGACCACCGACGGCGAGGGCGGCCTGATGGGCCTCGACTTCTCGCCCACCTGGAACGGCACGACCGACCAGGAGGTGTTCTTCATGCACACCGCCTCCGAGGGCAACCGCGTCGCGAAGATGAACTTCAACGGCACCACGCTCAGCGGCTACACCGCGATCCTGCAGGGCATGATCGACAAGAACCGCTACCACAACGGCGGCCGCATCAGGTTCGGCCCCGACGGCTACCTGTACGTCACCGCGGGCGACGCGCAGCAGAGCAGCAACGCGCAGAACCTCAGCTCGCTCAACGGCAAGATCCTGCGCATCACCAAGACGGGCGCGGCCGCTCCGGGTAACCCGTTCAACACCCGCGTCTACAGCTACGGCCACCGCAACCCGCAGGGCCTGGCGTGGGACTCGGCCGGGCGGCTGTGGGAGTCGGAGCTGGGCAACTCCTCCAGGGACGAGCTCAACCTGATCCAGCCGGGCAAGAACTACGGCTGGCCCACCTGCGAGGGCACCTGCAGCACCACCGGCATGACCAACCCCAAGTACACGTGGAGCGTCTCTGAGGCCTCGCCCAGCGGCATCGCCATCGTGAACAACACGGTCTTCATGGCGGCGCTGCGCGGCACGCGGCTGTGGCGGATCGTGCTCAACGGCGAGAACGTCTCGACGGTCAACTCCTACTTCAACGGGACGTACGGCCGGCTCCGCGCGGTGGAGAAGGTGCCGAACGCCAGCGCCATCTGGTTCGGCTCCACCAACTCCGACAACAACGGCAACGGTGACGCCGACGTGATCAGGCGCACCAACATCCAGTGACGCACGCCCCCTCACCAGGCGGCCGCGCTTCGGCGCGGCCGCCTGTCACCCCCCGAGCAGCTGGAGAACCACGCGTGATGGAACCTGACGACAGTGAGAGTAAGCCGACGCGCCGGGTGGTGCTGGGTGGCGCCTTCGGCACCCTGGCCGCGGCGGCGCTGACCGGCACCCCCAACCCCGCCCATGCCGAGGCGCAGGCCGCGCCCTGGACGCTCGACGTCCGGATGACCTCGGACGCCCAGTGGGCCGCGTTCCTGCGGGAGCAGGATCTGCTGTGGGCCAAGCTGCCCACGCTCTGGCACGAGGGCCCGTTCCTGGGGGACGGCCTGCTCGGCAGCATGATCTACAAGGAGCCGGCCGCCAACAAGGTCCGCTTCACCACCCAGCACGGCCGTGTCCAGGACCACCGGCCGGAGTTCGGCAGCGGGTTCGGCACCTGCCGGCTGCCCGTCGGCCATCTCACGCTGGACCCCGTCGGCACCATCACCGCCGTCGACTGGCGGCTGAGCCTGTGGGACGCCGAGCTGACCGGCACCGTCACCACCTCGTCGGGGAAGATCACGTTCACCGCGTTCATCCATGACGAGACGTTCGTGGCCAGCGCCTCGGTCACGGGCAGTGAGCAGGTCCGGTGGACCTTCCACCCGGAGGTGGCCGACAGCCCCAGGCAGGCGTCGGAGGACCCGCCGTCCGGTTACACGCACAACCCGGCCTACACCACCAAGACCACCGGCGACGTCAAGCAGGTACTCCAGGGGCTGGCCGGGGGAGGGCAGACCGCCACCGCCTACCGGCAGAGCGGCAACCTCCTGCTGCTGTCGGTCGCCCACAGCTTCCCGTCCAACACCGCGGCCGAGACGACCTCGCTCGGCCGGATCCAGAACGCGGGAACGTACGACACGCTGCGGGCGGCGCACCGGACCTGGTGGCACGCCTTCTACCGCAAGAGTTTCGTGTCCTTCCCGGACCAGCGGCTGCAGAGCTTCCACTGGATCCAGCTCTACAAGGTGGCCTCCGCCACCCGCGCCGGCGCGCCGGTGATGGCGACGACCGGCCCGTGGCTGGAGCCCACCCCGTGGCCCGGCGTGTGGTGGAACCTCAACGTGCAGCTGGAGTACTGGCTCATCCACGGCTCCAACCACCTGGAGCTCGACTCGGTCACCAGCACGCTCGACCAGAACCGGGCGCAGCTGACCGCCAACGTGGCCAGCGCGTACCGCAGCGACTCCTCGGGCGTGGGCCGCAGCTCGGACATGTTCGCCAACCGGAGCGTCGGCACGCCCGGCAGCGGCGCCGAGGTCGGCGACCTGACCTGGGCGCTGCACAACGTGTGGCTGTCCTACCGGCACACGATGGACGACGCGCTGCTCCGGGACATGTTGTTCCCGCTGCTGCGCCGGGCGATCAACTACTACCTGCACTTCCTGGCCAGTGGCAGTGACGGCAAGCTGCACCTGCCGAGCACGTTGTCGCCCGAGTACCCGACCGTTCCGCCGCAGGACACCAACTACGACCTGGCCCTCATCAGGTGGGGCTGCCAGACGCTGCTCGACTCGGCCGCCCGCCTGGGTATCGACGATTCGCTGAAGACCAAGTGGCAGCAGGTGCTCAGCACGCTCGTGTCGTACCCGACGGACACGAACGGCTACATGATCGGCGGCAGCACGCCGTACGCGCAGTCCCACCGCCACTACTCCCACCTTCTGATGATTTATCCCCTCTACCTGGTCAACTGGGATCAGACGGGCAACCGCTCGCTGATCGAGAAGTCGATCGTCCGGTGGCACGCCCTGACCGGCGCCCACCGGGGCTACAGCTACACCGGCGCCGCCTCCATGTACGCCATGATGCGGCGGGGCGACACGGCGCTGTCCTACCTGCTGAAGTTCTTCGACCCCTCGACCTCCTATCCGTGCCGGGCCAACACCCACTACACCGAGGCCGGACCGGTCATCGAGACGCCGCTGTCGGCCTCGCAGTCGATCCACGACCTGCTCTGCCAGAGCTGGGGCGGCGTCGTCCGCGTCTTCCCCGCGATCCCGGGCTCGTGGCCCGACGTCACGCTGCACGACTTCCGTACGCAGGGCGCCTTCCTCGTCTCCGCGGTACGTCAGGCGGGCACGACCCGCTTCGTCCGGGTCAGGAGCCTGGCGGGTGAGCCGCTCAAGCTCGACCACGGCCTGACCGGCACGGTCACCGCCGTGCTCGACGACGGGACTCCCGCCACGGTCTCGGACCTGGGCGGCGGCGTCCTGGGCATCACCCTGCCCAAGAACCGTGAGGTGCTCCTCTACGCGGGCGCGGTCCCGGACTTGGTGATCGCGCCGGTGCCGATCGCCACGCCGGGAGCCGCCTGGGGTCTGCCGGGCGCGAGCACCCCGCCGCCGCCGGGCCGCTACGAGGCGGAGGACGCGACGATCTCGCAAGGGATCTTCGAGAACTCCCACACCGGCTACAGCGGCACGGGCTACGTCAACGGCGACAACGCGGCGGGCGCCTTCATCGAGTGGGCCTTCGAGGCGGCGGCGGCCGGCACGGCGACGATCAAGCTCCGGTACGCCAACGGCACCACCACCAACCGGCCGTCGGCGATCGCGGTCAACGGCACGACGGTGTTCGCCACCCGTGACTACGGCAGCACCGGCACCTGGGACACCTGGGCCACCGACACCTTCGCGGTGCCGGTCAACGCCGGGGCCAACACGCTGCGGGCCACCGCGACCACGGCCAACGGCAACCCGAACATCGACTACGTCGACGTGGCGGCCGCCTCGGGGGGCGGCACCGACTACCAGGCCGAGGACGCCACGATCTCCCAGGGCGTCGTGGAGTCCAACCACACCGGCTTCACCGGCACCGGCTTCGTCAACCTCGACAACGTCACCGGTTCGTACGTCGAGTTCGCCGTCACCGCCGCGCAGGCGGGCGCCGCGACGCTGACGATCCGCTACGCCAACGGCACCACGGTCAACCGGCCGATGGCCATCGCGGTCAACGGCGGCACGGCCGTGAACCGCGACTTCGCCGGCACCGGGAACTGGGACACCTGGCAGACCGCCACGCTCACCGTCCAGCTCACGGCGGGGGCCAACACGATCAGGACGACCGCCACGACGGCCAACGGGGGCCCCAACCTCGACAAGATCACAATCGGATAGGAAGCCATGGACATCACCCGACGCCAGCTGGGGACCCTTGTAGGCGCCGCGCTCCTCACCCCGTACCTGCCCGCCCGCCCGGCCGCGGCGGCGCTCGCCTGGCAGCTCATGTGGGCGCCGGAGGCGTCGTCGGTCGGGCTCGGCGCGTTCGAGACGATCGAGGACGACCGCGCCGACTCCCACCCCGCCGGTCAGCCGCACATCTTCGCCGAAGGCAACAACTTCCGCTTCAACATGCACACCGTCGACCGCGACACGATGACCGACCGGCAGCGGCAGGAGGTGACCGGCACCCGCAACCCCAGCGGTTACCTGCAGTGGCTGAAGGGCGAGACGTGGCGGGTCACGTACTCGATGTTCATCCCGAGCTCGCTGAAGGCCACCACGACCTTCACCCACATCAGCCAGACGAAGATGCCGGGCACCGGCGGGCTGCCCATCACGACCACCTCGTTGCGCCGGGTGAACGGCGTGCAGACCATCGAGCACACGATCTACGAGCAGGGCATCCTGGTCGGCCGGACCAACCTGGAGCCGCTGCAGGACAAGTGGATCGACGCCGAGTACGAGATCAAGATCGGCGACGGCAGCGCGGGCTCGGTCCGCTGGGTGCTGCGCGACGGGAGCACCACGCTGGTCGACGCCACCAAGACCGGCGACACGTTCCTGGGCGACCGGGTCCGCCCCAAGTGGGGCATCTACCGCTCGCTCGGCGACACCTCGGGCTCGCTGCAGAACTGCTACATGCTGCTCACCAACATGCGGGCCTACAAGCAGGTGCAGGTCACCGCGACCCGCCTGGAGGCGGAGAACGCGACGATCTCGCAGGGCGTGGTCGAGTCCAACCACGCCGGATACTCCGGCACCGGCTTCGTCAACTCCGACAACGTGGCGGGCGCGTACACCCAGTGGGGATTCCAGCAGGGCACCGCGGGCCCCGCGACCCTCACCATCCGGTACGCCAACGGCACCTCCGCGAACCGGCCCATGGACGTCACGGTCAACGGCACCGTCGTCGCCTCGGGCCTGAGCTTCGCGGGCACCGGCGCCTGGACCACGTGGGCGAGCAAGACCGTCAACGCCACCCTGGTCGCGGGCGCGAACACGGTCAGGCTCACCGCCACCACCGCCAACGGCTGCCCGAACCTCGACTACCTCGACATCACCGGACCCTAGGAGCACGCATATGTCCCGTGTGTCGCGTACGGCGTTATTCGCCGTACTCGCCCTCCTGCTCGGCCTGCTCACCGCACTGCCCGCCCGGGCCGACCTGCAACACCCACGGCAGGCGTTTCTGCGCAACTCGATCGCCGGCCTCTTCCTGCACTGGGGCGAGCGCACCTCGCCGCAGCACACCAGCTGCAGCGGCTGGGAGGCCGATGTGACCAACGGCGGCTGGAGCGCCTCCTACTGGGTCAACGAGGCCAAGAAGCTGCACGCCCAGTACATCGTCCTGGCCACCTTCCACAGCAGGCTCGGCTACGCCCGGCCGTACCCGTCGTCGATCCCCGGCTCGTGCCGCACCACGCGGGACTTCCTGGGCGAGCTGATCGACGCCGCCGACGCGCAGGGGCTGAAGGTCATCAACTACATGACCGACGACCCGCAGTGGCACAACGAGGGGCTCAGTTCCGGCGACTGGCTCAACTCCTCCGCCTTCTCCAGCTACGTCGGCCACAACGTGGACCTGACCACTCGTGACGGGTTCGGGGAGTTCAGCTACCTGCAGTTCTTCGAGCAGATGCAGCGCTACCCGAAGCTGGCCGGATTCTGGATCGACAACGACAACGCCTATTGGGAGAGCAACAACCTCTACGCCAAGATCTACCAGCAGCGCCCCGACATGACGATCTCGAACAACAACGAAGACACGCCGATCATGGACATGATCAGCAACGAGCAGAAGACCGGCATGTCGCCCTCCTACGACTACCCGCAGGCGGTCTACACGGCGCTGCCGAGGCTGATCGAGGCCGACTTCAAGCTGCCGACCGGCGGTCCCTGGTGGTACGGCGGCTCGGACGAGGCGGTGGACCGCAAGCTCACGCTGGGCCGGCTCATCACCAACGCCGGATCGTCGGTGAAGGCGCTGATGGCCGAGACCGCGATGGTCAACGGCAAGTTCCCCGCCCAGCAGGTGAGCTTCAACAACTTCGCCAACACCTATCTGGAGGACATCTGGGAGTCGCTCGGCGGCACCGAGGGCGGCGGCTACATGTTCGGCGGGCTCAAACCGGGCTTCTGGAACAACGGCGCCCACGGCGTGACCACGATCTCCAAGACCGATCCCAACCGGCACTACATCCACGTCGTCACGCCGCCGTCCGGCAGCACGCTGTCCGTGCGCGACAACGGCTACCGGATCAGCTCGGTGACGAACCTGCGTACCGGCTCGCCGGTGACGTTCACGCAGGCCAACGGGACGCTGACGCTGAGCGGCATCTCCTCCTGGGACCAGTACGACACGGTCTTCAAGGTGATCTCCAGTGGCCGTGAGGGCATCTACAGCGGCGTCACGCTGTCGGCGAGCTCCTCCACCAGCGGCCACGGCGCCTCGGCCGCGGGCGACGGTGACTACCTCACCTACTGGGACAGCAACGCCGCCGAGCCCGCGTCCCTGACCTTCGACCTGGGCTCGGCCAAGCGGATCCAGTACCTGGCCTTCAACCAGCGGGAGGACTCGACCGTCTATCCGTCGTCCGGGTCGGCCCGCATCTCCGGCTACCAGGTGCACGTCAGCAACGACGGGTCGAGCTGGGGGAGCGCGGTCAAGACCGGCACCGTGCCGAACGCGCGCGGCGTGCAGGTCATCGACCTGACCGCCACCACCGCCCGCTACGTCAGGCTCACCAAGACCGGCCACCACGGCGTCTCCCGCTGGCGGGTGGACGAGGCGTGGGTCGGCGGCCAGTACGCGGCCGGCGGCGGCACGACACCCCCGCCGGGCCGCTACGAGGCGGAGGACGCGACGATCTCGCAGGGCATCTTCGAGAACTCCCACACCGGTTACAGCGGCACGGGCTACGTCAACGGCGACAACGCCACCGGGTCCTACCTGCAGTGGTCCATCACCGCCGCCACGGCGGGCACGGCGACGATCAAGATGGGGTACGCCAACGGCACCACGACGAACCGGCCGTCGGCGATCGCGGTCAACGGCACGACGGTGTTCGCCGCCCGCGACTACGGCAGCACCGGCACCTGGGACACCTGGGCCACCGACACCTTCACGGTCCCGGTCAACGCCGGGGCCAACACGATCCGCGCCACGGCGACCACGGCCAACGGCAACCCGAACATCGACTACATCGACGTGGACGTGACACCGGGCGGCGGCGGAACCACCACCGACTACCAGGCCGAGGACGCCACGATCTCCCAGGGTGTGGCGGAGTCCAACCACACCGGCTTCACCGGGACCGGGTTCGTCAACTACGACAACCTCGTCGGTTCCTACGTCGAGTTCACGGCGAACGCCGAGTCGGCCGGGAACGCCACGCTGACGCTGAGGTTCGCCAACGGCACCTCCGCGAACCGGCCGATGGACGTCACGGTCAACGGCACCCTCGTCTCCGACGAGCTCGCCTTCGACCCGACGGCGAACTGGGACACCTGGACGACCAAGTCGATCACGGTCCCGCTGAACGCGGGCGCCAACACCATCCGCGCCACCGCCACCACGGCCGGCGGCGGTCCGAACCTCGATCGCGTCACGATCGGTTGAACCCCGGCCGCCGTGCGGGCGCGGACGCTTCGCACGGCGGCCGGCACCAACGGAGGCCACGGCCCACAAGGCGCACGTAGCGGCGGCGCGCCGGCTCCACCGGAGGAGCGTTTCCCTGGACAGTCCCCGGCCCCGTACGGCGCTTGGCGCCCACCGGGCCGGCCGTACGAGCGAAGGAGAGAATCCCGTGAGAGGGAGAGGGATAGTCACGGCGGTGGCGGTGCTCTTAGCGGGCCTGTTCGCAGGCCTGCAGCCCGCGGCCGCGTCCGACAACGGCCTGTCGATCAGGCCCGCCATGGGGTGGAGCAGCTGGAGCTTCGTGCGCCGCTGGCCCGATGAGACCAAGATGAAGGCCCAGGCCGACGCGCTGGTCAGCAGCGGCCTGGCCGCGCACGGCTACGTCTATATCAACCTCGACGACTTCTACCAGAAGTGCGACTCCAACGGCTTCCAGGTCGACGGCTTCGGGCGGTGGGCCGTCGACACCGCCAAGTTCCCCAGCGGGATCAAGGCGCTGGCCGACTACGTGCACGCCAAGGGGCTGAAGTTCGGCTTCTACGTCACGCCCGGCATCGCCAAGAACGCCGTCACCGCCAACAAGCCGGTCGAGGGCACCTCCTACCACGCGCAGGACATCGCCGACACCTCGCAGACGCACAAGAACTACAACTGCAAGAACATGTACCGGCTGAAGTACTCCCACCCCGGCGCGCAGCTGTTCATCAACTCCTGGGCGAACCAGATGGCCTCGTGGGGCGTCGACTACCTGAAGATCGACGGCGTGGACGCGACGACGGTCGCCGACGTCGAAGCCTGGGACAAGGCGCTGCGCCAGACCGGCCGGCCGATCAACTTCGCGCTGTCCAACAACCTGCCCATCGCCCAGGCCACCACCTGGAAGCGGCTGGCCAACAGCTGGCGCACCCAGGGCGACGTCGAGTGCTACTGCGGTCCGGGCGCGAACGGCAGCGGGTTCCCCCTCACCGACTGGTCGCACGTCTCCAGCCGGTTCACCTCGGCCGCCAGCTGGCAGCAGTACGCCGCTCCTGGCGGCTGGAACGACTACGACTCCCTGGAGGTCGGCAACGGCGACCAGGTCGGCCTGACCGCCGACCAGCGGCGTACGCACATGACGCACTGGGCCATGATCTCCAGCCCGCTGCTGCTCGGCACCGACCTGACCGCGCTCACCTCGACCGACCTGGCCATGCTGACCAACGACCGGCTCATCGCCGTCGACCAGGACGGCGTCGCGGCCAGCCGGGTTGTGAACAGTGGTGTCAACCAGGTCTGGCGTAAACGGGAGTCGAACGGCGACTACATCGTGGCGCTCTACAACACCGGTACGTCCGGCAACTCCACCGTCAGCGTCACCTGGTCGCAAGTGGGCTTCACCGGCCCGGCCGAGGTCACGAACCTGTGGTCCGGCGGCTCAGAAGGCACCGTCGCCTCCTCCTACAGCGCCACCCTGCGCCCCGGCGAGACCCGCCTCATCCGCGCCCGGCCCACCACCGTGACCCCCCACTACGAGGCGGAGAACGCGACGATCTCGCAGGGCGTCGTCGAGTCCAACCACGCGGGCTACTCGGGGACCGGCTTCGTCAACTACGACAACGTCGTCGGCTCGTACGTCGAGTACACCGTCAACGCCACCGCGGCCGGCAACGCCAACGTCACCCTCAGGTACGCCAACGGCACGACGGTGAACCGCCCGATGACCATCACCGCCAACGGCACCACGCTGACCCGCGACTTCCCCAGCACGGGCGACTGGGACACCTGGGCGACGGCCACGTTCACGCTGCCGCTGACCGCCGGGGCCAACACCATCCGCGCGACGGCCACCACCGCGAACGGCGGCCCGAACGCGGACTACATCGACGTGTCGGCCGTCACCTCGCCCGGCACCGAGTACCAGGCGGAGAGCGCGACGATCTCGCAGGGTGTGGCGGAGTCCAACCACACCGGCTTCACCGGGACCGGCTTCGTCAACTACGACAACCTCGTGGGCTCCTACGTCGAGTTCGCCGTCAACGCCGCCGCCGCGGGCGCCACGCCCCTGACGATCCGGTACGCCAATGGGACGGCGGTGGACCGGCCGATGGAGGTCGCGGTGAACGGCACGGCGGTGACCACCCGGTCCTTCCCCGCCACCGCGAACTGGGACACCTGGGCGGACGGCACGGTCACGGTAGACCTCCAGGCGGGGGCCAACACGATCCGTCTCACGGCCACGACCGAGGGCGGCGGCCCCAACCTGGACCGGGTCACGCTGGGCTGACACTCCGACCGCGGGCGGCGGCCCCCCGGCCTGGATCACGTCATGCTCGGCTGACCCGACCACGGGCGCACGCACACCGGCCTGGCGGTGTGCGTGCGCCCTGCGTTATTTGGCTTTCGACCAGATGGCGAGGCCCAGGCACATCTCGTCGCTGGTCCCCTCACCCCAGACCACATAGCGCGGCTGCACCTTGCGCAGCTGCGGCAGCCGAGCGCGCAACCCGGCGTCATGCGTGCAGGTCACCCGCAGCATGTCACCCTTCTTGAGGGTGACCGGCTTGGCCAGCACGCGGAGCGCCTGGTCGTCGAAGTCGTAGTTCGGGACGTTCAGCAGCGTCTGCGCCTTGGGCGTGCCGGGATTGAGCTCGACCTTGATGGAGCGCCCGAGCAGGTGCATGTGCCCGGCCATCGCGTGCAGCGTGATGGGCCCCGGGACGGGCCGGTCGCAGTGCTGCGTCGGCCCCGGCTTGAGCGGCCCGCACATCTTGGCCAGCTGGTCGGCCTGCTCCTCCGACCCCGGCCCGAATCTGCGCGCCACGTCCTTGACCGCGGCGGCCCGGTCGCACAGCGGGCCGGACTCCTGCGGCGTGCACGGCAGCTCCACCGGCCCCGGCAGCAGCGCGGTCTCCAACGGCTCCAGGGTCTTGTCGGTGAGCCGCAGCCGGATGCCCGACTTGTCGGAGCCGGGGGTGCCTTCCACGTTCAGCGTGTTGTAGTGGATCTGCATGATGAGCTTGCTGCCGGGCGGCAACGCGTAGCCGTAGCGCGCGTCCAGCAGCGTCTCGTTGGTGCCCGGCGCCCAGTGCGCCACCCACGAGGCGTCGTCCACGCCGGCGTCGCCGAAGCACGTCCAGCCCTGACCGGGGGTGCGGTCGTCGAGCGTCTTCGCCTTGGCGGCCTGCCGGGGGTCTACCCGGAAGAAGATCGCGTGGTGCACGATGTCGGCGTTCTGCGGCTGGAACTGGGCTCCGGTCAGGAACGCCTGTTTCGTCAGTTTGGGGTCGATGATGAAGCACCGGTAGTCGTCGGTGCCGCCGTTGGGGGCGTGCGGCGTGTAGGGCTCCGCCATCGTCAGGGACTCGAACCGCTCGCCGTCGCGTAAGGGGGCGGCCACCGGCGCGACCTTGGCCCCATGTCCCCCGGCGTGGCTCGGGTGGGCCGCCGGGGTGGCGGTGGTGGCCGTCCCGCACGAGGCGAGCAGGGCGACCACGGCGCACGAGGCGGCGATACGGGCTAGTCGAATCATGCTTCCACGGTCCCGCGTGGCCCGGCGGGGGACATCCTTCCCGAGGATGTTCCGTGTCGTTCCTTGGAACGACGGCCGCGCTCCGCCTCTCGAACGCCGGGACTGCGACGTTAGTTGTACGTCAGCTGTAGATCACTGACAGGAAGCGCACCAGCACCGCCTCCCGCCGGGGCGCGGGCAGCGCGTCCAGGACCGCGTTGACCAGCGCCATCTCCGGCTGCCCCGCGCCGGGCCGCAGGTCCACCCCGACCGCCGCGGCCAGGTCGGCGAACGCCGCGTCGTCCAGCGCCTCCAGGTCCAGGTCCACGACCAGGTCGATCAGCCCGTCGGGGAGTACGGCCGGGCCGCGCGTCCGGGCGGCCGCCGCCGACTCGCCGATGACCTTCAGCAGCGCCTCGATCCCCGAGAGCGTCACCCCGGTGACCGTGATGTGCAGGTTGGCCGGGATGCCCGCGTAGGACAGCTGCGGCTGCAGGTACCAGCCGCGCCGCCGCGCCTCGTCGGCCAGGACGAACACGTCGAGCTCCGAGGAGGTGAACGCCACCAGCGAGGCCTCCGGATCGCCCAGCACCCGCAGCCCCGGGATCGCCGCGATGCCCGCGCGTAACCTGGCCGTCGCCTCCAGCGTGGTCCGGCCCAGGGCCAGGTAACCGTCGCGGCCCAGCGCCTGGAGCGTGGCCCACGCCCCGCCGAGCGACCCCGCCGACCTGGAGCTCTGCACGGTGGCGTTGATGACGGTGTAGCCGGGCCAGGCGGCCGAGGCGAAGTACGCCCTCCGGCGCGTCGCCGGGTCGGCGAACAGCACGACCGAGGCGCCCTTCGGGGCGTACCCGAACTTGTGCAGGTCACAGGAGAGCGAGGTGACCCCCGGCACCGACAGGTCGAACGGCGGGATCGCCGCGCCCGCCGCCCGCAGCCACGGCAGCAGCCACCCGCCCACGCACGCGTCCACATGGCAGCCGACGCCCGCGGCGGCGGCCACGGCCGCGATCTCCTCGACCGGGTCGATCACGCCCTGGGGGTACGACGGCGCCGAGACCACGACCAGGACGGTGTCGTCGTCCATCGCCGCCGCCACGGCCCGCGCACCTGTCTTGAACGTGATCGGATCGACCGCCACCGGCTTGACCTCGAGCCCGAGGTAGTGCGCCGCCTTGTGGAAGGCCGGATGGGCGGTGACGGGGAGCACCAGGTTGGGGCGCTCGCGCCCGGCCGCGTCACGGGCGGCCTTCACCGCCAGCATGATCGACTCGGTGCCGCCGCTGGTGAAGATGCCGTGGCCACCGCCCAGCAGGTCGGCGACGGCGCCGACGACCTGCTTCTCCATCTCCACCACGCTGGGGAAGGCCGTCGGGTCGAGGCAGTTGACCTCCAGCATCTCCGCGTAGGCGCGGGCCGCCGCCTCGTGAACCCCGTCCCGGCCGCTGTCGTAGACGTAGGCGGTCACCTGGCCGCCCCTGACCGGCAGATCGTGCTCCTTGAGCCGGGCCATCTCGGTCAGCAGCTCGTCGGCGGTCCTCCCGGTGTCGGGCAGGTTCACACGCTCTCCTCGTATCATGGCGCCGCCGTGGTCACGGGGTTTCGCCGGTCAGCCCGAGCATGCGGTGCACGGTCAGGTGCAGGTGGGCGCGGAAGCGGCGCAGCGCCACCGTGTCGCTCCCGCCCCTGCGGTGGCCCTCCTCGTCCAGCACGCCGCCCTTGGCGAACCCGTGCACGCACCAGATCACCGACCACATGGCGTACTCCAGGTCGACCGCGCGGTCGATCACCCCGGCCGCGACCGAGGGACGCAGGGCGTCGGTCACCATCACCACCAGCGGCTGGACGTAGTGGCGTTCGAGCTCGGTGAGGTCGCTGGCGTCGGAGAGCCAGCGGTGCATCCACAGCGCGGGCACCTCGGGATGGACCACGCAGAAGTCCAGGTAGTCGTCGATCAGGCGGTGAATCCCGGTGACCGGGTCATCTCCGCCCAGGCGGCCCAGCGCCCCCTCCAGGGCGGCGCGCTCGGCTTGGTGGGCGCGCTCCATCACGGCGAGATAGAGCTCCCGCTTGCCGCCGACGTGGTAGTTGACGGTGGCGATGTTCAGGCCGGCCGCGTCGGCGATCTGCCTGGTGGAGGTGCCGTCGAAGCCGAGTGCCGCGAAGAGCTGTGTCGCGACTTTCATGATCACGGTGACCTGGTCACTGTCTCTCATGGAACGAAACTAATGCGGCCTCCGCCGCTCCGTCAATCACTTGATGGAGTCACTTTAGGTGCCATCTCAATTACTTCTCGTGACATTCCTTTGAGGTGGCTGTTACTGGTAATCCATGACCATCTTCTCAGGGCGGTTCGTGGTCCCCTTCCTCGCGACTCTCCTGCTCGTCCCGCCGGCCGGCGCCGCCGCGACCGCGCGCGCGATGCCCGTCCCGATCTCGGTGGCCGACGCCCGTACGGCTCTCGACGGCCTGGCCGTCGCCAAGAGGGGCACGCTCCACGGCTACAGTCACATCCGCTTCATGCCCGAATGGGCCCCGCAGCGGGGCGCGTGCGACACCCGAGAGATCGTCCTGAACCGCGACGGAGAGGCCGTCCGGCGCGACGCGTCCTGCCGTGTCCTGGCCGGCACCTGGTACAGCCGCTACGACGGCAAGCTGCTCACCAGCGAGGCGAACATCGACGTCGACCACCTCGTCCCCCTGGCCAACGCCTGGCGTTCGGGCGCCGACACCTGGACCGACGCCCAGCGCCACGCCTTCGCCAACGACCTGATCCGCCCCGAACTGGTCACCGTCAGCGCCACCGCCAACATCGACAAGGGCGGCAGCACGCCGATCACCTGGCGGCCGCCGGTCATCGGCTATTGGTGCACGTACGCCCGGTCGTGGATCACCGTCAAGCGGCACTACGCGCTGCGGATCACGAAGGGGGAGAAGGCCGCGCTGAAGGAGATGCTCGACACCTGCTCGGCCTGATCACCGGCGCACATCACGGAATGCGGCCTCGATCGGCTCGCGGGCGTGCGGGCATTCAGCATCGAGGCCAAGTCCCGTGAGGAGGGACCCGATGTGGTGAACCTGCCGACGGGCCGGAGGTGGACCTACCCCGCGGTCAGCCGTTCGTGATCGACAATGGGGGGTCTGAGCCCAGCTGGAGGAGATCGGCATGACCATCGCCGCGTACACCGTGACCGCTCCCGTCGCCGAGCACGGGGAGGGCCCCGTGTGGTCCGACCGCTGGGGCGGCCTCCGGTTCGTCGACATGATGGCCGGTGACGTGCTGGCGCTGGAGCCGGACGGCACGGTCCGGCGCCGCCACGTCGGCGCGGTCGCGGCGACGATCCGCCCGCGCGCGGCCGACGCGGGCTATGTGGTCGCGGCCGAGCGGGAGCTGCTGCTGGCCGACTCCGACGGGCTGGACGCCCCGCTGCGCTCGCTCGGCGAGGCGTGGAGCGATGCCTCGGTACGCATGAACGACGGCGGCTGCGACCCCGACGGCCGCTTCTACATCGGCAGCATGGCCTACGACGAGACCCCGGGCCGCGGCTCCCTCTATGTGGCCGAGGCCGGCGGCGGGCTGCGCGTGGTGCTGCCGGAGGTCACGATCTCCAACGGCCTGGACTTCAGCCCCGCCGGCGACCTCGCCTACTACGCCGACACGACCACCGGGCGGGTCGACGTGCTGGACTACGACCGGGAGAACGGGCTCACCGGGCGGCGGCCGTTCGCGGTCGTGGACCCGGCCGACGGCGCCCCCGACGGGCTCACGGTCGACTCCGAGGGCGGGGTGTGGGTGGCGCTGTGGGGCGGCGCCGCCGTACACCGCTACTGCCCGGAGGGCCGTCTCGACGCCGTCGTCCGGCTCCCGGTACGCAAGGTCACCGCGGTCGCCTTCGGCGGCGACAACCTCGACCAGCTGTTCATCACCACCTCGGCCCTCGATGTCGACCGGGTGGAACAGCCGGCCGCGGGCGCGCTCTTCGCCGCCGAGCCCGGCGTGCGCGGCCGCCCCGTGTTGCAGTGCGCGCTCTGAACGGCCTCACTGTGCCGCCGATTGACCGCACCGCCGACGGACTCGCCGTGCGGGGTGCGGATCTGAACGACCCCTCAGCTTGAGGAGCCTGCGCGAGCGCGGACGCCGTTGGCCAGGGCGACGCGGGACGACACGCCCAGGCGGGCGTACACCTGGCTGATGTGGTATTCGACCGTCTTGACGCTCAGCAGCAGCTCGCGGGCGATCTGCCGGTTGGTCAGCCCGGTGGCCACCAGCTGGGCCACGGCGTCCTGCTGCGGCGTCAGGCCCAGGGGAGAGACCGCGTGCTGCTGCCCGCACGCCGCCAGCTCGATCTCGCAGCGTTGCGCGTAGGGCACCGCCTCCAGGCGTTCCAGCTCCCGCAGCGCCTCCTTGAGCTGTTCGGCCGCCGCGGCCCGGCGGCCGAGCCGGCGCAGGAACGAGCCGTACGCCAGCAAGGTCCTGGCCCGCTCGAACGGCTCCCCGGTCTCCGCGCACGCCGCCTCGAACGCCGCCCTGGCCGCCTCCGTCTCGTGCCCCGCCGCCAGCAGCCGAGCCCGGACACCGGGAGAGGCGGCCGGTACGTCACCGGCCCGGCGCAGATCGCCCTCGGTGATGAGCGCGTCCACCAGCAGATCGGCCCACGGCAGTAGCCCGCGCTCGGCCTGAGCGGTCGCATCGGGCAGGCCAGGCTGGGGGTAGGCCGTCGCGTCGGGTGGCGCGGACTGGGCGCAGGCCGTCGCGTCGGGCTGGGCGGACGCGGTCCGGTTGGGCGAGAGGTTCGCGGTCCGGTCGGGTGAGGCGGACGCGGGCGCGGTGACCAGGTCGAGCAGCGGTGTCAGCAGGGCGATCACCTCGTCCGGCCGGTTCCGGGCGGCGGCCAGGTGGGCCGCGGCGTACGCGGGGCCGATGACCGCCACCGGCGCCGTCGCGTCCCTGGCCAGCCGCCGTGCCGCCTCGGCGTGCTGTCCGGCGCGCCGCCAGTCGCCCCTGGCCGCGGGCACGAGTGAGGCCACCGCGTGGGCGTGCGCCGACATCCAGCAGGGGCCGAGCTCGTCGGCGAGCGCGGCGGCGAGCTCCCCCAGGGCCGCCGCCTCGTCCCAGCGGCCCTGCCGGAAGCCGGTCAGGCTGCCCATCCCGGCGATGAGCAGCCTGACCGGTGGCGAGCCCTCCGGCCCGCCGGAGTGACGCATCAGCCGCAGGTAGTCGCCGGGCTCGGGACGGCAGCTCCAGGCGTCGATCCTGGTGAGCAGCGCGGGCCGCGCGCACCGGACCCGCGCCTCGTCCAGCGCCGCCACCGCCTCATCGGTACGGCCCGCGTAGTGAGACAGCACCCCTCGCGCGAAACGACCGTCCGCCGTGTCGATCCTGGGGGTCGTGGGGGAGGTACCACCGCTGGGGGTTGTCGGGGAGGGCGTGGGGGAGGTGCCTGGCCGGGTGGTCGGCTCGTTGGCGCCGAGCCGTACCGCCAGGGCGTGGGCCTCGGCCGGGCGGCCGTCGAACAGGAGGGCCTCGACGGCGTCGGCGCCCGGCTCCCGGTCCAGCCGGGCCGCCTGCGCGAGCAGCCGCGCCGCCTGTCCCCAGTCTCCCGTCGCCGCCCGGTGCCGTCCCGCCGCGGCGATCTCCTGGACGAGCTCCGGGCTGGGACGTTCGGTGGCCCGCAGCAGGTGCTCCAGCCGGGCGGTCTCGTCCTCGGTCAGCCTCGCCGCCGCGGCGTGCAGCCGCAGCCGCTTGGTGGGGCCCATGTGCTGATAGACCGCCCCCTTGAGCAGCGGGTACGAGAAGCGGATCAGGATCCCGGCACCTGTCGGCCGCTCCACGAGCAGCCCGGCCCCCAGCGCCTCCTCCAGCGCCGAGAGCGGCGCCCCGACGCCGGCCAGCTTGGCCGCCGCACCGAGCGAAACCTCGCCCGCCGTCCGCGCGCCGCCGCCTGAGGCGATGTCGCAGGCCAGGACCGCCGCCGCCTCGACCAGCGACCGGGCGGGCTCGCTGCACCAGGCCAGCCGGGCCAGGGCGTCGCGGGCGTGCTGCCCCGGCACCGGCAGCGGGATCTGCGGGTCGGCCAGCTCGTCGAGGTCCGTCTCCTCCAGGACTTGCAGGATGTGCCGCGGATTGCCGCCCGTGTGCTCGCACAGCCGCCCGGCCGCCTGCTCGGTCAGGGGCAGGTGGGTCAGCGCGCGCACCTGCCGGGCGCCGATGCCGGTCAGCGCCAGCCGTACCGACATCTCGCGGGTGAGCAACGGCTGGAGCGAGGCGGGCTGATAGGGGTCCGGGCTGGTCAGCACGGCCAGGACGCGGGCGGGCCGCAGCCGTCGCCAGGCGAACGCGAGCGCGGTGAGCGAGACGGAGTCGGCCCAGTGCGCGTCGTCGACGGCGATCACCACCGGCCGCGCCGCCTGCAGCTCGTCGAGCCGGTCGCGCAGCCGTGCTCCCGCCTCGAACGGGTCCGCGGGCTGCAGACCGGCGATCCGGGTGAGCACGCCGTACGGCAGGACCGACTCGCTCTCCACGGCGTCGGCGGCGATCACGTGCGCCTGGTCGTCAAGGGTGGCCAGGAACCGGCGCAGCAGGGTGCTCTTCCCGATGCCGGCCGGGCCGTGGATCAGGACCAGCCCCGGCTCACCCCGGCGGGCCAGCTCGAAGCGGTCCGTCAGTGACTCCAGCTCTCGTTCTCGCATGCGCACACAGTGCTCTTGTGCGCTCGCAGCCTCCTTGTCGCCGACTGCAAGCGAAGGTTAAGCGGCGCGAGCTATACCAGCATCGGGAGATTTAGCGCGACATGCGAGGGGGCTTGCATGGCTGGGGAGACGTTCACGATCGTGCTGAGAGGCGGGGCGATCCGTCCCGACGCGAGGCTGGGGGTGTTCAGCAGCCTCGACGGCTGGCGGACCCGTGTGCCCTGCCGCTACGTGGAGGGCGCGGACGAGTGGCGGGTGGAGCTCGTCAGGCCGCCCGCCGGGACGGCCGTGGAGTTCAAGTTCCACTGCGACGGGGCCTGGGAGGCGCTGGACGGCAACCGTACGGCGTGGCCCGCGGACATCGCGGCGGGCGAGCGGATCGAGACGATGACCGGCACCCAGTCGGAGCTGTTCCCGACCCGGGACGACATCATCGTCACCAACCCGCTCCCGGCCCGCCGCCACTTCGCCCCCAAGCTGGACGAGGACGCGGTGTACGACTACATCCTGGTCGGCAGCGGTATGGGCGGCGGCGTCCTGGCGCACGAGCTGACGAGGATGGCCGCGGCCAAGGGCGGGCGGATGCCGCAGATCCTGGTGCTGGAGGCCGGCGGGTACCTGTTCTCGACCCACGTCGGCAACATGCCCAGGCAGCAGGGCTCCGGCGCGGAGGCCAACCGGACCGTCTGGGGCCTGTGGTATCAGTACCGGTCGCAGCGCTACCGGACGAGCTCGGCCGGGATGCAGGTCGCCGAGGCGTTCTGCCTGGGCGGGAAGTCGGTCTTCTGGGGGGCGCTGATCCCGCCGATGGACGGGCGGGAGTTCGAGACGTGGCCGCGCGGCGTCCGCGAGGAACTGCGGACCGAGTGGTACGACGAGGCCACCGACCTGATGCACGGCACGCGCCCGACGCTCAGCGACTACCGCAGGACGATCAAGGAGCTGCTCCGCACCCAGCTGAAGCGCTTCCGCCAGCACGAGGTGCAGGTGGCGGCCGAGAACTCGGTGGCGCACCGGCTGGGCATCCCCTCAGGGATCTTCTCGACGGCGGCGCTGCTGATGGAGGACCGCCTGCGCGACGGCTGGAACAAGAGCCTGCACGTCAACCTCAACCACGAGGTCGTCGGGTTCGAGTGGGACCGGTCGGGCGGCCGGACCAGGGTGGCGGCCGTGCGGGCCCGCGACCTGATCGCCGGGAAGGACCGGGTGTTCCGCGTGGCGGACGGCGGGCGGGTGATCATGGCGGCCGGCACCGTGGGCAGCGCCGTGCTGGCCCGCCGGGCGCGGGTGGACAACGAGTGGGTGGGCAAGGGGATCACCGACCACCCCACGTACGTCTGGAAGTTCACGCTGCCGAGCGACGCGCCCGGATACGCCGCGCACGACTCGGTCAAGATCCTGCTGCGCGGCTCGGTCGGCGCGATGCCGCTCAACGTGGTGGTGGAGATGGGTGTGGGGCTCAACCAGTACCGGGTGGACGAGGACGCCGTCCCGGCGCACGCCGACGTCTCCAGGATGGACTGCGAGATCGTCTTCTTCCCCTCGGTGCCGCTGCTCGACGGCAACACCGTCGAGCTGGACCCGGACACGGGCCGGCCGGTGATCACGATGAAGCCGGTCGAGATCCCCGGCTACTTCGCCGCGGTACGGGAGATCGGCGGCCGGATCATCCGCATCATGGGCGGCGACCCGGCGGCCTCGGAGCCGTTCTCCGCCGATCTCGGGGCGGTCGGTCACGAGGTCGGCACGCTGCGGATGAGCGAGGACCCCGGCATGGGCGTGGTCGACCCCGACCTGAAGGCGTGGGGGCACGACAACCTCTACGTCTGCGACCTGTCGGTCTTCCCGACATCGCCGGCCGCGAACCCCTCGCTGACGCTCACGGCCTTGGCGATGCGGTTGGCGGACCACCTTTCTGCTTGACGAGGCTGGCTAGGGGACGGGCTCATTCGTCAGGACCAGCGCGGACGCGGGAGGCAGATCCTGCAGCTCGATGTGGCGCGAGGCACCCGGGCCGGGCAGCACGGGCACGGCCGACCTGAGCGGGTGCTTCGTCACCCCGCCGATCTCGGCCGTGTTGGCGACCACGGTGAGCTCCTGCGTGCGGGCGTTGAGGGCGCCGTCGATCTCGACGAGGGCGCCGCGCGTCTCGGTCAGGCTCGGGTTGACCACGCAGACCATCTCGGTCCCGGCCAGTACGCGCGACCAGCACAGGACGTCGCCGGGCCGGGGGAGCGCGTAGCCGCCGTCGGCCCGGCCGAGCCTGCGCAGGTACTGCCGGCCGGCCCGCAGCGCCCGGTGGGCCGCCCGCGCGGCCAGCAGCATCCTGACCCGCTGGTAGACCTCGTTGTCCTGGTCGAAGACGTGGTGGTTCGTGGTGCCGTACGGGCCGAACCCGACCATATCCGTGTCGAACAGGTGCGCCGCGGTCGGCGACTCGCCGTCGGCGGGCCGCCCTGCGGCTCCCGCCTTGCGCGGATGCTCCGGCCCGAACATGGCCTCCCGCAGATACCGATCCCCGGACAGCTCGCGGCGGCCCCAGCCCTCGCCCATGAGCCACCCCCGCTCGCTCTCCTCCGGGCCCGTCAGCCCCTGCTCGATGCCGTAGTAGAGGCACGGGATGCCCAGCGAGTACAGCAGCAGCGCCACCCCGACCGTGACCTGGCGGGGATCGGGCTCGCTGTGACCCGGTGGCGTCAGCGCGCCGAACCGGAGCTGGGGATCGATCGACAGATCGTCATGATCGTCCACCATGGAGACATAGACGGACCCGAGGGAATGATGAGAGACCCCCTGCGTGGCGAACCTGCGGAAGAACTCCTCGACGGCGTCGGGGAAGGGGAAGCCCTCCCGGCCGAGCGCGACATCGCGCAGGAGCCGCCGCGTCTCGCCGGTCTCCAGGACGGCGCTCAGGTTGCGGCCGATCAGGTCCAGGTACCGCTCCTCGATCGTGTCGCCGCCGCCGACCTCGCCCACGATGAGGAAGTTCGCCTTCCCCAGCCCGTCGGCGAACTCCCTGAGCGCCCCGCAGAACAACGTGGCGTCGCGCGGCGGCACGTGCTTGAGCGTGTCGATGCGTACACCGTCGATGTCGGTGAGCGCCATCCAGTAGGTCCAGATCCGGATGAGCGTCTGCAGTTCTTTGGACTGGTCGAGGTCCCGGCTGAACCAGTCGGCCCGCCGGTAGGGCGCGTCCGGCTCGTCGTCGCCGCCCTGGCCCCAGCCGAGCCCGTCGCCGCCCGCCCTGGTGTAGGCGTCGGGGTCGTGCAGCTCGCTCGGCCACACGCCGTGGTCGGGCTCGGTGGGCGCGGCGCCGTGCGGCAGGCGCCCCCCGGCGCCGTCACGCCAGGCGCCGAACGGCAGCTTCCCGTCCCGGCCGGCGTATGGCGGGCGGACCACGTACTGGGGGGAGCCGGGGGTGCCGAGGTCGTAGTCCCAGTTCTCGCCGGTGTGGTTGATGAGGATGTCGAGGATGACGCGGATGCCGTGCTCGTGGGCCTTGCCGACCAGCTCCACCAGGTCCTCGCGGGTGCCGAACCTGCGGTCGACGTCCAGGAAGTGCTGGATGGAGTAGCCGTGGGGGTCGTCCGGCGCGGGGACGCCGTCCACGGTCGTGACGGGCCGCTGCTTCCACACCGGAGCGATCCACAGCGCGGTCACGCCGAGGTCGCGCAGGTAATCGAGCTTGGAGATGACCCCCCGCAGGGTGCCGCCCTGGAAGCGGTCCCGGCCGGAGGCCGCCCACTGGTTCCACATCCACCCGGCCGGGCGGGAGTTCGCCGGCCGGGCCCGGTCGACGAGATCGCGCCGGTGCTCGCGGCCGTCGCTGAACCTGTCGGGCAGCAGGAAGTAGATGACCTCGTCCCGCCAGTCGGACGGCGAGGGGTGGTAGCTCTCACGCCGGGGCCAGACGGCCTCCCAAATGCTTCGGGGCGGGGCTTGGCCGATGATCTCGTCGATGTTCGCCATGGCGCCGGGCTCCTTGGCTGTGTATTCGTGCCTGTCTGCCCAATCTGAACCGCGTTACAGTCGCAGGCAAGAGGAGAGGAGACGCGTGGACATCCGGATTCTGGGCACGTTCGACGTCTTGATCGAGGGCGACTCCGTCGCGCTCGGCGGACCGCAGCGGATGGCCATTCTCGCAGTCCTCCTCCTCCACCAGGGTGAGGTCCTCAGCTCTGACCAGCTCATCGAGCACGTCTGGGGCGGGACCCCGCCCAAGAGCGCGCTCAGCGCGCTGCACGCGCACGTGTCACGTCTGCGCAAGGCGCTGAACGGCGCCGACATCCTGCAGTCGTACGGCTCCGGCTACCGCGTCGTCGTCGAGCCGGAGAAGGTCGACGCCTTCCGCTTCGAGCGGCTGGTCGAGCAGGGCGCCCGCGCTCTGGCCCAGCAGGACTGGGCGGGGGCCGTGGCGTTGTACAGCCAGGCGCTGGAGTTGTGGCGCGGCCCGGCGCTGACGGAGTTCGCCACGGAGCCGTGGGCGCAGTGCGACGCCATCAGGCTCGAGGAGTTACGCTTCAGCGCCGAAGAGGGCAGGACCGACGCCGAGCTGGCCCTGGGACGGCACGCCGAGGCGTTGCCAAGGCTGGAGCAGCGCGTCAGCGAGCATCCGCTGCGCGAGCGGTCCGTCGCCCAGCTCATGCGCTCGCTCTACCGGTGCGGGCGGCAGGGCGACGCGCTGAACGTCTACGACCGGGTCCGCCGGATCCTGGCCGAGGAACTCGGCGTGGACCCGGCCCCGGCGCTGCAGGCCACCCACCAGGCGATCCTGCTGCACGACCCGGGACTCGACGGCAGTCCCGTCCCGCCGCCGCGCCAGGACGCGCCGCCGCGGCGGATCACCAACCTGCCCTCGCGCAACCACGTCTTCTCCGGCCGCCAGGCGATCCTGGCCGAGATCGAGGGCGCGCTGACCGAGCCGACGACCCGCCCGCCGCCCCGGGTGGTGGCGCTGCACGGGCTCGGCGGCACCGGCAAGACACAGACCGCCCTGGAGTACGCGCACCGGCACGCCGCCGACTACGACGTGGTCTGGGAGGCGCCGGCCGTCGAGCCGGTCGCCTTCTGGAGCGTGCTGGCGGAGCTGGCGCTGCGCCTGGGCGTACGCCAGCAGGCCGACCGCGGCGAGATCCTCGCCGCGCTGAGCGAGCGCCTGGCCGGGATGGACCGCTGGCTGCTCATCCTCGACGACGTCGAGGACGGCACGCTGATCGAGGCGTTCCTGTCGTCCCTGCGGGCCGGGCACGTCATCGTGACCTCGCGCAACCCCGCCTGGGGCCAGCTGGCCGTGGGCGTACGCGTGGGCTCCTTCTCCCGGGCCGAGTCCGTCGATTTCCTGTCCACGCGCGTGGTCAGGACCAGCGGTGCCTGGGCGCTGGCCGAGCAGCTCGGTGACCTGCCCTTCGCGCTGGAGCAGGCCGCCGCCTACAGCGAGCAGACCGGCATGAAGCTCGACGAGTACGGCGACCTGTTCCGCCGCCGCGCCGACCAGTTGCTGACCCGCGACAAGGCGTTCGCCACGGTCTGGCAGCTCGCCTTCGAGCGGGTCGCGCAGGCCTCGCCGGTCGCCATCGAGCTGCTGCACCTGTGCGCGACCCTGGGCCCCGGCGGCGTCTCGCTCGACCTGCTGGACTCCATGCCCGGCGTCCTGCCGCCCGCGCTCAGGGAGGCGGTGGAGGACGAGCTGGCCCTGCAGGACGCCATCGCCCACCTGCTGCGCCACTCGCTCGTCGAGCGGGACAGGGGACGGCTGCGCATGCATCCGCTCGTCAAGGCGGCGGTCTGGGCCAGGTTGCCCGACGAGGAGCGGCGTACCTGGGTGACCTGCGCCGTCAGGATTCTCGGCTCGGTCGTGCCCGCCGACGCCGAGAACCCGACCACCTGGCGTACCTGGGACAGCGTCATCCCCGACGTCATCCACCTCGGCCAGGAGGCCGACAGCGCGGACATCGCCGTGCCCGGGCTGCCGCGCATGCTCTGCGGCTCCGGCCATTACCTCACGGTGCGGGCGGCGTTCGAGCGGGCGCAGGAGCTGTTCGAGCTGGCGCTGCGGCTGGTCAGGCGGCAGCCGGGCGCCGACGCCGACCTGGCGGCCGTGCTGTCCGACCACGGCAACCTGCTGGAGCTCACCGGCGACGTCAACGGCGCCCGCGCCGCCCAGGAGCAGGCACTGGTGCTGGCCGAACGGGCTCTGGGCGGCGACGACCCGGCCGTGGCGCGGGTCCTGCGACGCCTCGGCAACGTGCTGGTCTGCCAGCGCCGCCTGCCCGAGGCCAGGCGTACCCTCGAACGCGCCCTGGCCATCCTGACCGCCCGGCAGGAGCCGGACCGCAGGGAGATCGCCCGCGTCAGCCGGGAGCTGGGCTTCGCCGCGTGGACGGCGGGCGACCTGCGCGCCGGCCAGGAATGGCTGACCAAGGCGCTGGCCACCGCCCGGACGATTCTCGGCCCCGACCATCCGGACGTCGCGCACACCCTGTCCGGGCTGGGGCTGATAGTCCAGGACACCGGCCGCCCGCAGCGGGCCGTCAAGCTGCAGGAGCAGGCCGCCTCCATGCTCACCGCCGTGTACGGCGACGAGCACCCCGAGGTCGCCCACACCCTCGACAAGCTCGGGTACGCCCTGCGCCTGTCGGGCCGCTTCGAGGAGGCCAGGGTCAGCCACGAGCGGGCGCTGTCGATACTCGAGTTCTGCTACGGCCCCGGCCACGGCGAGGTGGGCATGCCGCTGACCAACCTCGGCCTGGTCTACCTGGACACCGGCGAGCCGAAGCTGGCCAGGGACCATCAGGAGCGGGCGATCCAGGTGTTCCGGAACGCCTACGGCGACGACCACGCCCACGTCCACCTCGGCGTCCGCCGGCTGGGCCAGGCCATGCTGGCCGACGGCCGCGCCGCCGAGGCGCGGGACCTGCTGCGCAGCGCGCTCACGGGCACCGAGCGCGTGCTGGGGGGCGGCCATCCGGACGTCGCGGGGACCCTGCTCGACCTCGCGGAGGCGTACGAGGGGCTGGCGGAGCAGGAGTCGGCCGACGCCTGCCGGGCGCGGGCCGAACGGATTCTGGCCCGTGGCAGGAGCCCCATTCAGGGCTAGCCTTCACCATTCAGGGTTAGCCCTCAGCCGTCACCCGAGGCCGGATTCGCTCACGGACCCGACTCTGGGGACATGCCGGATTTCACGGACGCGTCCCCAGAGCACCGGATCATCTCCGCCGAGGTGGAGCCGGTGCCGGGACGACGGCACCAGGCGGCGGCCGTGCTGCGCCGGCTCGGCCTGCGCGTTCTGCACCTCGGCCCGACGATCAGCGTGAGCGCCCCGGAAGAGGTCTGGGAGCGGACGTTCGGCCTGCCTGAGCCCGCCATCCCCCGCGAACTGCGGGGACTTGTCACAGGGATCCATCTCGCCGGGCCTCCCGACCTGCACTGACCCACTGACACGCCCCGAGGGGGATGCATGACCACGATCACCGAACGCCGCGAGTCCACCGTCCACTTCGAGGCAGTGGTGCGGCCACCGGGCCGGGCCTCCATGTTCGCCGAGTCGTCGGCCGTACAGGCGGCGGGCCTGGACGACCTCAGGCCGCCGCCGGACCGGGCCGCGCAGACGGCGCTCGCGCTGCAGCGCAGGGGGTTCGTCGTCCGGCACGTCGGGACGTTCTCCATCAGCGCGGAGGGCCCGCGCCGGCTGTGGGAGGAGACGTTCAACACCCGCGTGGCCGTCAGGCCGCACACCCTGCGTGGCGCGCCGGGTGACGTGGCCGCCGAGCCGGGCGACGAGGTCTCCTATCTGGCGCATGTGTCCGGGGTCCCGTTCACGCTGCCCGTCGACCTGGAACCGCTGGTCGAACGGGCCTACCCGCAGGCGCCGCCGCAGTTCTACGGCTCACCGCTGCCGCCCAGGGTGTCGTATCACCACCTGCGCGTGCCGGACGACGTCGGGCTCCTCCTGCGCGCCTGCCACGTGCACGAGCGGGGGGTGACCGGCCGGGGGGTGTTCGTGGCCATGGTCGACACGGGCTTCTACAAGCATCCCTTCTATCCGCATCACGGCTACAACTACAACGCCACCCTCGCGCCGGACGCCGCCCGCGTGGACCACGACGAGTACGGCCACGGCACGGCCGAGGCGGCCAACATCTTCGCCTGCGCGCGTGACGTGGACTTCGTCGGCGTGAAGATGGGCGGCAACGCCACGCTCGCGTTCAAGACCGCCGCCGACCTGTCGCCCGCTGTCCTGACCAACAGCTGGGGCTACGACCTCAACGGGCTCACCGGGCTGCCCAACTTCCTGCGGCCGCTGGAGTTGGCGGTGCTGGAGGCCGTACGGGTGCGCGGCATCACGGTCTGCTTCTCGGCGGGCAACGGCCACATCTCCTTCCCCGCGATGATGCCCGACGTCATCGCCGCGGGCGGCGTGTACGTGGAGGAGACGCAGGCCAACGGGGACTTCAAGATGGAGGCGTCCGACTATGCGAGCAGCTTCGACAGCCTCATCTACCCGGGCCGGCACGTGCCCGACGTCTGCGGGCTGGTCGGGCGGCAGCCCAGGGCGCTCTACATCATGCTGCCGACCGAGCCCGGCGACGTCATCGACTCCTCACTGGCCGGTCCCGGCTACCCGGTCAAGGACGGCACCGCGCCCGACGACGGCTGGAGCGTGATCAGCGGCACCAGCGCCGCCGCGCCCCAGATTGCCGGGGTGTGCGCGCTGCTCAAGCAGGTCCAGCCGGGGTTGTCTCCCGACCTGGTGAAGGCGCTGCTCAGGGCCTCGGCGCGGGATGTCGTCGAGGGCAAGAGCGGGACGGGGGAGCTCGCGGGCGAGGGCTTCGACGGGGCTACCGGCGCGGGGCTCGTCGACGCCGCGGCCGCGTACCGGCTGGCGCGGTCGGTCACGCCGCGCAGCCTGCACACCGTCCCACCGCCCCTCTGACGGGTCGGCCGACTGCCGGGCGGCCCCCGCCGATGGGCGGGGTTCGACCGGCGGGGGCCGCGGCGGTGACGCGGGGGCGGCCGCCGCGGCCCCGATCGCTCTTCCCGGGGCTCTGGGCTCTTTCTGGGGCTCTCGGCTCTCCCCGGGGTTCGTCCCCGGGAAGAGCCACGGGGCTTCGCCGGTTGCATCCGTACGTGGACGAGATCGACGTCGTGGTGATCGGGGCCGGGCAGGCCGGGCTGTCGAGCGCCTACTTCCTGCGCCGGTTCGGCTTCGAGCCGCTGGTGCTGGACGCGGGCGACGGGCCGGGCGGGGCGTGGCGGCACCGGTCACCGTCGCTGACCATGGACAAGGTGCACGGCATCTTCGATCTTCCCGGTGTGCGGCGCTCCGATCCACCGGTGGCCGCCCCGCCCGGAGCCGGTAAGGCAGAACCGCCGGGAGCCGGTCGGGCAGAGCCGCCGGGAACTGGTTGGGCAGAGCCGCCGGGAACTGGTCGAGCTGATCTGCCGGGAACTGGTCGGGCAGAGCTGCCGGGAGTTGAGCTGCCTGGGGCTGGTCCAGCTGATCTGTCCGGGGCCGACGGGCGGCGGCCCGCCGCCGTGGTCGTCCCCGAGTACTTCGCGGACTACGAACGGGAGCTTGGGCTCACCGTGCTGCGGCCGGTCAAGGTGACGGCCGTGGCGCCGGGGGAGGGCGGGCGGCTCGTCGTCACCTCCGGGACGGGGGAGTGGGCGGCGCGGGCCGTGGTCAACGCCACCGGCACCTGGACCCGCCCGTACTGGCCGTACTACCCGGGCGCGCGCTCGTTCCGCGGCCGTCAGCTGCACTACGCGTCGTACCGGGGACCGGAGGAGTTCGCCGGGCGGCGGGTGGTCGTGGTGGGCGGTGGGACCTCGGCCGCGCACGTGCTCTCCGAGATCGCCGGCGTCGCCGCGAGCACCCTCTGGGTCACCCGCCGGCCGCCCGTGTTCCGCCCGCTGGACGACTTCGGCGAGGACGCGCGCCGCGACGCCGTCGCCATGGTCGAGGCGCGGGTACGCGCCGGGCTGCCGCCGCAGAGCGTGGTCGCCGTGACCGGCCTCGGGTACACGCCGGTCGTCCGGGACGCGCTGGCCAAGGGGGCGCTGGAACGGCTGCCGATGTTCGGCCGCATCACCGCCGACGGGGTGAGCTGGGACGACGGACGGTACGTGGAAGCGGACACGATCATCTGGGCGACCGGGTTCCGCTCGGCGCTCGACCACCTCGCCCCGCTACGGCTGCGCGAGCCCGGGGGCGGGATCAGGGTGGACGGCACCGCGGTGCTCGCCGAGCCGCGCCTGCAACTCGTCGGCTACGGCCCCTCGGCGAGCACGATCGGCGCCAACCGCGCGGGCCGTACCGCCGCCCGCAACGTCCGCCGCCTCCTCACCGCGGCCCCTTCCGTTCCGGCCGCCTGACCTACGAACATCGGCCGCCTCAACCGCGCTCTCTGCATTGCGGCCGCCTCACCTACTAACGTCCGCCATCTCCTTGCCGCGCCCCCGCCATTGCGGCCGTTCGACCTACTATAAGAAGTAGTAAAAATACCGATTGAGGCAGAGGCTGGTAGCGCTCTCGACACGGGGTGTTACCACGGGATAGCGTCGGGTGAAAGGATCTTTATCCGCCTTTGGAGGTCCCCCCCGATGGATGTTCCCGGCTACACCGAAATTCGGGAACTCGGACACGGCGGGACCGGACGGGTGATGCTTGCTTTACGGACGTCCGACGGGACGCCCGTGGCGATCAAGCATCTCTCGGCGCGATTACGTGACGACGAGGTGTTCGTCGACCGCTTCCGCGCGGAAGCCGGGCTGATCCGCGAGCTCGACAGCCCGCACACGGCCCGCCTGCTCGACTACGTCGAGGGTCACGACGACGTCTGCATCGTGATGGAGCTGGTGGACGGCATCACCCTGCGCCGCCTGTTGCGGCACGCGGGCGCCACCGGCCCCGAGGCGGCGCTGGCCGTACTGAAGGGGGCCCTGCTCGGACTGGCCGAGGCGCACCGGCACGGCGTCGTACACCGTGACTTCAAGCCCGAGAACGTGATCGTCTCCCAGGACGGCCAGAGCAAGCTCGTCGACTTCGGCGTCGCCGCCCACTCCGGCGAGAACGCCCCACTCGCCGGAACCCCCTCCTACATGGCCCCCGAGCAGTGGGCGGACGCCCCGGCGGGGTCGGCGTCGGACGTGTACGCGGCGGCCGTGGTGTTCTTCGAGTGCCTCAGCGGGCACCGGCCGTTCGTCGCGGACAACTTCGCCGCCCTCGCCTACCAGCACCAGCACGCCGAGCCCCCGCTGCAGGACATCGAGGAGCCGATGCGGGCGCTGGTCGGGCACGGCCTGGCCAAGGACCCCGCCGAGCGGCCGGAGTCGGCTGAGGCGTTCCTGGCGGAGCTGGAGGAGGTCGCCGACACCGCCTACGGCACCGGCTGGGAGGTACGCGGCCGGGCCGGGCTCGGCCTGCTGACCGTACCGCTCGTCTCTTTACTGCCTCTGTCGCGGCCTCTGCCCGCGTCGGGGAGCGGCGGCACGAGCCTGTTCAGCAGCGCGCTGGCGCCGATGACCAAGTTCGCGGTGACGGGCGGCCTGGTGGTCGCGACCGCCGCGGCGGTGGCGTCGGCGTTCGTGATCTGGAACGACGCGCCACCGGATCGCCTCGCCGGGCTCCCGCCGGTCAGCACGCCCGCCGAGTCGGCCCTGATTCCCACGCCATCCGGTACGGCGGAGCCGTCCATCTTCACCGCGGGGCCCAGCGACCTGGCCAGCCCTCCGCCCAGCACCGACGCCGCAGATCCAGTGGTCACCGGGGACCCCGCCGAGCCCACTGAGGCCACCCGCACCCGTTCGCCGGAGCCCGTCCGTACCCGCTCGCCGGAGCCCACCCGTGGGGCGGAGCCGACGCGGACCACGCGCCCGGCCACCTCCGAACCCGCCACCTCCAAACCGACCACCCGGCCGGCCACCAAGCAGGCGTCGACCACGAAGCCCGCCGGCAGCGAGCCCAAGCCATCCGCCCGCCCGGCCACCACCAGCCCTCCGACCACCCAGGCTCCTGCCCCGACCAAGGCCGCTGGGCCGCTGGTCTCGATTTCGGTCAAGGTGTCGATCGACGTACCCGTGCTCAAGGGCAAGGACGGCCTGCTCGACATCGACCTCGGGCTCGGGCTCGGGAGTGGTCTGCTCGGCTCCGTGCTGGTCCCCGGCTCCGCGCTGCTCGGCCGCCACTGGGCCGCCCGCAGAGCCAGGCGGGCCCGGCCTCCGCACACGTCGTCCTGTCCTCCGCCGGACATCGACCCGCCGTGACCGCGCCGCCCGCAGTCAGTGGGGCGTGCACGGAGGCGGCCATACCGCGAAGCCCGCCTGCCGTTCCTCTCGCCCGATATTTCGCCCATACCAAAATTTGCTGATTTGCCGACCGATACATGTGATCCCCTACTATCTAGCCTCGGATAGGGGGCGTACTTCTGGGCCCCGCAGTTCGGGCGAAGGAGAAGTGTGGCGGTTGCATGCCCCGCCGACCGGCGGCGCCGTCCGATCCTCACCAAAGCGCTCACCGCGATGATCACAGCGGTGTTCCTGTTAGCGAGCCTGGCCACGCCCGGGCACGCGGCCCCCAAGCCGACGATCAAGCAGCTCAAGAAGGAGCTGGCCGCCTTGGGGAAGCAGTCGGACAAGCTGATCACCGAGTACTACAACGGCCGCATCGCCCACCAGAAGGCCGAGAAGGCGGAGAAGGCCGCCCAGGAGAAGCTGGCCGCCGCCCAGGAGGTCTACGACCGGGAGTCGGCCCAGCTCAGGCTGATGGCCGTATCCCAATACACCAACGGCGGCCCCCCGAGCACCGCCACCCTGCTCTCGACGAGCGAGGACCCCTCCGCGCTCATGAGCCGCCTCGCGCTGTCCAATCACCTGGTCGAGGAGCAGGGCGCCAGGCTACGCGGCTTCGCGCAGGTCAGGGATGACCACAAGAAGGCCGAAGAGGAGGCGGCCGCCCGCGCCAAGGAACTCGGCGACCAGGTCGCCGACCTCGGCAAGCGCAAGGACAAGGCCGAGCAGCTGATCAAGAAGATCAAAGACAAGATCGACAAGCTCTACCAGGCGCCCGGGGTCCGGCGCTCGGACGGCACCTGGGTCCCGCAGCTCCCCGAGGGCTCCGACAACATCACGCCTCGGATGCGCCTGGTCAAGACCCTCGTGAAGGAGCACTTCGCCGTACCCAACGGAATCGGCTGCTACCGGGCGATCCAGGACGGCGGCGAGCACCCGCTCGGGAGAGCGTGCGACTTCATGCTGAGCCGTGGCGGCTCGATGCCGACGGCCGCGGAGGTGGCGCGCGGCAACGAGATCGCCGCCTGGGCGATCAAGAACGCCAAGCGGCTGGGCATCATGTACATCATCTACCGCCAGCGGATCTGGCACGCCAGGACCGGCGCCTGGCGCACGATGTCAGACCGCGGCGGCACCACGGCCAACCACTACGACCACCCGCACATCTCGGTGTACTGAACGGCGCGTGCGCTGAGGACGGGCCGGATGCCAAGAATCATGGATAAGCATCGGCCATCGCGTTGAGTTCCGCGTATCGGGCCTGGCAATCGCGATAGAGCGGAAGCAGCCCGCGTTCCTCGGCATCCCGGGCTAATACGCTCGCATTAACGATGGATAGGGGTACTAGGGGGAGCTTTAGGGGGTTGCCGCCCATATGCCGCGCTGAAAGCCTTGAATTGCCATGACAGAGAACATGTCTACGGGAGGTTTTCGGGCATGCACATCGAAGAACTTGACGTAGCGGACTCCTTCATGATCGACCAGAAAATCTATCCAGACATGCGCGGGATTTTCCTGGAACCATTCAGCCAGCCCGCGTTCCGCAAAGCAGTGGGCCATCCGCTCTGGGTGGCTCAGGTCAACTGCTCCTGGTCCTATCGCGGCACCATACGCGGCCTCCATGTAGTGGGCCTGCCGGGCCAAGCGCGCTACTTCAACTGCGCGCAGGGGGCCATGCTCTGCGTCGTACTCGACACCAGGATCGGTTCGCCCACCTACGGCGAGCACCTCGCGGTCGAGCTGACCGCCGAGAGCAGGAGGGCCCTTTACGTCGCGGAGGGACTCGCCGCCGGATTCCTCGCGCTGACGAAGGAGGTGACCGTCTGGTATCTCTGCTCAAGCCTCTATTCGCCCAGCACGACCGTGTCCATCAACCCGCTGGACCCAGAGCTGAACGTGCCCTGGCCGCGGGAGCACAAATTCATTCTCTCCGACATGGACAGGGCCGCTCCCTCCCTGCGACTTAATCCAATGCCCATTGATAACCCTATGCGCGCACTTTCACCCGCTATGAAGGCATGTGCGGCGCGTCGAAATCCGGCCAATCATAGGCGCCTGATCGGTGGCATGGCGAATGAGAAAGTGCGCCCCAATTCGCGCAATCAATCCCCCTGGTATGTCGCCATATTTCATGAATGCGACGGGGGCGGAGAATCACGGCAGAAGGCCGCTCATGCTCTCCGTTCAGAGTCGGGCGAAGGCCCGGGAAAGTTGGGTCAGGTGCGTCAGCTCGTCCTTCATGGCCGGCAATCCAGGGCTGAGCACCGGGTCGCCGGACGTGGTGTCACGGGTGGCCGCGGGTTTCACATCACCCGCGGAAGCAGGGGAAACGCCTGGCGCCGCCGTGTTTCGCTTCGTGGCCGCGAAGGTATGGAGGGCCTGGGCCACGGTTTGGGCGCGCAGGGCCGGGGACATGCCGTCATGAAACGGCTTTCCGGTATAGGACTCCAGGACCAGCAGGGAGTCGCGGATCTCGATGACATAGCGATAGAGCTGGTAGCCGGCGGAGTCGCCGATGGTGGGGCCGGCCAGGATCAGCGTGGTGCAGCCGAGCCCGAGGTACGTCACGGCATGCGTCGACGTGCCCGGCGGCGTCGGCAGGGAGAAATAGCTGGTCAGCGCGGTGGCGCCCAGATAGCCGACGTAGACGAGCCCGCCGGCGTCACCGGCCGCGACCAGCCGTAATCCGAGCCGCACATAGGGCTGGTGCATGTAGCGCACGTATCGCCAGGTCCGGCGGAGCGTACCGAAAAGGCCGGCGGAGATATAGCCGAGGAAGGCCAGATAGGAACCTATGATGAGCGGGTTCTCGCCGTGCACGACGAGAAAGCCCGCGCCGGCGTCGTCCGGCACCCCGGAGCCCAGCAGCAGGGCTCCCATCACCGCGATGTCGGCCGCGGCCCATAATATCTTCGCCCTGACACCCGCCGACCGGTCGCCCGCCGATGACGTCAGGTAGGTCACCGTGATCCAGCGGTCAGCTTTACGACCGGACCACAGAGATGATCGAGAAAATCATGGGAGGCAGCCTGCAGAACGGCTATTGGGACGACCCCAGGGATGAGGCTTCGCTGGAAACGGCCTCCGAACGCCTGACCGAGCTGATGATCGACAAGCTGGAGGCGAGCAAGGGCCAGCGGATACTCGACATCGGATGCGGCACGGGCAGGCCGGCGATCGCCCTGGCTCGGACCGCCGGGGTGGATGTCGTCGGCGTGACGATCAGCGAGCGGGAAGTGGAGCTGGCCTCCCGTCTGGCGAAGGACGAAGGGCTGGCGGATCGGGCGACGTTCCAGGTGGCCGACGCACTGGAGCTGCCCTTCGAGCCGGACTCGTTCGACGGCGCGTGGCTCGTCGAGTCACTGCTGCACATGCCGGACCAGGCGCGCGTGCTCCGCCAGGCGCACTCCGTACTGCGGCCCGGCGGGGTGCTGGTCATCGCCAATCTGGTCGAGCGCGCACCCCTCACTGACGAGCAGCGCGGCAAGCTGGAGGCTTCCTACCACGACTCCCACATCGACTCGATCATCCCGCTGCGGAACTATCCCGGCTTCATCGCCGACAGCGGACTCGCGCTGAGAGATATCCTCGACATCTCCGAACACACGATGTCTCCGACACTGCATCGGATCGTGGAGAGAATCGCCGGACTGCGGGACCAGTTCGAAGAGTTCGACGGCGAGATCGAGCCGCCGCCGTTCGTGGCCCGCCTCATCGAAACGCCGCAAATCGGGTACGCGATCATCGTGGCCACCAAGCCCGAGCGCCTGAGCTAAGCCTTCGCCAGTGCCGCGAGCAGCCGGTCCTCGGTCACCTCGGCGCCGGTGAGCTGCTCGCTGATCGCGCCGTCGCGCAGGACCACCACGCTGTCGCAGTTGCCCGCCAGTTCGGCCACGTCTGAGGAGATCAGCAGGATGGCCAGCCCGTCCACGGCCAGTTCGTCGAGCAAGGCCTGCATCTCCAGTTTGGTGGCCACGTCGACGCCGCGGGTCGGCTCGTCGAGCAGCAGCACCTTGGGGTGCATGGCCAGCCAGCGGGCCAGCAGCACCTTCTGCTGGTTGCCGCCCGACAACTCGCCCGCGGGCTGGCGGGGGGAGACGGCCTTGATGCCGAGCCGTTTCATGAACGTCTCCACGATGCCGTCGATCTGCGCGTCGGAGACGATGCCGGCCCGGGACAGCCGGGGGAGCGCGGCCAGGGCGATGTTGTCGCGTACTGAGAGGGTGGGGACGATGCCCTCGGTCTTCCTGTTCTCGGGCACGAGGCCGACGCCGGCGCGGATGGCGCTCCTGATCGACCACTTGCGGGCCGCCGCTCCGGCCACGGTCACCTGGCCCGCGTCCACCGGCATGACGCCCGCGATCGCCCTGGCCGTCTCGCTGCGCCCGGCGCCGAGCAGGCCGCCGAGGCCGACGACCTCGCCCGCGCGCATCGCCAGTGACACGCCGTCGAGCACGTGATGGCGGGTGAGCCCCTTCGCCTCCAGGACGGGGTCGTCGCCCGGTTCGTCGGGCTGGGCGGCGGAATTGGGCTCCTCGACGGGGTGGAACGGTCTGCCGAGCATGAGCGACACCAGCCGGAGGCGATCCAATCCGGTCAGCGGGCCGGTGTGCACGACGCGGCCGTCACGCAGCACGGTGACGCGGTCGCAGACCTCGTACAGCTCCTCCAGCCGATGGGTGACGTAGACGACCGAGCGGCCCTCGTCGCGCAGCCGGGCCACCGCGCCGAACAGCGTCTCGAGCTCGGCGTGTTCGAGTGCCGAGGTGGGCTCGTCCATGATGACCAGCCGGGCGTCGGCGGTGGCCGCCCTGGCCAGGGCCACCAGCTGCCTGGCCCCCTCGCCCAGCGTGCCCAGGGGTCTGCGGACGTCGGTGCGCAGGCCGTACTCGGCCAGGATCCGCTCGGCGCGGGCGTTGGCGGCCGCGAAGTCGATCAGCCCGAGACGGCCGCGCGGCTCGCGGCCGAGCAGCAGGTTGCGGGCGATGCTCATGGTCGGGACGAGGTTCGTCTCCTGGTGGATGGTGGCGATGCCGGCCCGCCTGGCCTCGGCCGGGCTGCCGAACCTGACGGGCTCGCCCAGGAAGCGCAGCTGGCCCGCGTCCGGCTGGCAGACGCCGGACAGCACCTTGACCAGGGTGGACTTGCCGGCGCCGTTGCCGCCGATCAGCGCGTGCACCTCGCCGGGGCGCACGGAGAGCGTGACGTGGTCGAGCGCGGTCACGCCCTGGAACGTCTTGAGAACGCCAGCCACCTGTAGCACGGTTGCCTCCGCCTCGATCGTGGTCGCGGCAGGAAACAATTCAGTAACAGAAGTGTCACATTCGATCAGATCCGGGCGACGTGTAGCCTGACGCCCCTGCCGCTCAGCTCGTCGAGCACGTCGCCGGGCGCGCCCTCGTCGGTGACCAGGTGGCCGATCTGCTCGGCGGCGACGGTCTGCACCATCGTGTCGACGCCGATCTTGGTGTGGTCGGCCAGCACCACGACCTCCTCGGCCGCCGCGGCCAGCGCCCGGTCGACGCCGGCCACCTGCATGTTGGGCGTGGACAGCCCGCGCTCGGCGGTGAGCCCGTTGCCGGAGATGAACGCCCGGCGCACCCGCAGCCCGGACAGCGAGTGCTCGGCCGCGCTGCCCACCAGGGCCAGGATCGCGCCGCGCAGCGTGCCGCCGGTCAGCATCACCTCGATCCGCGGCGAACCGGCCAGGACCTGGGCGACGAGCAGCGAGTTGGTCACCACGGCGAGCTCGGCGTGCCTGGTCAGGCGGCGGGCGAACTCCTGCGTGGTGGTGCCGGGGCCGATCACGATGGCGTCGCCGTCCTCGACCAGCGCCGAGGCGAGGTCGGCGATCGCGCCCTTCTCGGCGGACTCCAGCGAGACCTTGTGCGCGTAGCCCGCCTCGCGCGACAGCTCGCCGGGCAGGGTGGCGCCGCCGTGGTGGCGGTTGAGCAGGCCCTCCGACTCCAGCGCGCGCAGGTCGCGGCGGACGGTCACCTCGGAGGAGTGCACGGACTGGGCGAGCTCGCGCAGGGACACGGCGCCGTTGGCGCGCACCAATTCGAGGATGCGCTGCCGGCGTTCCGCGGCGAACACCGGCCGTCGGCCGTCGCTCTGCGTGTCGCTCACGTCCCGATCATAGTCGAATGCTCAACTGCGGCTCACCTCTGATCATATGAGAACGAATTTGATCGGAAATCTTGACCGGCTCGGTCCACGGGTGCTTATTTGGGAGCCAGGCAGGGTCATAACCTGTCCGATCCTGATCGAAGGACATGCCATGCGTCTTGTCTGTCCGGTCGTCGTCCCGCGGTCCTCCGCTTGCTCCCTCCGCCCCCCAGCGTGAAAGGACACTCCGTGCGAAAGACACTCGCGGCTATGATCGCCGTGCTGCTGGCAGTGTTATGGCAGGTTCCCATCCCTGCGGGCGCCGCGGCCGAACGGCACGGGCTGCGCGGCGACTACTATCTCGCCTCGGCGCCAGGCGCGTTCGACTTCGATGAGCTCAAGGCCAGCGTCGTGGACCCGAGCCTCGAACAGGGCGATCTCAACCCGGTGTTCAAGCTGCTGGCCGGCCGGGAGGACGACGTCACCGTCCGGTGGACCGGCAAGATCCGGCCCGCCTACTCCGAGACCTACACCTTCTCGATCATCGGTGACAACGGCTTCCGGCTCTGGGTGGACGGCAAGGCCGTCATCGACCACTGGGTGGACGACTGGGACAGGGAGCAGGTGGGCACGCCCATCGCGCTGGAGGCGGGCAAGGACTACGACATCAAGGTCGAGTACTTCGAGCACTTCGGCGGGGCGAACCTGCACCTGCGCTGGCAGAGCGCCAGCCAGCCGAAGGCCGCGGTCCCGGCGGCGGCGTTCACGCTGCCGGACGGGTTCGACCCGCCTGGACCGGCGGCCGCGTCGGTCGGCGCCTCCGGCGACCTGGCCACGCTGACGTTCGCCAAGCCGCTGAGTTCGTTGCCCACGACTCTGACCGACCACCTGGCGCTGACGGTCGCCGGCACCAAATGGCCCATAGCCTCCGTGGCTCTGAAAAATCGGGACATGGTGGTGCTTAAGCTGCAATATCCGGTTCCGGCAAAAGCCGGTAACACGCTCCGCGCCACCTACGACGGCACCGGCCTGAGCTACACCGACGGCACGCCGGTGGCGGCCTTCCCGTACGCGTACGTCCTCAACGACTCCACGTACATCCTCAGCACCCGCTGGTCCAAGGACGTCGACCCGAAGAACCCGCTGCCCGAGTACCCCCGCCCCCAGCTGGTCAGGGACAGGTGGCGCAGCCTCAACGGCGTCTGGCAGTTCGCCGCCGCCAAGCAGGGCGAGGCGGCCCCGACCGGCCGCGACCTGGCCGAACGCATCGTCGTGCCCTACCCGGTGGAGTCGCAGCTGTCGGGCATCGGCCGCCACGAGGAGCGCATGTGGTACCGCAGGACGTTCGAGGTGCCGCGCTCGTGGAGCGGTGAGCGGCTGCTCCTGCACCTGGACGCGGTCGACTGGGACGCCACGATCTACGTCAACGGCAAGCAGGTCGGCACGCACAAGGGCGGCTACGACCGCATCACCGTGGACGTCACCGACGCGCTCAAGCGCGGTGGCCGGCAGGAGCTCGTCGTCGGCGTCGCCGACCCGACCGACTCCGGCGCGCAGCCGATCGGCAAGCAGCGGCTCGACCCGAGCGGCATCTGGTACACCGCCGTCTCCGGCATCTGGCAGACGGTCTGGATGGAGCCCGTCGCCAAGGACCACATCGAGCGCGTCGACACCGTCCCCGACGTCGCGGGCCAGGCGCTGCGCGTGACCGTCCAGGGCGGCGCGGGCACGGCCACCGTGGTCGCCAAGGACGGCCACCGCGTCGTGGGCACCGTGACCGGCCCCGTCGGCACGGAGCTCCGGCTGCCGGTCCCGAACCCCAAGCTGTGGTCGCCGGACAAGCCCTTCCTGTACGACCTGAAGGTCCGCACGAAGAAGGACGAGATCTCGTCCTATTTCGGGATGCGCTCCATCGAGCTGAAGAACAACCGCATGCTGCTCAACGGCCGGCCCGTCTTCCAGCTCGGCCCGCTCGACCAGGGCTTCTGGCCTGACGGCAGCTACACCGCCCCCACCGACGAGGCGCTCAAGTACGACCTCACGCAGACCAAGAAGCTCGGCTTCAACACCGTACGCAAGCACACCAAGGTCGAGTCCGACCGCTGGTACTACCACGCCGACAAGCTGGGCCTGCTCGTCTGGCAGGACATGCCCGCCATGTTCAGGACCAGCGACAAGCCCCAGTTCGAGGCCGAGCTGCGGGAGATGGTCGACCAGCACCGCAGCGTCCCGTCGATCGTCATGTGGGTGCCGTTCAACGAGGGCTGGGGCCAGTACGACCAGGCGCGCATCGCCGACCTGGTCAAGAGCTGGGACCCCTCGCGGCTCGTCGACAACATGAGCGGCGTCAACTGCTGCGGCGCCCAGGACGGCGGCAACGGCGACGTCAAGGACTACCACATCTACCCCGGCCCCGGTGTCCCCGGAAAACCCACCGGCACCCGGGCGGTCGTCATCGGCGAGTACGGCGGTCTGGGACTCCCGCTCATCGGCCACACCTGGTCGGGCGGCGGCTGGGGCTACGCGGTCGAGCCCGACCCGGCGGCCCTCACCACCCGCTACGTCGGCATGATCCAGGAACTCCAGAAGCTGCACGCCTGCGACCAGCTCAGCGCCGCCATCTACACCCAGACCACCGACGTCGAGACCGAGCTCAACGGCCTCATGACCTACGACAGAGCCGTCACCAAGCCCGACATCGAGCGGGTCAGCGCCGCCAACCGGGCGCTCACCGGGCAGATCAGCCCGGCCTGCGCCTGACAGGAAGGACCCCCCATGAATCTCCGGACAGCCTGCCTGGCGCTGGCCGTACTCCTGACCGCCTCGGCCTGCGCCAAGGCGGAGGAGCCGCAGAGCGCGCCCGCCGCCACCAGCACGGCCGGGCAGCAGGTCGTGCAGAGCCCCAGCGGTTCGGCCGGGCCGACGTGCACGCTCGACCAGTTCGGCGGCAAGAAGTTCGACCTCAAGACGGCCACCGTCGGCTTCTCCCAGTCGGAGAAGGAGGCCAACCCGTTCCGCATCGCCGAGACCAAGTCGATCAAGGACGAGGCGGCCAAGCTCGGCATCACCAAACTCAAGGTCACCAACGCCCAGTCGCAGTTCTCCAAGCAGATCACCGACGTGCAGCAGCTCATCGCCCAGGGCGCGCAGCTGCTGGTCATCGCGCCGCTGAACTCCGACGGCTGGGAGCCGGTGCTCCAGCAGGCCGCGGCCAAGAAGGTGCCGATCATCACGGTCGACAGGAAGATCAACGCCAAGGCGTGCAGCGACTACCTGACCTTCATCGGCTCCGACTTCTACGAGCAGGGCAAGCGGGCCGCCGACCGGATGATCGACGCCCTCTCGGCCAAGGGCAAGGTCGCCATCCTGCTCGGCGCGCCCGGCAACAACGTCACCACCGAGCGGACGAACGGGTTCAAGGACCGGATCAAGGAGAAGGCCCCCGGCATCACGATCTCGTTCGAACAGACCGGTGAGTTCGCCCGCGAGAAGGGTCAGCAGGTCACCGAGCAGCTCATCCAATCCAACCCCGACATCAACGGCATCTACGCCGAGAACGACGAGATGGCGCTCGGCGCCGTCACCGCTCTGAAGGGCGCGGGCAAGGAGGCGGGCACCATCAAGATCGTGTCCGTCGACGGCACCCGCAGCGCCGTCCAGGGCATCGCCGACGGCTGGCTGCACGCGGTCATCGAGTCGAACCCCCGCTTCGGGCCGCTCGCCTTCGAGACCGCGCGGAAGTTCCTCGACGGCCAGGCCATCCCCGACAAGGTGATCATCTCCGACCGCGACTACGACACGTCCAACGCCAAGGACTCCCTCGGTGAGGCGTACTGACTTGGAAGCGGTTCTCGAGGCGAAGGGGATCAGCAAGCGCTTCCCCGGCGTACTCGCTCTCGACGGTGTGCATCTCGCCCTCCTCCCCGGCGAGGTGCACGCCCTCGTGGGGGAGAACGGCGCCGGCAAGTCCACCCTGATCAAGGTCTTCACCGGCGTGTACCATCCCGACGGCGGCGAACTGCGCCACCACGGCGCGCCCGCCGCCTTCGGCACGCCGCTCGACGCGCAGCGCGCCGGGATCTCCACCATCTACCAGGAGGTCAACCTCGTCCCGATGATGAGCGTCGCCCGCAACCTGCTGCTCGGCCGCGAGCCCCGCGGCCGATTCGGGGTCATCGACGCCACGAAGATGTACGCCGAAGCCGCCCGCGTCCTGTCCGGCTACGGCGTCGAGACCGACGTCCGGCGGCCGCTGCGGACGCTCGGCATCGGCGCCCAGCAGATGGTCGCCCTGGCCAGGGCCGTGGCCGTCGAAGCCCGCGTGGTCATCATGGACGAGCCCACCTCCTCCCTGGAGCCGCGCGAGGTCGAGACGTTGTTCGGGGTGATCAGGCGGCTGCGCGACGAGGGCATCGCCGTCCTGTACGTCAGCCACCGGCTCGACGAGCTCTACCAGGTGTGCGACCGGGTCACCGTGCTACGCGACGGCCGCGTCGCGCACACCGGGCCGCTGACCGGGCTGGACCGGCTCAAGCTGATCTCGCTCATGCTGGGCCGCGAGCTGAACGAGGTCAAAACGGATGGCCTGACCAGGTTCTCCCGCGACCGCCACCGCGCCGCCGACGGCCAGGAGCCACCGGCCGTCGAGGCGCGCGGCCTCACGCGGCGGCACGTCCTGGACGGGATCGACGTGTCCGTACGGCCCGGCGAGGTGGTGGGTCTCGGCGGCCTGCTCGGCGCCGGCCGTACCGAGACCGCCAAGGCCATCGTCGGCGCGATGCCCCTGGACGGCGGGCAGGTGCTCGTGGCCGGGCTGCCGCTGCGCGGCGGCTCCACCACCGCGGCCATCAGGGCGGGCGTCAGCCTGCTGCCCGAGGACCGCAAGGCCGAAGGCATCGTCCCGACGCTGTCCGTCCGCGAGAACATCGCGCTGGCCGCCCTGCCCGCCTTGGCCAGGGCGGGCGTGGTGTCCGACGCGAAGATCGACCGGATGGTCGAGATCTTCATGCGGCGGCTGCGCATCAAGGCGGCCTCGCCGAACCAGCTCGTGTCGGAGCTGTCCGGCGGCAACCAGCAGAAGGTGCTGCTGGCCCGCTGGCTGGCCGTCCGCCCCAAGGTGCTGCTGCTCGACGAGCCCACCCGCGGCATCGACGTGGGCGCCAAGGCCGAGGTGCAGGCGCTGATCGACGAGCTGGCCGAGGAGGGGCTGGGCGTGCTGCTGATCTCCTCCGACCTGGAGGAACTGGTCGAGGGCGCCGACCGCATCCTGGTGCTGCGCGAGGGCGCGGTCGTCGGGGAGCTGACCGGCGACGAGGTGACCGAGGAGAGGATCATGGCAACGATCGCGGATGACCGCGCGCACCTCGACGGCGACGATCGCGGGGCGGTCCGATGACCGGCACCTCGAAGATGTCGATGGCGGATCTCAAACCGCGGATCTTCGCCTGGGTGCAGGACTACGGCGTGTACGCCGCCGTGCTGGCGCTGCTGCTGTTCAACGTGCTGTTCACGCCGCACTTCCTCGACGCGTCGAACTTCCGCACCCAGTTCGTCCAGGTCACGCCCATCGTGATCGTGTCGCTGGGCATGGCGCTGGTGATCGGCACACAGGGCATCGACCTGTCCGTCGGCTCGGTCATGGCGCTGGCCGCCGCGCTCGTCGCCCTCTACCTGGGGTACGGCGCGCTGCCCGCGCTCATCGTCGCGGTGATCGGCGGTGCGATCGTCGGCGCGGCGGGCGGGGCGCTGGTCGCCTACGTGGGCGTCCAGCCGATCGTGGCCACACTGGCGCTGCTCGTGGGTGTACGCGGTATCGCCAACGTGCTGGTGCCGCAGCTCGTCGAGTTCCGCAACCCGGACCTCATCGCGCTGGGCAGCAGCTCGGTGGCCGGGATCCCGGTCATCGTGCTGATCGCGGCGGCGCTGACGCTGATCGTGCTGTTCGTGGTGCGGCGCACGACGTTCGGCCGTCAGGTCGTGGCGATCGGCGGTAACCGGTCGGCCAGTGAGCTGTCCGGGCTGCCGGTCAAACGGGTGCTGCTGATCGTGTACGTCATCTCCGGGCTGCTCGCCGCGCTGGCCGGGGTGCTGGCGACGGCCCGCCTGCAGGCCAGTGACCCGACGTCGCTCGGCCTGTTCATCGAGCTGTCGGCGATCACCGCCGTCGTGGTCGGCGGCACGCCCCTCACCGGCGGGCGCATCAGGGTGCTCAGCACGGTCATGGGCGCGCTGCTCATGCAACTGCTCGCGGCGACGTTGATCAAGCACAATCTGCCGCAGTCGTGGACCCAGATGGTCCAGGCGGTCATCATCCTGGCCGCCGTCTACGCCACCAGGGAGCGTGCGAACCGATGACCACTGTTTCTTTACGGCGTGAGCAGGTGAGCCGGGTGCTCCAGCAGCACGGGGCGCTCATGGTGCTGGCGCTGCTGGTGATCGTGGGCAGCGTGGCCTTCGACTCCTTCGCCACGGCGGGGAACGCGGCCAGCGTGGTGGTCTCGTCGTCGTTCTTGGCGATCATCGCGATCGGGATGACGTTCGTGATCATCAGCGGCGGGATCGACCTGTCGGTGGGGTCGCTGTTCGTGCTGGGCGGGGTGCTGGCGGCCTACGGGTCCCAGTACGGCCTGCTCGTGGCGCTGGCGCTGCCGCTGGGCGCGTGCGGGGTGGTCGGCTTGCTGCAGGGCTTGGTCATCGCACGCACCGGTATGGCCCCTTTTATCGTGACATTGGCGGGTTTATTGGGTGTGCGGGGGTTGATGCTCGCCATTTCCGGCGAGGGGGCAACCACCTATTTGGTGAAAAATCATGCTTTTGCGTCCCTGGGGCAGGGGGAGTTGTTCGGCCTGACGTACCCCGTGTACATCACCGCGGCGCTGGCACTGATCGCGATGGTGCTGCTGCAACGGACCGGCTTCGGGCAGAACGTCTACGCGATCGGCGGCAACGAGCAGGCGGCGGCGCTCATGGGCGTGCCCGTGGCGCGTACCAAGGTGACCGTGTACGTGATGTCGGCCCTGCTGGCCGGTCTCGCCGGCGCGCTGAACGCGGCACGGCTCTCGTCCGGGGTGACGATCCTGGGCATCGGCCTGGAACTGGACGCGATCGCCGCCGTCGTCATCGGCGGCACCCTGCTGACCGGGGGCGCGGGCGGGATCACCGGGACGGTGGCGGGGGTGCTGCTGCTGGGCGTGATCCAGAGCCTGATCAACCAGGTGGGGAACCTGACGTCGGCCTTTCAGCAGGTGGTCAGCGGGGCGTTCCTGGCGCTGGTGGTGGTGGCGCAGCGGCTGCTGAGCAAGGCGCAGCGGCTGTCTTAGCGGTGGTGTGACTGTTTCGTCGCAGAGGGTCGGTGCCGTGCCCTTTCGAGGCGAGGCAGGTAAACACTGAGGTTTTATTCACCTTTGCTTTCCCTGTCCGGGGAAGTCCTTTTCGGCGTGGCGTCGGGAGGAGTCCGGCGACGACTGTAAGCATCTTTATCGTCACGCTGGGTTGCTCAGCGGGCAGGAATGGGCCGTCTTCCGGCCAATGGGTTAGCCGCGACCGCTGGCCGCGCTCCAAAAGAAACGGTACCTCTATGTTCACGCACACTTCGAGAGCCGACGCCACAGGCACACCGACCCGTCCGGCGAGGCGGCGGGCAAGACGACGGATGACGCTGGCCGTGGCAGCGCCCCTGTCCGTGGCCCTTGCCGGCATCACGACCATCCCGGCCAACGCCGATCCGGTGCCGGACCATCGGTTCCACCACCGCCATTTCCATCAGTTCCACAAGACGGTCCTGACCGATAGCGGGAATGGCTGCGAGCCGGGAACCTTCGTCAGGGCTCACTCTCTGCGGCCGCACAACTTCTTCGTTCCCCGCACCAGGTACACCGATGGTCCCGGCGGCTCGATGACCGTCTCGGTCCACCACGAGTATGAAGTGCTCGCGTTCGTGGAGGCCGACAAGATCAAGACCAGATCGGTCACCGACTCGGTCGCCAAGACGATCGGCAGCACGGTCACCACCGAGGACATTCTCCGCGCGCTCACCAGGGAGGTCACTCCACACCTCGAGAAGAGGCACATGATCTTCACGGGGCACGACTACACGCAGACAATCAGCGACGGCAAGTACGGAAACATGTGGTACCGCGTCTTCGGTTACCGCATCGGCTGGGGTCAGTGGGCCCGGCTCCACAACTGTGCCGAGGTCAGAATCGCCACGGGTATCGCCGACATTCCATCGAGAATCGAAGGCTGGCGCTACTGGGAGACCGACCACCCGATTTTCCGCGGCCACAAGCTTTCCGACAAGTAAGGGCCGAGCCGCCCGGGGCCTCCTGGCCCCGGGCGTCAGAAGGCGAAGTCGGCTATCCGTTCTTCCTCTCCCCGAAGGTAGCTATGACGGGCCGTCTTCCTGGGCTCCCCGGGGGGGTATTCCTCCATGGGGCCCGTGTCGCGACGAGCCGTCTTCTCCTCCTCCGGAGGAGGTATCCCTTCAGGGGGCCTGTGCCACGACGGGCCGTCTTCTTTCTGTCTCCCGAAGGGGCATTCCGCTAAAAGGACCCCAGCTGCCACGGACCGTCACGAGCATCGGGACGGTCGTGTGGCGAACTGCCCGGGAGCCATCGTGGTCGCCGCACTAGTTGTGCTGGGGCTCTTCGGCGGGGAGGGGGATGCCGAAGTGGGCGAACAGCGTCTCGAACATCCGAGTGTGCTTGGCCAGCGTCTGACCGTGCTCGGCCAGCGTCTGACCGTGCTCGGCCAGTATCTGGGTGTGCCCAGCCAGTATCTGGGTGTGCCCAGCCAGTATCTGGGTGTGCCCAGCTAGCGTCTCACTGTGCCCGCCCACCACCGCGGCGAGCTCGTTGAACCTCTCGTCCAGCTTGTCGAACTTCTCGTCCAGCTTGTCGAACTTCTTGTCCAGTACGTCGATTTTCTGCGTGTGCGTACGCTGGACCTTCAGGATCTCGTCCTGAGTCAGAAGGATCTTGGAGACCTCTGAGCCGATGACCTTGATGTCTTCTCGCTGGTTGTCCGAGCGCTCTTCGAGGCGCGTTACCCGGATCTCCAGCTCCTGGAGGGTTGTCATGCCGAAAATACTAACGGTGATCAATACATCGCGCTGCGTCACAAGTCGAGATCGAGGAGAGCTTCTTTACTCCCGGGATGAAGATCCTGTAACCGGGGCCCGGCCGCCCTCATGAGCGCGGCGGAGAGGAAGCTCGCCACGAGCAAGCCGCCCGCGACGCCGCAGGTCACCTGGACCGCGCCACCAGGCGAGCCGGACATGGAGCCGTCGAGGTAGACGCTGCCCAGGACGGCGACGCCGAGCGTGGCGCCGAGTTGCTGGACGGCGTTGAGCAGGCCGGCGGCTGAGCCGATCTCTTGAGGTTTGAGCGGTTTCAGCGCGGCGGTGAAGAACGACGGGGTGAACATCCCGACGCCGAGGCCCGCGACTCCCAGGGCGCCGAGCAGCGGCGTGGGATAGGTCATGGGGGCGGCCGCGTGGTACACGGCGATGGCGGCCACTATGCCCACCCCCAGAGTGGCGAGTCCGGCGAACATCACCCGGCGCCCGTAGCGAGGAACCAGATACGCGCCCGCGACCCACGACGACACCGCCAGGCACACCGACCAAGGCGCCATGCTCAGGCCCGCGGTGCGCGCGTCGGAGCCCACTCCCAGTTGCAGGTGCAGAACCACGACGAACATCAGCCCGGTCGTCATCGCGAAGAACAGAGCGGACGTCACCAGCGCGGCCGGGAAGGCGCGGTGCGTGAACAGGCTGGTCTCCACCAGCGAACTGCGGCCGAGCCCGGCTCTCCGTCGCTGCTGCAGGCCGAAGCCGAAGACGGCCGCCAGGCCGATGCCGATGGCCATCCAGCTTCCCGTCGACAGGTGCGCCGTGCCGGCCCCGATCAGGGGGTAGACGATCAGCGCGGTGCCGAGCATCGCCAGTGCGGTGCCCGCGGGGTCGAGACTCGGCCGCCGCGGCGCGTGGTCCTCGATCAGGACCGGCGCGACGGCCAGCACGGCGATGCAGAGCGGGACGTTGACCAGGAACGCCGACCGCCATGACGAGCCGAACAGGTCGGCCTGGGTCAGCACGCCACCGAGAATGGGCCCGCAGACAGCGGCCAGACCCATGACGGGGCCGATACTGCCCAAGGCCTTGGACATCTCCTCGCCGTCGAACATGGCGCGGATCAGGCCGATGGTCTGCGGAATGATCGCCGCGGCCGCGCCGCCTTGCACGACGCGGAAGCAGATCAGCATGCCGACCGAGTCCGCCAGGGCGCAGGCCAGCGACGCGCCCAGGAACGCCGCCACACCGATCCGAAAGACCAGCCGCCGACCGGCGATGTCACCCAGCCGACCCCCGGTGATCAGCAGCAGGGCGAAGGGCAAGGTGTACGCCGCGCTGAACCACTGCATGTCCGACGCCGACCCGCCCAGGTCGGCCCGGATCGCTGGTGTGGCGACCTGCACGATCGTCGAGTCCAGCAGATTCATGGCCTCGGCCAGCAGCAACGCCGCCAGCGCCACCCACCGCCACCGATAAGCCGCCCTTGGGGGCGATGACACACGTACCGACATCCCACGTTCCTCTCCAACTCCGCGAACCCACGCCGTCGACGGGCGGGATCCCAGCGTGAAGAGGTCGGGCCAGCTGTTCCATCTGGAACGTAGTGTTGGAGACTATCTTCCGTGTCCGACGGTTTTCTGCGGGAAATGCTCACACTCGACGATGTGGATCGAGGGCTGATCCACGCCCTCAGCATTGACGGGCGAGCACCTTTCGGTCGTATCGCCGAGGTACTCGGCACCTCGGGGCAGACCGTGGCCCGCCGTTATCGGCGACTGCGCGCCGAGGCCGCGCTGCGCGTGGTCGGGCTGCCCAATCCGGACCGGGCAGGCCAGACCCAGTGGTTGATCCGGCTCACCGCCACCCCGTCCACCGTGCGCGATCTTTCGCATTCGCTGGCCCGGCGCGCCGACACCTCTTGGGTCAAACTGGCCTCCGGAGGCACGGAGATCTTCGCCGTCATCCACGCGCCGACCGGCGCGCAGGCCGTACCCTCGCTGTTGCTGCACGACATCCCCCGAAGGGCCGGCATCACCGCGGTCTCCGCCCACTGCCTGCTGCACACCTACCTGGGCGGGCCGACCGGGTGGCGAGGCCGCCTCGAGACCCTCACCGACCAGCAGCAACAGCGGCTCGCACAGGCCCGCGACACAGATTCACCGGCCCGCCGACCATCACCGACCCATCAGTCAGCCCACCCGCCATCGTCGACCCGTCAGTCGGCCCGCCAGCCATCTCCGACGGATCGGCAGACCGATCAGTCGATCGATCAGCTGGCCGGTCAGTCGGCCGGTCGGTGGGGTCAGCCAGCCGATCGGCCGCCGCTGGCGCGCGCCGATCACGACCTGATCGACGCTTTGCGCCATGACGGCCGGGCCACGCACGCCGACCTCGCCGTGGCCACCGGGGTGTCCCAAGCCACCGTCGCCCGCCGTCTGGCCGAACTTCGCGCCAACGGAACGATCTTCTTCGATGTCGAGGTCGCCCCCGCCGTCCTCGGGGCCACCACCCAAGCCCTGCTCTGGATGTCCGTCCAGCCAGGACACCTCGACCGCGTCGCGACCACTCTGGCCGGTCACCGCGAACTCGCCCTGGTCGCCGCCACCACCGGCCGGACCAACCTGCTGGCCAACGCGCTCTGCCGCAGCCCCGCCGATCTGCACGATTACCTCACCCATCGGCTGGGTGGCCTCGACGCCATCCACACACTCGAAACGGCCCCCGTCCTGCACACCGTCAAGGCCGCGGGCCCACTGATCCCGATGGGTACACGCGCACCGTCGTCCATGCGTACTGACACGAAATTTCCGGACAGAGCTAGTTAAGTCATTCGCAAGAAGCACGCCCATAATTTGGTCATGCCGTCGATGAGTGAGCTGAGAGCAGGAGATCCCGCCGGTCTCGGAGGTTATGAGATCCGCGGACGGCTGGGAGAAGGCGGACAAGGCGTCGTATATCTGGGCGTCGACGAGCAGGGCGACCAGGCCGCCATCAAGTGGTTACGCCCGAACCTGGCGGGCGACGTGGTCGCGGCCGAGCGGTTCGCGCGGGAGGCGGCCGTGGCGCAGCGAGTGGCGCCGTTCTGCACCGCGAAGGTGCTGGCGACCGGGGTGCACGAGGAGCGGCCGTTCATTGTCAGCGAGTACGTCGATGGGCCGCCGCTGCGGCAGGTGGTGACCGAGGAGGGGCCGCGCGCGGACGCCGCCCTGTACCGGCTGGCCATCGGGAGCGTCACCGCACTGGCCGCCATCCACCAGGCGGGCATCGTGCACCGCGACTTCAGCCCGAACAACGTGCTGCTCGCCGGCGAAGGTCCCCGGGTGATCGACTTCGGCATCGCCAAGGCGCTCGACGCCACCTCGACGATCACCTCCACCCCGGTGGGCACGCCCGCGTTCATGGCGCCGGAGCAGGTTCTGGGGCATGCGGTGGGGCCGGCCGCGGACATGTTCGCGTGGGGGAGCACCATCGTGTTCGCCGCCACCGGGGTCGGGCCGTTCGAGGCGGAGTCGGTGCCGCAGATCGTCGACCAGGTGCTCTACAACGAGCCCGATCTGTCCTCGCTGACCGGGCCGCTGCGCGAACTCGTGGCCGCCTGCCTGTCCAAGGACCCCCTCCGGCGGCCCACCGCCGAGCAGGTGATCATGCGGCTGCTGGAGCACCCCACGTCGAATCCCGCGGAGTTGGAGCAGGCGGCCGCCGTGGTCAGCGGCTCCCCGTCCCACCCCTCGGCTCCGCCTCAGTCCTCGCCCAGCCCCTCGGCTCCGCCTCAGCCTCCATTCCCATCCCAGCCTCCGTCCCAGCCGGGGTCGGGGTTCCCCATGCAGCCCCCATATGGACAGCCCTCATACGGTCAGCCTCCGTACGGGCAGTCGGGGCCGTACCCCGAGGGACCGCAACCGCAGTCGGGGCCGTACCCCCAGGGGTCGCAACCGCAGGCGGCGTACCCGTACGGGCCACCACCCCAAGGTCCGATCCCACAGGGCTCGTCTCCGCAGGGCCCGCCACTACAAGGTCCGCAAGTACAAGGGTCGCAAGCACAGTCGGGGCCGCACCAGCAGTCGCCGTGGGTCCCCCCGGCCGCGCAGGGGCAGTCGCCGCAGTACGGCTCCGGCCCGCAGATGCCGCCACCCCGATCGGGTGGCAAGAAGAGCTATGTGGTGGCGGCGATCGCCGCGGCCGTGGCCATCGTCGCGACCATCGCCGTGGTGGCCGTCGCGCTGACCAACCTGCCCGGCCCGCCGACCCCGACCTCCTCCCCGAGCGCGGAAGGCACGGCCACATCCGCGGCTCCGGCGGTCGTTCCCACCGCGAACCTGGTCACCTCAACGCTTCCCGGTACGGACACGGTCATCTACGAGAATCCGGGCGACGCCGTCAGGCTCACCACCTACATGGTCCGCGACGCCAAGACCCAGAACTGGATCTACTACGCCCGCGACTCGCTGGCCGGACCTTTCACGAAATATCCGAACATGTGGGAGAGCATGCTGTCGCCCAACGGCCGGTACCTGGCCCAGCGCGGCAAGACCTTCGCCGAAGGCTACGACAGCGTGAAGATCACCGACAAGGTGTCGGGTGAGGCGTTCACGGTCAAGACCTCGCGCCAGCCGCTCAGCGCGTACGTGCAGGGCTGGTCGCGTGACAGCGGCCGCCTGCTGTTCAACGTCGGCAACCCGGTGAAGGGCGTCTGGCAGTCGACCGGGTTCGCCATCGTGACCCTCGCCACCAGGCAGGCCACGGTCGCCTCGCTCCGGGAGGGCTCGCTGCACGGCATCCGTTACGGCTTCGACCAGGCCGATACGGGCGTGGTGGCCCTGTCCAACGACGCCAAGCAGCAGGCGCTGCGCTTCTTCGACGTGAACGGGCTGCGACTGCGCCGGATCCCGAACGTGGGCCCGGGTATCGCCGAGTCGCTGTTCTCGCCATCGGGCAAGCAGTTCGTCACCAACTGCCCCGGCCTGGGCAGCGGCAACAACTGCGTCTACGACACCCAGACCGGCGCCGAGCTGAAGCGCTTCGAATCGCCCTGCACCGGCCTGGCCACCTGGTACGACGACAGCCACCTGGTCTGCTGGGTCAGGCCCGACGCGAGCGCGGAGAAGCAGCAGATACAGGTGGTCGATTTCACGGGTACCGCGGTGCGCCTGCTGGCCGAGATACCGACGAACAGCACGAACATGGACGTGATCTACACCTTCCCGCACTGAAACCAGCCCCGTTTCCGCGCGTAACGGAAACTAGCCCTATTTTCCGTACGTCACCGGAACCAGCCCTGTTTTCGCACGTCACGGAAACCAGTCCGGTTTCCGTACATCACCGGATCCAGGCCTGTTTTCCGCGCGTCACTGTTTCCGAGCTGCACCGATGACATCAAGTGCGGGATCAGCCATAGCGGCTGACCTGCGGCAAAGCGGTATGTGCGGAAACCGGGACTAGCGGACGCGACCCCTGGGCCGCAGCCGGGTGCCCGGCAGGACGGGCGCGGGGAGCGGACCGCCGTCGAACCCCTCGACGGTGCCGAACCCCTCGCCCTCCATCCACTCCTTGCGGAACGCGACGATCTCGTCGTGGTCGCGGCCGACGAAGTTCCACCACATCACGATCTCCTCGCTGAACGGCTCGCCGCCGATCAGCAGCACCCGCCCGTGCCCGCTCAACCGCAACAGGTTGCGGCCCGGCGGCAGATAGAGCAGCGGTCCCGCCTCCAGCGGCTCGACCTCCCCGTCGAGCAGCAGCACCCCATGCTCGAAGCCGGGGTCGAGCGGCACCTCGGCGCTCCCTTCGACGGCCACCTCGGCGCCTACCAGGGGGCTGTAGGTGGTCGCGGGCGAGGTCACGCCGCCGAGCGACCCCATGATCACCGTGGCGTCGAACCCGGGGCCGGACCTTACGGGCAGTGACGCGTGGTGCTCGAACCCGGGCCCGGTCCGCCGGTCCGTGCCGGGCAGCGCCACCCACAGCTGAACACCGTGCAGCAGCGTCTCGAGCGACTCCTCCGAGTGGGAGATGCCGCGTCCGGCGGTCATCAGGTTCAGCTGGCCGGGGCGTACCGCCTGGAGACTGCCGACACTGTCGCGATGCAGCACCTCGCCGGCGAGCAGCCAGCTCACGGTCTGCAGGCCGGTGTGCGGATGCGGAGGCACTCGCATCACCGCCACCTCGGGGCCGTAGGCGTCCACGAAGCACCACGCGCCGATCATGCGGCGGTGCGCGTTGGGCAGTGTCCTGCTCACCGACATGCCGCGCGGGCCGCCCAAGGGCACCGCGCGCCCGGCGAGCAACTCGGTCTCACCACCGCTCTCGGCTCCGCAGCGGATCTCGTTGGGGTCCTGCTCCAGGTTGCTCACGTTATGAACTGTACGACTGCAGTGAACGACGGCATGGATCAGTTCTCGGCGGGTGCGGGCGTGGAGGCGCGGCGGCGGACCAGGAGCGACTGCGCGATGCCCACCACGACGACCGCGAGCGGGAAGACGGTGCCGACCAGCAGCCCGGCGCGGAGCCCGGAGCCATCGCCGAGCAAGCCTCCTTGGGTGACGAGCAGGTCTCCTTGGGCGACGGCGCCCGCCAGCCACGGACCCGCCGCTGCCCCCGCGTCGCCGAACATCGCCAGGACCCCGAACATCGCGGTCCCGCCCAACGGGAAGCGGGCGGCCGTCAGGCTGAACGTCCCCGGCCACATCAGGCTGACCGCCAGCCCGCACAGCGCACACCCGACCAGGCTGAGCACCGGGTCCCGGGCCAGGGCGGCGGTGAGGTAGCAGGCGGTGGCCAGCGCGCCGCAGGCGATCACGGCCGGCAGCAGGGGGATCCGGCTACCCCAGAGACCGTAGGCGATCCGGCCGAGCCCCATGAGCACCGCGAACAGACACGGTCCCGCGAGGTCCCCCCACACCTTGGTCACACCCAGCCCCTCCTCGGCGAAGAGCGAGGACCACTGCGACATGGTCAGCTCGGCCGCGCCCGCGCAGAGCATCAGCAGCAGGGCGGCCGCGAAGAACGGGGTCCGCAGCAGCGCCCCGAGCCCGGTTCGGTGCTCGTCGGGCACCGTCGCGGGCAGCGGGACCCGCAGGAAGAGCACGAGGCCGGCCAGTGGTACGAGCGCCCACAGCAGCGGCAGCGCCTGCCAGGCCGCGTCGCCGATCCAGGCCAGGACCAGGGTCGTGCCCAGTACGACGGCGACCTGGCCCCAGCAGTAGAAGGAGTGCAACAGGCTCATCCTGGCGGCCCGGTGCTCAGCCGGTGCGGGGAGGGCGTCCACCACCGGGCTGACCAGGACCTCCAGCAGACCGCCGCCGATCCCGTAGACCACCACCGCCACGGCCAGCCCCGCGTATGGCGACGGCAGCGCCGACGGGGCGACCGCCAGCAGCGTCAGCCCGGCCACGCTGAACACGTGCGCCAGCACCAGGGGCACCCGGTAGCCCGTCCGGTCCACCACCTTGACCGCGATCAGGTCGGTGACGAGCTGGGTGGCGAAGTTGAGCAGGACCAGGCGGCCCAGCATCTCGTACGGCACCTGGTAGCGCGTCTGGAAGACGATGAACAGCAGTGGCGCCAGGTTGTTGACGATGGCCTGGGTGACATATCCGGCGTAGCAGGCCCGCCGGGTGTGGTCGAAGGTGGTCAGCCCAGGGTCTCCCACCAGCCGTCGACGGCCGGAGCGCCGTCGGTGTCCACGGCCTCTCCGGGGCGCGGCACCACGATCTCGACGTCGCGGGCCTTCGCCTCGCGCCACAGCCGCTCCACCGGCTCCGCCCACGGGTGCAGCGCCAACGTGAACGTCGCCCAGTGCACCGGCAACAACAGCCTGCCGCCCAGGTCGAGATGGGCGTTGACCGCCTCTTCCGGGTTCATGTGGATGTCGGGCCAGGAAGGGCTGTAGGCGCCGATCGGCATCAGCGTCAGGTCGAACGGGCCGTGTGCCGACCCGATGCCCCGGTAACCCTCGAAGTAGCCGGAGTCGCCCGCGTAGAAGACCCGCTTGCTCGCTCCGGCCACCACCCAGGAGCCCCACAGCGTGTCGTTGCGGGTGAGCACGCGGCCGGAGAAATGGCGGGCGGCCGTCGCGATGAAGCGCAGCCCGGCCACCTCGGCCTCCTCGTTCCAGTCGAGCTCGATGATGCGGTAGGCGGGCACGCCCCACCGCTCCAGGTGGGCGCCGATGCCCAGCGGCACCAGGAACGGCGCCTTCTGCGTCGCGGTGAGCGAGCGCACGGTCCCCATGTCGAGGTGGTCGTAGTGGTCATGCGAGATCGCGATCGCGTCGACCTGCGGCAAGCGGTTCAGCGGGATGGGCACCGGGTGGTGCCGCTTCGGCCCGACAAGCTGCGACGGCGACGGCCGCCTGCTCCACACCGGGTCGAACAGCACCCGGCGCCCCTCGATCTCCACCAGCGTGGAGGCATGGCCGTACCAGATCGCTCGCAGCCCGGTCGGCGACGGGTCGCCGGTCGGCGGGACGCGCAGCGGAACGGGGCCGGACGGGCGGCGCTGATCCCTGTCCTTGGACATCTCGCGCAGCAGACCCGCAGGAGGCGCGGACATCATGGTGGTGGGTTCCGGCATCGGGTTGTAGAAGGCGCCGTCCTTGAACTGCGGCGAGCGCCGCACCCTGGCCGCCCGGTCCGGTCCCGACGTCAAAGGCCGCACACCCAGCTCGGCGGGTACGTCGCGCAGGGCCCAGCCCGCCGCGGCCAAGGCCGCCCCGCCTACGAGAATCCGTCGTATCGTCCGCAGTCTCGCCATCGCTCACACTCCCCTGAAAGTCGGTCCACACCACTCAACTGATCGCGATATCTCCGATGTTCCCGATTTGGACGATATATCGCGATAGATTCAGACCGTCTTGATCGCGCCGCCGTCGATGACGTAGTCGGCGCCGTTGACGCTCGCGGCGTGCGGTGAGGCCAGATAGGTCACCAGGGCGGCGACCTCCCCGGGAGCGACGAACCTACCCGTCGTCATCCCCGCGCTCGACGGCAGTCCCGCCAGGAGTTGGTCGTGCTCCAGGCCCATCTTGGCCGCGAGCGCCGCACCGTAACCGTTGGGGTCCTCCCACATCGAGGTGCGGCAGGCGCCGGGGGAGACGGTGTTGACCCGCACCCCCTGCGGCCCGAACTCCTCGGCCAGCGCCTTGCCGAACGCGGTCAGCGCGGCCTTGGCCGTGGTGTAGGTGATCGGCCCGGCGTGCGGCATGCGGGCGCCGTTGGAGGAGATGTTGACCACGGTCCCGCCCCGGCGCAGCAGGCTGGGCAGGGCGGCCCTGGTGGCGCGGACGGCACTGAGGAAGTTGAGATCGTGGGTCTGGTGCCAGTGCTCCTCGGTGAAGCCCAGGAACCCGTCCAGCTGTCCCTCGCCACCGTCGCCGCCGCCCACGTTGTTGACCAGCAGGTCGATCTCGCCCAACTCGGCCAGGGCGGTGTCGATGAGCTGGGCCGGGCCTTCGGCGCTGGACAGGTCGGCCGCGATCGCCGTCGCGCCGGTCTCCTTCAGCTCGGGCGAGATCGTCCGCGAACCGGCCACGACCCGCATCCCCTCCGCTCGCAGCGCGGCGACGATGGCGAGACCGAGGCCCCTGCTGGCGCCGGTGACGACAGCGGTCTTGCCGGTGAGTCGCATGTCCATGGTGACGCGTACCTCCGTAAGTGCATCGCTGATGATGCCAGGAACTTAGCACTTGCAACATCAGTGTTGCAACTCTGGAGTGTATGGTTGCACTGTGGAAGCGAGTCAGCAGGGGCGCGCGCTGCGTTCCGACGCCGAACGGACCGTACGCACGATCCTCGAGGCGGCCGAGCGCGTGCTCAGCAAGAATCCGTCGGCCAGCATGGAGCAGATCGCTGAGGCGGCCGGGGTCGCCCGCACGACCGTGCATCGGCGTTTCGCGTCCCGTGACGCCCTGGTCAGCGCGATGGAGGGGTGGGCGTCGCGACAGTTCGCGGCGGCGGTCGACTCCGCCAACCCCGAGACCACGCCGCCGCTGGTCGCGCTCTACCAGGTCACGGCCAGCGTGCTGCGGGTGAAGATCGATTGGGGATACGCGATGAGCCGCGCGTCGTCGGATCCCGAGGTGGCCCGCGTGCACTCAGAGGTCGAGGACAGGTGCGAGCGGCTGTTCCTCAAGGCGCAGGCCACCGGCCTGCTGCGGGCCGACGTGGATCCGGCGTGGGCCAGGCGCGTCTACTACGCGCTGATCCACGAGGCCGCGCAGAGCCAGGGCGACGACGCCGACACCCTGGCCACGCTCCTGGTCGACACCCTGCTGCGTGGTGTGGGCACCGATCGGGGCTTGGGCTAGCCGTCCCGCTGGGCGATGTCAGCACCGATGGAGGTCTGGTCGACACTCTGCTACGCGTGCGGGCATCGATTGGGGCTTGGGTTAGTCGTCCTGCCCGCCGTCCAGGGGCCGGACGTCGATGGGCGGGCTCAGGCGGGGATGTGCGCGTACGGGCTGATGTCGATGGGTGGGGTCTCGTCCAGTGCGAGCGCGGCGGCGATCTGGCCGGTGAACGGGCCGGCCGTCAGGCCGTACGCGCCCAGGCCCGTCGCCACCACCACCCGCTCGGTGAGCCGGTCGATGAGCGCCGTGCCCGCCCCGTACACCGGACGCAGGCCCACCCTCGTCTCCACCACCCTCGCGCCGTCCAGACCGGGCGCCAGTCGCAGGCCCGCCGCCAGCACCTCGTGGACGCCGCCGAGAGTGACGTACGGCGAGAACCCGGCGTCCTCCACGGTCGCGCCGACCACCAGGCGCGAGCCGGGGAACCCCAGCAGGTACGGCCCGCTCCGGGGCAGCACGATCGGCCAGGAGGCGGTGTCCAACCCGTCGAGGGCGGCATGCACGATCTGCCCCCGCCTGGGGAACACCGGGATCTCCACCCCCAGTCCTCGGCAAACCTCCCCGCTCCAGGCCCCGGCGGCCACGATCACCACATCCGCCGCCACCCGGACCCCCGCCTCCTCGCCTGGCGACTTGAGCCCGCTGCTCGGTGCTCCCGCCCCCTCAGTCGGGGACTCAAGCCCGCTACCCGGCATCCCCGCCTCCCCGACCTGCGCCTCCGTGCTCGGCTCCGGGCCGGGCGCGCCAGTGGCGGTGTGGAGGAGCAGATCGCGTTCGGGTGCGGTGTGGAGGAGCACGCCGCCGTCGGGGGTGAGGGTCGCGGTGCCCGTACGGAGGTCGGCGCCTTGGCGGACGGCGGCGCGGAGGAGGGCGTCACGTACCGCCTGACCGTCCACCCGAGCGGCCCCCGGCACGTGGATCGCGCTCAGACCCTCCCTGAGCGGCGGGAACAGTGCCGACGGAGCCGCCACATCCGTGATGTCGCCCATTTCGGGTGCCTGCGGACGGCGGCGCAGCAGGAGGGCGCGTACCGGATCCAGTTCGGCCGGGTCCGGGGCCACCAGCAGCGCCCCCACTCGCGCGTACCCGATGTCCTCGCCCAGCGCCGACACCAGATCCGGGTAGCGGCGGGCCCCCTCACGAGCCAGGGCGTACCAGGCGTCGTCGTCGGCATGGTCCACCCACGGGCACACGATCCCCGCGCCGGCCTGCGTCGCCCGCCCGCTGAAAGCCCCGTCCACCACCGTCACGGACACCCCGCGCCCGCTCAGGTGCCAGGCCGCCGCCGCTCCGACGATCCCGCTTCCGATCACCGCAACACGCATGTGCCCATGATCTCAGCCAGCGGGACGCCGAACGAAGCGGGTCAGCCGCCGGCGGTCCAGCCGTACGTCTTCATGAGGTGGCTCGCCACGCGGGCGAACCGGGTACCGTCGAGCACCGCGCCCTCACGCCTGATGTCGTCCTCGTCCAGGGCGAACACGCGGTCCAGCCGCAGGTAGGACGTCTTGCCGTCGCGCCCCCACACGCCGACCTCCAGCCAGTCGGGGCCGTCGTCGCCCTGACTGGACAGCATCATGCCCAGCAGCCTGCGGCCGGTACGGCCCACGATCAGCAGCGGCCGGTCCTTGCCGCGCTCCGGGTCCTCCTCGTAGGGCACCCACGCCCAGACGATCTCGCCGGGGTCGGCCAGTCCGTCGAGGTCGGGGGAGTAGGACAGGGTCGCCGCCTGGCTGAGCGAGTGGATCTCCCGCACCGCACCGCGGGCGGGCCGGGGGTCCTCACCTGAATCACGCACGCGAGGGAGCTTACGCCACCGGGCCGTCGTTGATCGAATCCGGTGCGGCTATCCGGGCACGCCACGATATGTCGGCAAACAGGAGGCGGCGATCGTGGTCAGATCCGCGAGGCATGCGCGAAAGTCCTGCTGCGGGTCCAGCGTGCCGCGGGAGCGAGCGCCACAGATCTGGTCGCACGCGCAGTGCGAGCGCACACGTCGACGGGGACCGGGACCGCGACGGGGATTGGGACGGAGCGGGGACCGTGACATCCACACGTCAACGGTCATGGCCTGGGCTCTCCGTCGGCGGTCCTGGAGGGGCGAGCAGGCGACGGTCCTGGAGGGGCGAGCAGGCGGCGGAGTGCCGCGGGGGTGCGCCCGGCGTGGCGGCGGACCGTGCGGGTCAGATGGGCCTGATCGGCGAATCCCAGCTCGGCGGCCAGTAGCGCCAGGTTCGCCGCGCCGCCCTCCAGGTGGTCGAGGGCCCGCCCCACGCGCACCCGGTTGCGGTAGTGGGTCAGGGATATGCCGAGCTCCCGGGTGAAGGCCCGGCTCAGCTGGTACGGCGAGACGGCCAGGAACTCCGCCAGCGGCAGGAGCCCGTCGGCGGCGGGATGGCCGGCGGCGATGGCCTCCCGGGCACCCTCCACGATCACCTCCGAGCTCGCCGGAGTCCGGCCGCGCCGCACCGGCATGGGAGTGAGCTGGGCGAGGGCGGTGGAGAGGAGGGGCAGCAGGGCTTCGGCGAGCTCGAATGCCGTGTCGCCGGTGCGGGCGGCGGCCAGGAAGTGGCGGTGCGCCAGGTCGAGGCGGGCGTCCACATAGATCGTGGAGCGGGAGGGCGCCGTGTTGTCGCCCGCGAGCGAACGCCACAGGTCCGGTGTCACGCACAGGGACGTGCACACGTCGCCACCCCCCGGATGTGCGAAATGCTCCTCCTCGCCAGGAATGCCGAGATAGGCCATCGTCGGATCGACCACGGCGGCCCGGCCGTCGGCCTTGCGGCGGAAGCGGCCGCGGCGCACCAGCACCACCCGGTAGTCGGAGCTCGTTTCGGGCGGTGACCATCTGCGGTGATCGTCGTGGCAGGTCACCGCGTCGAGGGTGAACCCGGACCCGGTGCCAAGACGGACTGCTGAACGCACCTGCCGAACCCTACGCTTCGGCTACGACATTCCTGGCGCCGTCGCGCCGTCGCGCCGTCGCGCCGTCGCGCCGTCGCGCCGTCGTGACGGCGCGCGGGTGCCGTGGCCGCCAGTCCACGAACGCCCAGCGTTGGCGCAAGGATGTTCAAGACCCGGACCCCCGCCCCGCCCCACCCTGGACCCATGACAACCACCATCACGGTCGCCACCGTGATCTTCGACTGCCAGAACCCGGCCGCCCTTGCCGACTTCTACGCCAAGGCCACCGGCGGCCGGATCAGCCACAGCGACGACGGCTTCGCCACCGTCGAGGGTGGCCCCGTCGGGCTGGCGTTCCAGCGGGTCAACGGCTACCGGAGCCCCGGCTGGCCCGACGACGCCAAGCACGTACACCTCGACCTCCAGGTGGCCGACGTCGAGATCGCCGTCAAGGAGCTGGTCGGGCTCGGTGCCGCCGTACCGGAGTTCCAGCCGGGTGGCGCTGACTGGACCGTGCTCACCGACCCTGAGGGCCACCCGTTCTGTGTCGCGGCAGGTGGCTGACCTCATGGCCGTCATTCACAAGGAGGCGCTGCTCGACGTCCCCGCCGAGCGGGTGTGGGCGGTTCTGCGCGAGGTCGGCCGGGTTGATCGGCTCGCACCCGGGTTCGTGCTCGAGTGCCACATGGAGGGCGATGTCAGGATCGTCACGTTCTTCAACGGAGCCGTCGCCCACGAGCTCATCGTGGACGTCGACGACGAGGCCCGTCGCATCGCCTACGCCATAGTCGACAGCCCGCTCGGGCTGCGGCACCACAACGCGTCCTCGACGGTGATGGACGAGGGCGACGGCCGTTCGCGGTTCGTCTGGCACGCGGATCTCTACCCTGAGGAGGCGGTGCCCGTCGTCGCCGAGTTCATGGATCGGGGGCTGAGCGCCATGAAGAACTCCCTGATGTCCTCGGCGAGCAGCGCCGGCGCCTGAAGCGCGGCGTAGTGGCCGCCGGCGGGGAACTCCGACCAGCGCACCACGTTGTGCGCGACCTCGGCGTAGCGCCGCACCGCGCTGTCACCGGGGAAGACCGCCACGGCGGTCGGTGTTCTGCCCGGCTCGGCGGGTGGCTCCCAGGCTGAGGCGCCCTCGCGGTAGAGGCGCGCGGAGGAGCCCGCCGTGTCCGTGAGCCAGTAGATCGTCACGTTGGTCAGGATGTCGTCGCGCGACAGGCCGCCGATGTCCTGGCCCCAGGAGGCGTAGGCGTCGAGGTTCCAGGCGAGCTGGCCGGTCGGCGAGTCGGCCAGGCCGTAGGCCAGGGTCTGCGGCCTGGTCCCCTGGATCATGGCGTACCCGGAGTAGTGGCGGTGCCAGCGCTCCACCCCCTTGGCCCGCTCCACCTCGGCCGCGCTCAGCCCGGCCTGGTCGTCGTTGACGATCGTCGTGAGCGCGTTCAGGTGCACGCCCACGACGTGGTCGGGGTCGAGCCTGGCCACCTCCGGGGAGATCAGCGAGCCGAAGTCGCCGCCCTGCGTGCCGTACCGCGCATAACCGAGCCTGCTCATCAGCTCCGCCCAGGCGGCGGCGACGCGCCGTACGCCCCAGCCGGTCCGCGCCGTCGGTCCCGAGAAGGCGAAGCCGGGGATCGACGGGATGACCAGGTGGAAGTCGCGGCTGAGGGATTCGGCGACGCGCGCGAAGTCGGCGAACGTGCTGGGCCAGCCGTGCGTCAGCAGCAGCGGCAGCGCGTCCTCGCGGGGGGAACGCAGGTGCGCGAAGTGCACGCGCTGCCCGTCGATCACGGTCGTGTACTGCGGAAGGGCGTTCAGCCGGGCCTCGTGCGCACGCCAGGAATAGCCGTCGAGCCAGTAATCGGCCAGCTCGCGGACCGCTTCCGGAGGTACGCCGTACGACCAGCCCACACCCTCCAGCGCGTCGGGCCAGCGCGTACGGCGCAGCCGCTCCGCCAGATCGGTCAACTCGGTCTGCGGGACATCGATCACGAATTTCTCCATGTCGCCAAGCTAGGCGGCATTGCGGCCAGGATCAGGACACAATTGCCCTCATGTTGGACACTTCCGCCAGGTTGCTCCGCCTGCTGTCCCTGCTGCAGGCGCGGCGCGACTGGCCCAGCGCCGACCTGGCCGAACGGCTCGGCGTCGCGGTCAGGACCGTGCGCCGCGACGTCGAGCGGCTGCGCGGCCTCGGTTATCCGGTCCACTCCACGCCGGGTGTCTCCGGCGGCTACCGGCTGGGCGCGGGCGCCGAACTGCCGCCGCTGCTGCTGGACGACGACGAGGCCGTGGCCGTCGCGGTGGGCCTGCGTACGGCTGCGGGCGGCACGGTGACGGGCATCGAGGAGTCGTCCCTGCGCGCGCTGGCCAAGCTGGAGCAGGTGCTGCCCGCCCGGCTGCGGCACCGGGTCAACGCGCTGCAGACCCACACCGTGCCGATCACCCCCGACGGTCCGACGGTCGCCGCCGAGGTGCTGACCGCCGTGGCCGCCGCCTGCCGCGACCACGAGCAGCTCCGCTTCGACTACACCGGCCGCGACGGCGTCACGACGGAGCGCGAGGCCGAGCCGGTCACCCTGGTCAACTGGTCGCGCCGCTGGTACCTGGTCGGCTGGGACGTCGACCGGCGCGACTGGCGCACCTACCGCGCCGACCGCCTGCGCCCGCGCACGCCGAACGGTCCCCGCTTCACGCCGCGCGAGCTTCCGGGGGGCGACGTCGCCGCCTGGGTCGAGCGCCGGCTGGGCCACGACATGTGGCCGATCCAGGCCCGCGTCCTGCTGTACGCCCCGGCCGATCAGGTCGCGGGCCGTACGGCGGGCGTCGTCGAGCCGGTCGGCGAGGACACCTGCGTGCTCACCCTGCGCGGCGACGACCTGCATCTGATCGCCGTGGTCGTGGCCTTCCTCGACCTCGACTTCGAGGTGCTGGAGCCGGTCGAGCTCAAGGAACGGCTGCGCGGGCTCGGACGGCGCCTCACCACCCTCTAGAATCTCATTCTGTGACGTCAGCGTTCTTCACGCGTAAGACGGGCGAGTTCGTGCCCGCTCCGCACGCCCGCAGCCCTTGGTCGCCCGACATGCTCCACGGCCGCCTGCTCGGGGGCCTGGCCGCCATGGCCGTCGAGCAGGAGTACGGTGAGCCGGACCTGCGGTTCGCCCGCCTCACCGTCGATCTGTTCCGCAACAGCCCGATGCTCCCGGTCACCGTCGAGACCGAGCTGGTCAGGGACGGGCGCCGGATCCGGGTGGCCGACGTGACGATCCGTACCGACCAGGGCGTGATCGGCCGGGCCAGCGCCGTGCTTCTCCGGCAGAGCGAGCAGCCGGACGGCGAGCGGAACGACACGCCCGCGTGGGACGAGCCGCCGCCCGCCGGACCGCCGGTGACGGGCGGGGAGTGGGAGCCGCCGTTCGACCTGTGGCGGCTGACCGACTGGAGCGAGCCGGGCCCCAACCGGGTCTGGCTGCGCGAGACCCATCCGCTCGTGGACGACGAGCCGGTCACGCCGTTCACCAGGGTGGCGCTCGCGGCCGACTTCGCCAGCCCGATCAGCACCGGTGGCACCGGCGGCGTGCACTTCATCAACGCCGACTACACGATCACGCTCGGCCGGGTCCCCGAGGGCGAGCTGGTCGGCGTGGAGGCGACCGGGCACCTCAGCGACGGCGGCGTCGCCACCGGGCAGTGCACCCTGCACGACGCCGCCGGGCCGATCGGCTTCTGCCTCGTGACCGCCGTGGCCAACCCGATCCCCTTGCGTACCCGCTGAAGTACGAAGCCGCTTTCGAGCGGGCCCGCTAAAGTACGGGCCCGCTGAAGTACGAAGCCGCTTTCGAGCGGGCCCGCTGAAGAGCACGGCTGCTGAGAACTAGGCGGGACGCTCGGTGCGGTCGCCGGACCAGTCGGTGTGGTAGGCGCCCTCGCGGTCCACCCGAAGGTAGGTGTGCGCGCCGAAGAAGTCGCGCAGACCCTGGATCAGCGCGGCGGGCAGCCGCTCGCGGCGCAACCCGTCGTAGTAGGCCAGCGCCGAGGAGAAGCCCGGCGTCGGCACGCCGATCTGCACCGCCGTGGTCACCACCCGGCGCCAGGACTCCTGCGCCAGGTTCAGCGCCGCCGCGAACGTCGGGTCGGCCAGCAGCGTCGGCAGCGCCCGGTCGGTGTCGTAGGCGGCGCGGATCCGGTCGAGGAAGCGGGCCCTGATGATGCAGCCGCCCCGCCAGATCGTGGCCATGGCGCCCAGGTCCAGGTCCCAGCCGTACTCCTTGGAGGCGGCGGCCATCTGGTCGAAGCCCTGCGCGTAGGCGACGATCTTGGAGGCGTACAGGGCCTGCCGTACGTCCTCGATCAGCTCCCGCCCGCCGACGCCCGACAGCTTCGGCCCCTCCAGGGACGCGGCGGCGGCGCGCTGCTCCGGGTGGCCCGACAGCGCGCGGGCGAACACCGCCTCGGCGATGCCCGTCACCGGAACGCCCAGGTCGAGCGCCCCCTGCACGGTCCAGCGGCCGGTGCCCTTCTGCTCGGCCTGGTCCACCACGATGTCCACGAACGGCTTGCCGGTGGCCGCGTCCACCTGGTCGAGCACCTCGGCGGTGATCTCGATCAGGTAGGACTCCAGCTCGCCCTCGTTCCACTCGCGGAACACTCCGGCGAGCTCCGCCGGGGTGGCGCCGAGAGCCTGGCGCAGCAGGTCGTAGGACTCGGCGATGAGCTGCATGTCCGAGTATTCGATGCCGTTGTGCACCATCTTGACGAAGTGCCCGGCACCGTCGGGGCCCACGTGCACCGCGCACGGGACGCCGTCGACCTTGGCCGAGATGTCCTGCAGGATCGGGCCGAGCGCCTCCCACGACTCCTTGGAGCCGCCGGGCATGATGCTCGGGCCGTTGAGCGCGCCCTCCTCGCCGCCGGAGATGCCGGTGCCGACGAAGTGGATCCCCTTGTCGCGCAGGGCCGCCTCGCGCCGCCGGGTGTCGGCGAAGTGCGCGTTGCCGCCGTCGACGATCATGTCGCCCGGCTCCATCAGCTCGGCGAGCTGGTCGATCACCGCGTCGGTGCCCGGACCCGCCTTCACCATGATGATCGCCCGGCGCGGCCGCTTGAGCGAGGCCACGAAGTCCGCCAGTTCCTCCGACGGAACGAACGTGCCCTCCCCGCCGAACTCCTTGACCAGCTGCTGCGTCCGGCTGGGCGTGCGGTTGTGCACGGCCACCGCGTAGCCGTGCCTGGCGAGGTTGCGCGCCAGGTTCCTGCCCATGACCGCCAGGCCGGTGACCCCGATATCTGCCAAGTCCATATCAAGCTCCTCTGTGGGGGATACGCATGATCCAGCGGTAGAGGTTCGGCTGGATATTCCAATATTTCAATCGCTTTGGCGTACGCCCAGTTCGTCGAGCCGATGCAGCATGTCGGCCGGATCCGCGTACACGCGGAAAGCGCCCGCGCGCTCCAGTTCGTCCCTGCCGTATCCGCCGGACAGCACCCCGATCCCGAGCGCCCCCGCACGGCGGGCGGCGAGCAAGTCCCAGACACTGTCTCCTACCACCATCGCATGCCGCACATCCACCTCCAGCAGCGCCGCACCCGCAAGGAACAGGTCGGGGTCCGGCTTGGCCCGGCGCACCAGGTCGCGGGTCACCATCGGAGTGTCCTCCGGCAGGCCCAGCATGCCCAGCGCGAGCCGGGCCGTACGCGCGTAACCGCTGGTCGCGATCGCCCACGGCACGCCGCGCGAGGTCAGCTCGCTCAGCAACTCGGCGGCGCCCGGCAGCGGGCGGACGGAGTCGATCTGCTCGGTGTAGGCGTCACCGTGGATCGTCTGCAACTCGTCGATCTGCTCCGCCGACAGTTTCAGCCCCGTCTCCCGCAGCAGCGCGCTCACGAACAGCCCGCCGCTCATCCCGATGCGGCGGTGGATGCGCCACACCGACAGGTCGATGCCCAGCCCGGACAGTGCCTGGCGCCAGGCGATCACATGCTGGTAGACGCTGTCGATCAAGGTGCCGTCGAGGTCGAAGAGGAACGCCGGTGTGGGTGCGTGCGGGAACTCCGTCATGGCTCCATGACACCACGGCCGCCATGGACGCCGTCATCGCGGTGCGGCTGCCCGCCGCCCAGGTGGTCATGCCAGAGTGAGGGCATGACGGAATATCGCGTACTCGGACATACCGGTCTCAAGGTCAGCCCTCTTTGCCTCGGCGCGATGATGTTCGGCGGGTTCGGTGAGGAGTCGGCCGAGAAGTCGGCCGACATCATCGACCGCGCCCTCGACTCGGGCATCAACTTCATCGACACCGCCGACGTCTACTCGCGGGGCCAGTCGGAGGAGTTCGTCGGCCAGGCCCTGGCCAGGTCGGGCAAGCGCGACGACGTCGTCCTGGCCACCAAGTGCCATGGCGCCATGGGTGACGGCCCCAACGAGGGGGGCAACTCGAGGCGCTGGATCTTCCAGGCCGTCGAGAACAGCCTGCGCCGCCTCGGCACCGACTGGATCGACCTCTACCAGATCCACCGCCCCGACCCCGCCACCGACATCGACGAGACGCTCGGCGCCCTCACCGACCTCGTACGGCAGGGCAAGGTCCGCTACATCGGCAGCTCCACCTTCCCCGCGCACCAGGTGGTCGAGGCCCAGTGGGCGGCCGAGCGGCGCGGGCTCGAACGCTTCGTCTGCGAGCAGCCCCCGTACTCCCTGCTCGCCCGCGGCATCGAGGCCGACGTGCTGCCCACCGTCGAGAAGTACGGCATGGGCGCCATCGTCTGGAGCCCGCTGGCGGGCGGCTGGCTGAGCGGCCGCTACCGCAAGAACCAGGAACTGCCAGAGAGCCGCCGCGCGAGCCGGCTGCCGCACCGCTACGACATGAAGCTGGAGGTCAACCAGCGCAAGCTCGACGCCGTCGAAGAGCTCGCCGTCCTGGCCGAGGAGGCCGGGCACACGCTGATCGAGCTGGCCCTGGCGTTCACGATCAGGCACCCGGCGGTCACCTCGGCCATCATCGGGCCGCGCACGATGGAACACCTGGAGGGCCAGCTCTCCGCCCCCGATGTACGGCTCAGCGACGACGTCCTGGACAGGATCGACGCCATCGTGGCGCCGGGCGTCACCATCAACCCGGGCGACGAGGGCTGGCAGCCCCCGCAGCTGTCCGACGCGCGACTTCGCCGCCGCCCCTGACCGTCACTGGGCGAGTGCCGCCAGCTCGCGGCACTCCTCCAGGGTGTGCTGGGACAGCTCCTCGCGTACGGACGGCACGCACACCGCCGCCATGGACAGGCTCGTCACCCCCAATCCCACCAGCACCGGGGCGAGCCGGGGATCGCCGGCGGCCTCGCCGCAGACGCCGACCGGCTTGCCGGCGGCGCGGCCGGCGTCCGCGCAGGCGGCGATGAGCTTCAGGAGCGCGGGCTGCCACGGGTCCAGGAGGTCGGCCAGGCCGGGGTGCTGACGGTCGGCCGCGAAGGTGTACTGGCTGAGGTCGTTGGTGCCGATGCTGAGGAAGTCCACTTCCGCCAGCAGGCGGTCGGCCAGCAGGGCGGCGGCCGGCACCTCGACCATCGCGCCGACCCGGGTCAGGCCCCGGGCGCGGGCGCGGCGGGCGAAGCCGGCCGCCTCCGCCGGGGTGGTGACCATCGGGGCCATCACCCAGGCGTCGGCGCCCGTCGCGCGGGCCGCCTCCGCTATCGCGTCGAGCTGCGTGTCCAGTACGGCCGGGAGCACGCGGTCCACCCGCAGGCCGCGGATGCCGAGCGCCGGGTTCGGCTCCGGGGGCAGGCCGAGGAACGGCAGCGGCTTGTCCGTGCCCGCGTCGAGCGTGCGCACCACGACGGTCCCGGCCCGCGCGAACACCTCGGTGTAGGCGGCCACCTGCTCCTCGAACGACGGCTCCCGCTTGCGGTCCAGGAACAGGAACTCGGTCCTGAACAGCCCGACCCCCTCCGCGCCCGGCCGGAGGTCGGCGGCCGAGCCGATGTTGAGCAGCAGCTTGACCGGGTGGCCGTCGGCCGTCCTGCCGGGGCCGCTGCTGTTGGCCAGGCGCTCGCGCTCCTCCCGGTCGCTCCTGCGGACTTCCGCCACGGCCTCGTCCGTCAGGCCGACGCCGATTCGGCCCGTCTTGCCGTCGACCGAGATGACCGTGCCGTCGGTCAGGGCGGTGATGCCCGCGCAGGCGACCACGGCGGGCAGGCCGCGGCCGCGCGCCAGGATCGCGGTGTGGCTGGTCGGGCCGCCCTTCTCGGTGACCAGCGCCACCACGTCCGTGCCCAGGCCCGCCGTGTCGGCGGGGGAGAGGTCCTCGGCCACCAGGACGTACGGGTGGCCGGGGGCCGGGATGCCGGGCATCGGCAGGCCCAGGCAGGCGGCGACGGCGCGGTGCTTGAGGTCGTCCAGGTCGGCGGCCCGCTCGGCGAGATAGCCGCCGAGCGCGGCCAGCGTCTCGCGGTGGTGGGTGAAGGCGGCGTCCAGGGCGTGGGGCGCGTCCAGGCCGTCGCGGACGGCGGCCTCGGCGTCCTCACGCAGCATCGGGTCGTCGGCGATCATGGCGAGCGCGTCGAGAATCTCCGCCGCGTCGCCGCCACCGGCCTGAGCCGCGTCGCCGCCGCCGGGAGCCGCCCCGCCGCCTTCCCGGGTCGCGCCCCCGCCCGTGCCCCGTGCGGCGTTGGCCGCGCGTTGCCGCAGGTCGGCGGTGACCGACTCAAGGGCCTTCACCACCGCGGCGGTCTCCGCGGCAGGGTCGGCGACCTGCCGAGGGCTGGGAAGTGCGGGCTGCGGTGCCATGCGGATCATCGGCCCCGCGGCCCGACCCTGGCTGACCCCCAGGCCCGCCAGGCCGCCGTCCGGGGCGGCCGGTCGGCCGGGGTCAGCCATCGAGGGCACCTTCCGCGTCCAGGTCCTGGGCGAGCAGTGCCACCAGCGCGTCCAGCGCCGCGTCCGCGCCCGGCGCGTCCGACTCCAGTGTCACCTCGGTGCCCTGGGTGGCGCCGAGTGACAGCACGCCCAGCATGCTGTTCGCGGGCACCGACTTCTCGCCCACCCGGATCCGCACCGGAACCCCCAGCCGCACCGCCTCCTGGACGAACAGCTTCGCGGGCCGCGCGTGCAGGCCGCTCGCCGATGCCACCGTCACCGTACGTTGTGCCATCACAACCCCCCTCAGGGCTCGATCGTGACCTTGATGGCCGCGCCCCGGCTGACGAGGTCGATCCCGTCGAGCACCTGGGGCAGCGGCAGCCGGTGGGTGATCAGGTCCGCCACCGGCACCAGACCTTCGGCGATCAGCCCGAGGGCCTCGGCGTTGTGCGCCGGGCTGGAGCCGTTCGCGCCGACGATGGTCAGCTCGCGGTAGTGCACCAGGTTGGAGTCCAGGGCGATGTTCGGGGCGTCCTTGGGCAGGCCGCCGAAGAAGCTGATCCTGGCCTGCCTGGCCGCCATGCGCAGGGCCTGCTCCTGGGCCGCGCCGGAGGCCGCCGCCGTGATCACCACGTCGGCGCCGCGGCCACCGGTCAGCTTGAGCACCTGGTCCACCGCGTCGGTGTCGGCGACCGCGTCGGGGCGTACCAGCTCCGCCGCCATCGCCAGCCGCTCGGCGTTCACGTCGACCAGGAACACCCGCGCGGCGCCGCGCGCGTGGGCCAGCCGCACGTGCAGGCAGCCGATCGGGCCCGCGCCCATGACGACCACGTCGTCACCCGGGCCGACCCGCGCCAGCGACTGGCCGTTCAGCACGCAGGCCAGCGGCTCGGCCACCGACGCCTCGGCGAACCCGACGCCGGACGGGATGACGTTGACGCCGTTCACGGCCCGCACCTTCGCGGGGATCACCATGTACTCGGCGAAACCGCCGTCGTAGTGGTACCCCATCGACTCCTGGTTCGGGCAGACGGTGAGGCGGCCGCGCCGGCACTCCTCGCAGGTGCCGCACGGAATGGCGGCGATCACCTGCACGCGTTCGCCGGTGCCGACCACCTCGCCGGCGATCTCGTGGCCCATCACCCGGGGCGGGCGGATGTGGTGGTGGCCGTGCTTGAAGATCTTGGCGTCGGTGCCGCAGGTCGAGCAGTTGCGTACCCGGATCTTCAACTCGCCAGGACCGGCGACCGGCTCCGGCGCGTCCTCCACCCGGATGTCGCCTGGGGCGTGGAAACGGGCGACTTTCACGATCTGAGCTCCTTCATCACTTGACCGACCTCCGTCGCCTCACGGAGCGCTCTGGCGCGTTCGGGGTCGAGCAGGATGTCGGCGAGCGCCGCCAGCAGTTGCACGTGCCCGTCGTTCTTCGCGGCGATGCCGACGCAGAGGGTGACGGGCTCGCCGCCCCAGTCGACGCCGTCCGGGAAGCGTACGACGCAGATCGCGTCGTGCTGGACGACCTCCTTGGCGGCCGCGGTGCCGTGCGGGATGGCCACGCCCTCGCCGACGTAGGTGGAGATCGTCTGTTCGCGTTCGAGCATGGCGTCGATGTACGGCTCGGCGACCGCGCCCACGTCCACCAGGGCGCGCCCGCACCGCCTGATCGCCTCGTCCCGGTCGGCCGCGCTCTCGTGCAGGAGTACGGCGCGTGGGTCGAGCAGGTCGTCACGCATCGACCGTGCCACCGTTCTTGATGGTGGCGACCAGCTTGGTCACGGCCGGGTCGCCGAGGAAGATCTGGAAGGGCACCAGCACCTTGCCCGGCGCCGAGACCCTGGCCCGGGCGGCCAGCCCGGAGTGGCAGACGACCACGTCGGCGTCGGCCGGGATCTCGTTCACCGGCGTGTGCTCCACGGTGACGCCGCTGCCCTTGAGCTGCTTGCGCAACTGGCTGGCGAGCATGACGCTGCTGCCCATGCCCGCGTCGCAGGCCACGATGATCTTGTGAATGTCCTTGCTGTCGATGCTGGCCATGGTTCACGCCTCCTTGGCGACGGGCTGGGCCTGGGTCTCGCGGTCGTTCGCGCCGCTTTCCTCGACGCGGTCGGCGGCAGGTTCGGGAGTGTCGGCGGCGGCGGCCTGCGGGGTGTCCTCCGGCGGCTCCTCCTTCTCGCCGCGGCCGAAGCCGAGCAGGAGCGAGGAGACCGCGAACGACACGGCGGTGGCGACGAGGATGCCGGCGATCACGCCCAGCCAGCCGCCCTTCGGCGTCACGGCCATGTAGGCGAAGATGCTGCCCGGTGAAGGAGTCGCCACCAGCCCGGCGCCGGTGATCATGAAGGTGAACACGCCGGCCGCGCCGCCCGCGATGACTCCGAGGATGAGGCGGGGCTTCATCAGGACGTACGGGAAGTAGATCTCGTGGATCCCGCCGAAGAAGTGGATGATCATCGCGGCGGGCGTGCTCGGACGCAGTGGGCGCGGGCCGAACAGCAGGAACGCGATGAGCAGGCCGAGCCCGGGACCCGGGTTCGACTCCAGCATGAACAGGATCGACTTGCCGTGCTTGACGGACTCGGCGACGCCGAGCGGTCCGAGGACGCCGTGGTTGACGGCGTTGTTGAGGAACAGCACCTTGGCGGGCTCGATCAGGACCGAGGCGAGGGGCAGCAGGTTGTTGACGATGAGCCACTCGACCGCGTTGCCCGCGGCCGTGGTCACGACCCGGACGACCGGCCCGATGGCCCACATCCCCACGATGGCCATGACGGCGCCGACGATGCCCGCGGTGAAGTTGTCGACGAGCATCTCGAAGCCGGATTTGGTCCGGTCCTCCGTGAACTTGTCCACATATTTCAGGATCAGGGCGGTGAGTGGGCCGATGATCATGGCGCCCAGGAACATCGGGATGTCCGACCCCACGATGACGCCCATCACCGCGACCGCGCCCACCACCGCGCCGCGTTGCCCGTGGACCATCCGGCCGCCGGTGTAGGCGATGAGGATGGGCAGCAGCGTCTTGATGATCGGGTCGACCATCGCGCCCAGCGCCGCGTTCGGCAGCCAGCCGGTGGGGATGAACAGCGCGGTGATCAGCCCCCAGGCGATGAACGCGCCGATGTTCGGCATGATCATGCCGGCCAGGTGGCCGCCGATGCGCTGGATGGTGGCCTTGGCCCCGGTCCCATAGACCTGGGGTGTGTAGGTTTCGGCCATTGGACATGCTCCTTCGGGGGGATGAGCAGGTTCCTGGTATGTCGAAGTCAGGTGGGGTCGGCGGGGGATTCCAGGGGGTGGGTCAGGAGGGGCGGGCCGGTGCGGACGCCGTCGCGGCGGATGTCGCCAGGCCCGGGCATTCGGCTGCCCGGCAGGCACACCGCCGCCGCGCCCCAGGCCAGCGCCTCGACCAGGGCCCGCTCGCCGTGCGCGCCGCCGGCCAGGAAGCCCGCCAGCATGGCGTCCCCGGCCCCGACCGAGCTGCGCGGCTCCGTCACGGTGGCGTGGCCGTACCAGATGCCGCTGTCCTGGACGAGAACCGCGCCGTCGGCGGCGAGGCTGGCCAGGACCGTACGCGCGCCCGCCGCCCGGAGCTTGCCCGCGGCCTCCACCACGTCGCCGACGCAGCGGATCGGCATGCCGGTGGCGGCGGCGAGCTCCTCCAGGTTCGGCTTGACTAGGGCGGGTCCCGCGGCCAGCGCGTTGGCCAGCGCCGGGCCGCTGGCGTCGACGGCGACGTGGATGCCCGCGCCGGCGAAGCGGCGGCAGAGCCTGGCGTAGACGTCGGCGGGCACCTCCGGCGGCAGGCTGCCCGAGGCCACCACCCAGTCGGCCTCATGCGCGGCGGCCAGTACGGTGTCGGCGATCGTGTCCAGCTCGCCGGGGGACAGGGCGGTGCCGGGCTCGTTGATCTTGGTGATGGTGCCGTCGGGCTCGGCCAGGGTGACGTTCGACCGGGTGGTGCCGGTCACCGGGACCGTCACCATGTCGAGCCCTTCGAGGGTGAGCAGGCGGACGAGCTGCCTGCCCTCGTCGCCGCCGAACGGGACCACGGCGCGCGAGGCGACCGCGTTGGCGAGCAGCGCGCGCGAGACGTTCACGCCCTTGCCGCCGGGGTCCAGGCGGGCGGCGGCGGCCCGGATGACGGCGCCCCGGTCGAGCGAGCCGATCTCGATCGTGCGGTCCAGGCTGGGGTTGAGCGTCAGCGTGAGGATCATGGCCGCCACTCTCCGCCGAGGTCTCCGTAAGAGGTCACGCCCGAACCGCCGCCGAGGTCTCCGTAACGGGTCATGCCCGGACCACCTCCGGGCCCGCGGCGGACAGGTCGGCGGCCAGGGCGAGGTCGAGGCCCGCGTCGGTGATCACCACGTCGATCTCGCTCAGCTCGGCGAAGCTCGCCAGGTAGGTGTTGGTGAACTTGGTGTGATCGGCCAGCAGCACGCTGCGCTCCGCGGCCGACACCATCGCCCGCTTGATCGCCGCCTCCGCCGGATCAGGCGTGGTCAGGCCCTTGGCGACCGAGCAGCCGTTCGTCGCCATGAACGCCACGTCCACGTGCAGCTGGGACAGCGGCCGCAGCGCCCAGTCGTCCACGGTGGCCAGCGTCCGGCCGCGCAGCCGGCCGCCGAGCACGATGACGCTGATGTTGGCGCGGGCGGCCAGCGCGGTGGCCAGCGGCGGTGAGTTGACCACGACCGTGAGCTCCCGGTCGGCGGGCAGGATCTGCACCAGGCGGCCGGTGGTGCTGCCGGCGTCGATGATGACCGAGCCGTCCTCCGGCAGCTCGGCCAGGGCGGCCTTGGCGATGCGCTCCTTCTCCGCGGTCATCACCTCGTCGCGGGTGGCGAGCGCGGGCTCGAACCCCATCCGCTCCACGGGAATCGCGCCGCCGTGCACCCTGCGCAGCACGCCCGCCCGCTCCAGCGCGGTCAGGTCGCGGCGGATCGTCTCGGTGGTCACGTCGAGCTCGCCGGCCAGCGACACCACGTCGACACGGCCCGCGGCGCGGGCCCTGCGAAGGATCTCCTGCTGCCGCTCCTCGGCGTACATGATGTTGATTCACCGCCGTTTCAGTGTGGTTTCATCTGTGTTTATACCCGACTCTGTTGGAAGGTCAAGACTCTGGTAGGTATGTCGGATGCGAACCAAGCCCTGGGCCGCCGTCGCGGCAGCCTTACCTCTCGCGGTGACATGCGTCGCCGGACCCCCGGCGGCCGCGTCCACCGATGGCGTCAAGCCTCCGACGGTGCCGGCCGGTACGACGGCGTCGTGGCTGGTGTTCGACAGGAAGGCGGGCACGTTCGTCGCCACCCGCAACGCGCACCGCAAGTTCCGCTCGGCCTCGGTCGTCAAGATCCTGATCGCGATCGACTACCTGGACAAGCGCAAGTCCGTCCCCGCCGCCGACGCCCGGCTGCTCAAGGTCATGCTGCGCTCCAGTGACGACCACGCGGCCACCACGTTCTGGAACCGCGACGGCAAGGGCGCGATCGTCGAGCGGATGGCGCGCAAGCTCGGGCTGTCCGACACCACGCCGCCGCCCGCGTCCAAGCCGGGGTTCTGGGGCTACACGTCGCTGAGCGCGTACGACATCGTGCGGACCTACCGCTATCTGCTCGACACGGCGGCGCCCGGGGTGCGGGACACGATCCTGGGGCACCTGCGCAACTCCACGCCGTGCGGCACCGACGGCTTCGACCAGTACTTCGGCATCCCGCGTGCGGTGCCCAAGCCGTGGGCGGTCAAGCAGGGCTGGTCGGGCTTCGGCGACGTGGCGCCCACCAAGTGCGGCACCGGCGCCTCGGTGAACCCGGTTCCGCTGCGGGCGGCTGGGGCCGACCTGTCGATCAGCGGGGTCGCGTCACGGGCCACCGGGTCCGGCGTGCCCGACTACGGCCGTCCGGTGCTGCACACCACCGGCCTGCTGGGCAAGGACGACCGGTTCATCATGGCGCTGCTCACGGCGCACCCCGTGGGCGGCACCTGGAGCTCCTCGGTCAAGCGCATCACCGGGCTGACCCAGGGCCTCTACCGGAGCGTGTCCTAAAGACCGGAGTGTGTCCTAAAGAAAGGTGAACATCCGGACGCCCGGCTCCAGCGGCCTGGGCGGGCCGGTGTAGCGGTGCACGCCGACGCCGTAGTGGCCGTCGCTGTCCAGGTGGATCCGCTCGAACTCGTCCTGCTCGAACCAGTCGCAGATCGTCGTCAGCAGGTCGGGTTCGTGGCGGCCCCTGGTCCAGATCACGGTCGCGCCGGGCGCGCAGAGGCGGGGCAGTGTGGCGACCGTACGCCGGATGTCGGCATCACTGACATTGCCGAAGATCCCGCAGGCGAGAACCAGGTCGGCGGGCACGGCGCCCGCGTAGGCGTCGGTCAGCGCGGCGTCGCCGCACACCACCTCGACGCCGCCGGGCGCGTCACGCTCGGCGATCCGGGCGTTGTGCTCGTCGAGCTCCACCAGCCTGGCGCGGACGCGCTCCCGGCGGGGGTGGGCGGCGAGTGCGGGCAGCAGGTCGCGGCCCGGGCCGGCGCACAGGCTCACCACCCGCTCGGCGCCGGCGTCCAGGGCGAGCCGGACGCGTTCGCGTACCACGGCCAGTCGGCGGCTCAGGGACGAGCCGGGCGTGTCGTAGTGGTCGTGCCAGGAAATCCAGTCGCGCTCGCTCATGATCACGATCATGCTTGGGCGATGGGTGATGAATCAACGGCTTTGCAGCGGGTGCTCAGGAAAGCGGGCGGTCCCGAGATCCTCGACGTGCTGGCCGAGCGGCTGTCCGGCGCCGATCTCACCACGCTGCTGCTCGAAGTCATGCGGGTGCGGGCGCGCGGCCTGACCCCGGCCGACGTGCTCCGCCGCTACACGACCGACCGGTTCGTGGGGCCGGCCACGGTGCCGTTCGAGCGCATCCGCCGGGTCGAGGACGCGGTGCTGTCGGTCGTACCGGCCGATTTCGAGCTGCTCACTCTGGCGCCGGTCGCGCCGCTCGGGGCGCACTCGGCGCCGGCCACCGTGGACCAGAACAAGGTGATCACCACGATCAGGAACACCGAGGTCGCGGCCGACCCGACGAACGCCCTCGCGCTGGAGGCGGCCGTCCGGCGGCGCCGCTCCACCGATCCGGTGCGGCTGGCCGCGTTCCAGCGTGTGGTGCGGGCGCAGCAGTTCGCGGGCGCGGGGATGTACGCGCACTTCGGCCTGTTCGCGCTGGTGTCGGGCGACCGGGACACGGGGAACCTGGCCTTCGAACGCCGTCACCTGGCCGAGCACCTGGGCCTGCTGACGGATGCCCTCCGGGCGTGCGGCATCCCCGGCCCGGAGGTCCGCGTCACCGTTCTCGACCCGCGCTTCGAGCGGGTGGCCGACGGACTCGGCGCGACGGACGACCCGGACCGGCGGTCCGGGCGGGGTTACTACGCGGGGTTGTGTTTCAAGATCTACGCGGACGGCGTGGAGCTGGCCGACGGGGGCTTCGTCGACTGGACGGCCCGCCTGCTCGGCAATCGCAAGGAACGCCTGCTGATCAGCGCGTTGGGTGTTGACCGGCTGAGCTGATGTAGGCGGCGTAGACCTTCTTCGGGACCGTCAGCCGCCACGCCTCGACGACCAGCTCCCGCATCTCGTCGGCGTCGATGGCGGCCATGCGCGCGACGACCCAGTTGAACCGCATGTCGGACTCGCCGGGCAGCAGGAACTTGTCCGGCTCGGCCGCCACCAGGGCGGCCCGCTCCTCCTTGGGGAAGCCGAAGCCCATGAGGGTCTCGTCGCGGGAGAAGGCCACGTAGACGATCGAGCCGACGCGGAACTTGATCCGGTCCCTGATGAGATGCTCCGACGAGCGCGGCAGCGTGCTCGCCAGCCGCCGCACGTCCTCCACCGTGATCACATCGCCACCGTAGTCCATGTCCGCGCCAGTCCACTTTCCGTCGGCAGTCCACTTTCCGTGGGCAGTCCACTTTCCGCGGTTACCCCACGGCGCGGGACTCCTCGTACGCCGCCAGCACCTGCTTGCGGCGCTTGGCCGGGAGGCGATCGATGTAGAGATAGCCGTCGAGGTGGTCGGTCTCGTGCTGCAGGCAGCGCGACAGCATGCCGGTGCCCTCGACGGTGACCGGCGCGCCCTCGGCGTCGAAGCCGTGCACGGTGGCGTGGTCGGGACGGGGGAGCGGGGCGTACTGGCCCAGGACCGACAGGCAGCCCTCCTCGCCCGCGTCGAGATGCCGCTCGCCGATTCCGGGCAGCTCGAGCGTCGGGTTGACCACGACGCCCTTGTGCCGGTCGCCGTTCTCGTCGGGGCAGTCGTACACGAACACCCGCGACGCCACGCCGATCTGGTTGGCGGCCAGGCCCACGCCCTCGGCCGCGTACATGCTCGCGAACATGTCCTCCACCAGCGCCGCCAGCGCTCCGTCGAACCGGGTGACCGGCTCGCAGGGCGTATGCAGCACCGGGTCTCCCACCTGAACGATCGGCCGGACCTCTCCCACGACCAGTGCCCTTTCCACATGCGGATGTGTCGCCACAAAGTCTACGAGCGCCCAAGAGATGATCAGCACCCAATCATGCTCATATAATGAGACATATATTCTTGAATGATGAGATAGGGGCTAGTGTCGTCGTACCGAGGCGAGACGAAGGAGTTTCGATGGACGCCGTCTACACCCATGGCCACCACGAGTCCGTGCTGCGCTCCCACCGCTGGCGCACCGCCGCGAACTCGGCCGCGTACCTGCTGCCCCACCTCAAGCCCCAGATGAAGCTGCTGGACGTGGGCGCCGGACCCGGCACCATCACGGCCGACCTGGCCGGCCGGGTGGCGCACGTGACGGCGTCCGAGGTGAGCGCGGAGACGCTGGAGCTGACCAGGGCCGGCGTGGGAGATGCGGGCAACGTCGACTTCGCCGTCGCCGACGTGCACGCGCTCGACTATCCGGATGCCACGTTCTGCGTCGTCCACGCCCACCAGGTGTTGCAGCACGTCGGCGATCCCGTACGGGCGCTGCGGGAGATGCGGCGGGTGACGAAGCCGGGCGGCCTGGTGGCGGCGCGTGACAGCGACTACGCCGCGTTCGCCTGGTACCCGCTGCTGCCGGAGCTCGACGAGTGGCTGGCGCTCTACCAGCGCATCGCGCGGAGCAACGGCGGCGAGCCGGACGCCGGACGGCGCCTGCTGTCGTGGGCCAGGGCCGCGGGCTTCGACGACGTCACCGCCACCTCGTCCACCTGGTGCTTCGCCACACCGGAGGACCGGGCCTGGTGGGGCGGGATGTGGGCCGACCGGATCAAGCAGTCCGCCATGGCCACGCAGGCACTCGACACGGGCGCCGCCACACAGGAGGACCTACGGCGCATCTCCGAGGGCTGGCTGAAGTGGGCCGCGGCCGACGACGGCTGGATCTCGATCACACACGGCGAGATCCTCTGCCGCATCGAGCGCTGAGGACCGCGTCAAGCGGCTGAGGGCCGCGTCGGGCGCTGAGGGCCGCGTCAAGCGTTAAAGGCCGGAGGCGCGGGACCACTGCGGGTCGCGGTAGAGGACCACGTCGGCGCCGTCCAGCAGCTCGTCGGGAGCCGACAGCATGGTGATCTCGCCCGCCGCCTGCAGCCGCAACAACAGGTCGCGAACCCGTGGCCCCACCGGCAGGCGGCCCGGCGGGAGTCCGAGGCCCGATCTGACCGCGTCCGCGACCTCCGACAGGTGGAACGGCCCGCCGAACTCCGCCACCACACCACGTACCAGGCTCATGGTGATCACCTGTTCGGCCTCGGCGTGGGCCAGCTCCCAGACGATCTGCTCCTTGCGGCGCCCCGTGGCCGCGCAGGCCGGGCAGGGGCGCATCAGGCCACGCGAGAGGCCGGGCAGGATGCCGGGCGCCAGACCGGGCAGCACCGGCTGCTCCGCCGAGCCGAGGCAGGCGGTGCACTGGTTGGTCTCGGAGGCGTGCAGCTCGGCGGACATGAGGTCGGGCAGGTCCGCCTCGCAGCCGCAGGAGTACGCGCCGAGAACGCCGGTCCGCGGGCTGATCGTGTGGTTCGTCATCTCGGGAGACTCTACCCTCGGGCGTCCATCAGGCCGTGCCGGCGCAGCGCCTTGCGGGCCGCCGCCACGACTCGCTCGTCCGGATGGTGGTCGATGAACACCTGCAGCACCCGTTCGGTCCAGGGATGGTCACCGAGGGCCAGGAGGGCGATCGTGCCCGCCTGCTCGTCCTTCTCCATGCCCTGGGAGACCGACTTGATGACCTCGGCCGCCTCCCCGCCGAACTCCAGCAGCGCCGCCGCCATGTCCACGAACGCCCACGCGATCTCCTCGGGCGTCGGGGGCCGTTCCTCGCGGCCCAGCCGGGCGGCCACGACGGCGCCCAGCCTCGGCGCGCCGAGCAGCCCGTCGAGCGCCTCCGTGCCCGCCTCGCCCAGCCCGGTGGCGAGCAGTTCCACGCCGACGGCCCGGCTCAGCGGGCTCACCTCGCCGAGCGCGGCCGCGATCTCGGCCGCCGCCTCGCCCTGATCCCGGCCGGCCAGCCAGCCGGCGAGCTCCTCGTCGCGTTCCGGCTCCGGGTAGGAGCGCAGGCCGTGCAGCAGCGCGCCGGCGTCCCGGCCGGCCAGCGAGCCCATGACCGGGATGTCCTGCCCGGTCGCCTCGCCGATCACCAGCCCGGCCGCCCAGATGCCGAGCGGGGTCAGGGTGCGCGGCGGCGCCTGGCGTACCAGGCCCAGGTCCGTCAGGACGGCGGGCACCTCGTCGGTCAGCGGACCGCGGCCCAGGTAGAGGCGTACCACCTCCATGAACAGCGTCTCGTCGGTGCTCAGCGTGCGGCGGCAGACGTCCGCCCACACCTGGAGCACCTTGTCGTCGGAGCCGTCACGCAGGGCCTCGGCCGCATCCGGCGCGAGCGCCGGATGAGCGGAAGCGCCGGCGTCGCCGGTCGCCAGAGGAGTCTCGCGTACGGCCGCCACCAGCTCGTCGTCGGCCGGCAGCCGGACGGGAGGCTGGAGCGGAAGCGTGTCGTCGTCGTAGGAGCCCACGTCCTTATCCTGTCGGAACTCGCCTTACATTTGCGATAAAGTCCTCGCTGACCGCGAAAAGTCCGGAAGAAGGGAGGCGTCGAGATGGTCCGTGGTTTCCGGGCGCTCCACGCGTCCGCTGTTGTCACTCTCCGGAGGAATCGTGCTTTTCCGCTCCACGGTCGAGGCTGACCTCGACCGACTGCTCGACTGCGCCGTCGATGAGCCCCTCAGCTGGGCCGACCCCGACCGGCTGCTCCCCTTCCTCAAGAACGGTCATTACCGCCACGACCGCATCTGGGTCGCGGAACAGGACGGCCGCATCCTCGCCCGCGCCGTCTGGTGGGGCCTGCCCGACGGCGACCGCCCGCTCGCGCTCGACTGCCTCTGGGTCCACCCGTCGGTGCCCGACCGCGTGGAACTGGCCGCCGAGCTGCTGCGACACGCCCATGAGGGGTTCGGCGACGCGCCCGCCTACCACGTGTTCGTCGCGAACGGCTGGCGGGACGACCCGGAGGTCACGGCCGCCATCGACTGGCGGTGGCGGGCCGGGGCACTGGCCGGGCTGACCGACGAGCTCGAACGGCTCCGGTTCGAGTGGACGCGCGGCACGCCGGTGCCGGAGGCGTCGGACCGGCTGGTGTTCCGGGCGGAGGCCGACGACGAGGTGTTCGTCGAGGCGTTCGGGCGCGTGGCCGTCGGCACGCTCGACCACCACACCCGGGAGGCCCTGGCCACGACCGCCCCTGAGGCGCAGGCCCGGGAGGATGTCGAGGGCTACCGGAGCATGCCGGGCGACAGGGGCTGGTGGCGCCTGGCGTACACGCCGGACGGCGACCTCGCCGGTGTGGCGCTGCCGTCGGCCAACGCGGGCGGGCCGGTGGTCGGCTACCTCGGCGTGGTGCCCGAGCACCGCGGCCACGGCTACGGCGACGACCTGCTCGGCGAGATCACCCGGCTGCACGCCGACCGGGGCGCCGAGCGGATCGTCGCCGACACCGACGCCGGGAACGTCCCGATGGCCAGGGCCTTCGAACGGTCCGGCTATCGCAACTTCGCCGTCAGGCTCGTCCTGTCGGCGGCGCCGCCTGCTGCCCTGAACACCTGATCCGGCCCCGCCGCTTGATGTCCTGACCACGTGATCTGGCGGCGCCGCCAGATCACGTGGCCACGGTGGCGAGGCGCGCCCGGACCACGAGGTCGTGCATGGCGTCCCGGACCGTGGCGGCCTCCGGCAGCGGTGAGCAGTCCCTGGCCGCCTCCAGCTCGGCGGTCAGGCGCGCCACGTCCTCGCCCGCCGTGCTCACCCCCGGCGCGCGGCCGTGCTCGGCGTCCCGCTTGGCGGCCACCAGGTCGGGCAGGTACGCCGGGACGTACGCGAACAGGTGGGTCAGGTCGGCGTCCAGCTCGCCGGTGCGCATCAGATGGAGGCCGGTGGCCAGCACGCGGAAGGTGTAGAGCAGCGGTATGAGCTCCCCGTTCTTCTCGAACAGCCGCCACTGCGTACGCGCGAACCCCAGATAGTGGTGGGCGTGGTGCCGCGTCAGGCAGCCGGGCGCCAGGGCCGTCAGCTCCTCGTGCAACGGAGAGGAGGACACGACCAAGGGGGAGAGGAGCTGTTCCAGGACGTAGCCGTTGCGGTTCAGCAGCAGCCCGCAGAACTTGGCCAGGTCGTGCGTGACCAGGTCCACCTCGACGCCGTCGCGCGTCCAGGTCCGATCGAGGGTCGCCGGTCCGGTACGCAGGCCGACGACCTCCCGCAGCGGCAGCAGGTGCACGCCCCGCAGGTCCACGTCCGAGTCGGCCGAGGGGAAACCGTAGAGGTGCGCGCCGCTGATCGTGGCGAACACCAGCGGGTACGGCTGCTCCTCGGGGATCTCCGGCAGCCAGGCAGGCAGGTTCACACGCGCTCCCGGGACAGGTGGGCTCTGCGTACGGCCACGAGGTAGGTCTCGACGGACTCCAGGTCCGGCGCCGCAGGCAGGACACCGGTCGCGTCGGCCAGGTCGCCGGTCAGCTCGGCGCGCCAGGCGGCGATCTCCGCCCATGCCACCTCGCCGCGCCTGATCGCCAGCAGCCGGTCGCGGTGGTCGCCCACCTGGATGAGGGGCTCGCCGTGGCGTATCAGGTGGCGGCCGCTGAGCAGCAGCCTGATCAGGTGCATCGCCTGCTTCCACTTCGGCGCGGCCGGATCGAGGCGGCGGAACTGGGCCTCGGCGTACCGGGTGAACGACTCGTGCGCCCGCCGCGACAGAAACGCCCCGCGCAGGTCGCGCAGCCGCTCGCCCTCCGGCGTGAGCACCTCCGTGAGGGGAGACCACAGGCACTCCAGGACCGTGGGGTTCGCGTCGAGGGCGAGCCCGCAGAAGCGCTCGACCTCCCACGAGAACTGCTCGGGCAACGGCCCGTCGCGATGCGTCACCGGCTTGTCCAGCCGCCAGAACGCCTCCGTCGGCGCCACGAACACCCCGCGCCGGTCGGTGTCGGACTCGGCCGTGTCCAGACCGTAGGCCCGCGACCCCACCACGACAGAAAGGATCAGATCTTCGCTCACGTGGGCACTTTCACGGGGTCGGGGGACAGGCCCGTCAGCAGGTCGGCCGCGCCCAGTGGGCGCACGTCGCCGAGGCCGTCCGGGTGCAGCGCGTACGCCGCGCAGCCGCTGGGCAGGGGCAGGTCGCCGTGGACGAGCATGGCGAGCTCGACCCCGTCGAACGACACGGGCCGTTCGACGGCCGGGGCGTCGGCGCGGGCCATCAGCCGGTCGGCGAACGCGGCCACGTCCTCACTCGGCCGCCGCTCGTAGCGGACCAGTTCGCCGTGGCGGTTTCGTACCAGGACCTCGGCGGCGCGCGCGGCGGCGTGCCAGCAGCCCACCTCCCACAGCGTCACCCGGTGCGTGAACGCCTGCTCGAGCGCCGCGCCCAGCAGGCCCAGCTCGCCGGCGCTACCGGCCACGTTGTGCCCGTAACCGGCGGCGGACAGGTTGACGTCCGCCCACCGCATCGTCCGCGTCCACAGGTCGGCCACCAGCGGCACCAGGATCTTGGCCGGCCCCGTCAGATCGAAGCGCTGCCGCACGGCCAGCGGGTCGAACAACCCCTCCGGCTGCTCCATGAACCCGGCGAACCCCCGTACCAGCCCCTCGAACGGCACGTCGTTGTAGCTGAACACCACCGGCACCAGGTAGCGGCCGCGCAGGGCCCGCACGTTCACGTCGATGAACTCCGACGCGCCCAGCGGCTCGGGCGCCGACGTCAGGTCGCCCGAGTGCGTGACGGCCTTGCCCAGCCGCAGTCGCGTGTAGTCGCACAGCCCGACGAACTCCCAGCGCCCGTCGAAGACCGCCACGGACAGGTCGAGGTCCACCCGGGTGCCCTTCGGCTCGGCCCAGTGGAGGAAGAACCGGAGCCGCTCGCCGCCGGGGAGGGGCTGGAGGCTGCCGCGCGGCAGCCGTACCAGCGCCTTGACCGCCGTCCGCTCGGACGTCGGCGCGACCAGGTCGGCCAGGCCCTCGTCCAGCAGCACCCGCCGCAGCGGGGGGAGCGCGGCGGCGCGGCGCAGCAGCTCGGCGGCCAGTGTCCGCTCGGCCTCCAGCACCACCTCGTCCGGCAGCGGCGGCCGGTCATCGGGCCGGGTGTGCAGGCGCGCGGTGCCACCGCGCGGCAGGAACAGCCGCAGCCCGCCGGGCGGCGTCCGCAGCTGCCCCAGGGCGGCGAGGAGCACCCCGGGCGCGACCCGCACCGCCACACCCGCCAACCCGGTAGATGCCGCCACGCCCGCCAGTCCGGCAGGCGCCGGTCCGGACGCGGGCGTGTCCGCCTCCGCGCGGCCGAGGGTCTCCAGCAGGTCGGGGGAGAGGCGGAGCAGCTGCGACAGCCGCCGCATCAGCTCGCCGGGCCGGTGGGCCAGCAGGTCGGCCGCGTCCGAGTGGCGGCCGTCGGCCAGGGCCGTCTCCATGCGGCTCGCGAACGAGGTGACCACCAGCCGCCCGTCACGCACCCGCAGCAGCCCCGGCCGCCGCGCGGCCAGCTCCAGCAGGGTCCGCCCGAACGCCGTCTCCGGGTCGAGCCGGGTGCCGCGCAGGGCGGCGAAGGCCAGCGCGGCGTTCGGGTAGCGGGCGTGGTGCTCGTGGGGGTGCAGCACCTCGGCCATGCGCTTCCACTGCTCGCCGTAGCGGAGCAGGTCCTCGATCGCGTACGGCATGGCGTCCAGGCACGACAGCAGCGTCCGGCGGACGGCGCGCGGCAGCGACACGCGGCGCCGCGGGCGGATCCGCAGCCCGGGGTCGGCGTCCATCAGCACGTACAGCAGCCGCAGCACGTCCGTGGCCGTCTCCAGATGCTTGCTCAGCAGCTCGGGGGCGCCCCGGCGCAGGGCGACGGCGAGCACGACGGCGCGCGTCTCCTTGACCGGGACGCTCTCCGGCAGCCAGTCGCCCGACTCGGGCCAGAACGCCTCCAGCAGCGTCTCCAGGTCGGCCCGGTCGTGCGGCGGCATGGGGGTGCGGCGGGTCATCAGGTCCACGGCCACCTCGCGGCAGGCCGCCGTGGGGTCGTCCGCGAGACGCAGCAGGCCGGTGGTGGTGACGGCGGCGCGGTCGACGCTCGCGCGCTCCTCCGACGGGAGCAGGAACGGGTCGTCCAGGTCGATGCGCCGATGGCAGATGGGGCAGGCGCTGAAGTCGGCGCCGTCCCAGCACGAACGGCACACCAGGTGCGCGCAGGGCGACACGGCGTGGACGGTCCCGACATTTCCGCACAGGACGCACGGCCGCTCCGGCTCCTGCAGCAGCAGCGAGAACACCCGCCGCACGTAGAACTCGCCGGTGTCCTTGGGCACCCTGTCAGGAAATCTCCGGAAAAGGGGTACGTGCGAGACCGACGCGCCCAGCTCGCCCCGCAGACCGTGCAGCAGCCGCCGCCCGACGCGCGTCAGGTCCTTCGACGACAGCCTCGCCAGCGCCCGATACAGCTCCGCCGACACCAGGAAGCCCAGTTGCAGCAGCTCGAACTCCAGCGCCGCCACCCCGGACCGCACATCGGCCCCGGTCATGGTCAGGCGGCTGGGCAGCGTGCCGACGGGTTCGGGAATACGCGGATCGGCGGCCAGCAGCGCGGGCGCGACCACCCGCGTACGGCGCAGCAGGATCTCGGCGGGACCGTTCACCCAGGCACCTCCGATGCCCTAGAGACCGCGGAGCGACCCTTCGCATTGAGAGAGGCCGCGTGGGAGCACCGCGCGACCTCTGAAGAGGTGGAGAGCGGGGGCGCTGGAGTCATTTGAAAAATGAAGAAGGAAGCACACCCAAAGAGCCACCCCGGTGATCCACGGTACCGGCACAAATCACCAAATGTCCCCCGAATTTCCAGTCCAGTAAGGCCCGGCATGCGCGAGAGCCGCTCCGGTGGATAGGGTCTCCGAATTCGACCAGGACAGAGACCAGGAGAGAAGGGCCGACCGGTGACCATGCGGAGCTGGCTGCTACACGGGCTGCAGCCGACGTCCGGGATGCACGACGAACATCCCGGCAAGCGTCACTCCTGGTGGCAGGTCATGTGCCTCACAGGCGTCGACTACTTCTCCACCCTCGGCTACCAGCCGGGCATCGCCGCGCTGGCCGCGGGCGCGCTGTCGCCGATCGCCACGCTCATGCTGGTGGCGCTGACGCTGTTCGGCGCGCTGCCTACTTACCGCGTGGTGGCGGCCGAGAGCCCCAACGGCATGGGCTCCATCGCCATGCTCGAACGACTGCTGCCGAGCTGGTGGGGCAAGCTGCTGGTGCTGGTGCTGCTCGGGTTCGTGGCGACGGCGTTCATCTTCACGATCACGCTGTCGGCCTCCGACGCGACCGCCCACATCCTGCAGAACCCGTTCTTCCCTGACGCGCTCGCCGGTCAGCAGGTGCCCATCACGCTGCTGCTCATCGCCGCGCTCGGCGCGATCTTCCTGCGCGGGTTCAGCGAGGCCATCGGCCTGGCCATCGCGCTGGTGGCCGTCTATCTGGCCCTGAACCTGGTCGTCGTCGGCACCGCCGTCGCCCAGGTGCTCTCCCGCCCGGAGCTGGTCGGCGACTGGCAGGACGCGCTCACCGCGGGGCACTCCAGCCCGCTCGCGATGATCGCGCTGTCCGCCTTCGCGCTGCCCAAGCTGGCGCTCGGCCTGTCCGGCTTCGAGACGGGCGTCGCCGTCATGCCGCAGATCGAGGGCGACCTGGAGCAGCGCGTCAAGGGCGCCAAGCGGCTGCTCACCACGGCCGCGTTGATCATGAGCGTGTTCCTGGTGTTCAGCGGGTTCGCCACGGCCGTGCTCATCCCGCACAAGGAGTTCGAGGAGGGCGGCCACGCGGCCGGGCGCGCGCTGGCGTACCTGGCGCACGAATATCTGGGCGACTGGTTCGGCACCCTCTACGACGTCAGCACCATCGCCATCCTCTGGTTCGCGGGCGCCTCGGCGCTGACGGGCCTGCTCAACATCGTGCCGCGCTACCTGCCCCGCTACGGCATGGCGCCCGACTGGGCGCGGGCCGTACGGCCGCTGGTGCTGGTGTTCACCGCGATCTCGTTCGTCATCACGATCCTGTTCGGCGCGAACGTCGAGTCGCAGGGCGGCGCTTACGCCACCGGCGTGCTCGCGCTGATCCTGTCGGCCGCGGTCGCCGTCACCATCTCGGTCGCGCGCGCCGGGCGGCGGGGCGCGGCGGCGGCGTTCGGCCTCATCTCGCTGATCCTCACCTACACCTTCGTCGCCAACGTGATCGAACGCCCCGACGGCCTGTCGATCGCGGTGTTCTTCGTCGTGGCGATCATCGTCACCTCGATCATCTCCCGCGCCACGCGCTCCACCGAGCTGCGGGTGACGGGGGTGGCGCTCGACGGGGAGGCCAAGCGGCTCATCGACGGGCTGCCGCCGGGCGAGCTGCGCATCATCGCCAACGAGCCCGACGCCCGCGACGAGGCCGAGTACGCCGAGAAGGACAGCGAGACGCGCCAGTACCATCACCTGCCCGACGACGAGCCGATGCTGTTCCTGGAGGTCACGCTCGGCGACACCTCGGAGTTCGAGTCCGAGGTGCTCGTGCGCGGCGAGATGCGGCACGGTTACGGGGTGCTGACCGCGACGAGCGCGGCGGTGCCCAACACGATCGCCGCGATCCTGCTGCACCTGCGCGACACCTCCAGCCGCCGCCCCCACGTGTACTTCCACTGGGCGGAGGGCAATCCGGTGCTGGCGCTGCTGAGATATCTGCTGTTCGGCGGGGGTGACGTGCCGCCGCTCACCCGTGAGGTCCTGCGCCAGGCCGAGGAGGAGCCCGGCCGCCGCCCTCAGGTACATGTTGGCTGATCTTTTACCACCAGATCACTTGTTACGGCACAGCCGCACCCACCGCCACCCGCCGCACGGGGCGGGCGGCCTCCAGGAATACGGCCGCTGAACCCGCACGGGGCCGGGCGCCGTTACGCGCGTCTTGTTGGCCATGGCTTCCGTTTGCGCTTGCCATGGGGGGTGAGGCGCTGATCTGATCGGATTATGAGTGCTTATGATGCGGTCTACCAGCGGAGCATCGAGGAGCCTGAGGCGTTCTGGGGAGAAGCCGCCCGTGGCATCGAGTGGGATGTGCCGCCCGCGACCGTGTTCGCCGACGGTCGCTGGTTCGTCGACGGGCGCCTGAACACCTGTCACAACGCCGTCGACCGGCACGTCGCCGGCGGGCGGGGTGAGCAGGCCGCGTTGATCTACGACAGTCCCGTGACCGGCGTCGTGCGGAGCTTCAGCTACGCCGAGCTGCTCGACGCGGTGTCCCGGACCGCCGGGATGCTGCGTGACCTCGGCGTCGTCGCCGGGGACACCGTGGTGATCTACATGCCGATGGTGCCCGAGGCGGTGATCGGCATGCTGGCCTGCGCCCGGCTCGGCGCCGTGCACTCCGTGGTGTTCGGCGGCTTCGCCGCCAATGAGCTGGCCGTGCGCATCGACCACGCCAAGCCCAAGGTCGTGCTCTCCGCCTCCTGCGGGATCGAGCCGACCCGGATCGTGCCGTACAAGCCGCTGCTCGACGCCGCCCTTGAGCAGGCCGAGCATCGACCGGCGCGGTGCGTGATCCTCCAGCGGCCCGAGTCGCCCGCCGACCTCGCCGAAGGGCGGGACCTGGACTGGGCCGAGACCGTACGCGACGCGGCGCCCGCCGGCTGCGTGAGCGTGGCGGCCACCGATCCGCTCTACATCCTCTACACCTCCGGCACCACCGGGGTGCCCAAGGGCGTCGTCCGCGACAACGGCGGGCACGCCGTCGCGCTGCACTGGAGCATGTCCAACGTCTATGGCGCCGCGCCGGGCGAGGTCTACTGGGCGGCCTCCGACGTGGGGTGGGTCGTCGGTCATTCCTACATCGTCTACGCGCCGCTGCTGGCCGGATGCACGACCGTGCTGTACGAGGGCAAGCCGGTCGGGACGCCTGATCCGGGCGCGTTCTGGCGGGTCGTGGCCACGCACGGGGTACGGACGCTGTTCACCGCGCCGACCGCGCTCCGAGCCATCAAAAAAGACGACCCCTCCGGAAATTTCGCGCAAAAGTGGGATTTGTCGGGTCTGCGGTATCTGTTCATGGCCGGGGAGCGGCTCGATCCCGACACCTACCACTGGGCGTCCGACCTCCTCGGGATCCCGGTCATCGATCACTGGTGGCAGACCGAGACCGGCTGGCCGATCGCGGCCAACTGCGTCGGCCTCGAGCCGCTGCCGATCAAGCCGGGCTCGCCGACCAAGGCCGTCCCCGGCTGGGACGTGCGCGTTCTGGACCCGGAGGGGAAGGAGTGCCCGCCCGGAGTGGAGGGCGCGGTCGCGATCAGGCTGCCCCTGCCGCCCGGCGCGCTGCCGACGCTCTACCGCGACGACGCCCGCTTCGCGGAGTCGTACCTCTCGCGCCACCCCGGCCACTACCTGACCGGTGACGGCGGCTTCCTGGACGACGACGGCTACCTGTACGTCATGGGGCGCATCGACGACGTCATCAACATCGCCGGCCACCGGCTGTCCACGGGCGCGATGGAGGAGGTCATCGCGGCCCACCCCGACGTGGCCGAGTGCGCGGTGATCGGCGTGGACGACGCGCTGAAGGGTCAGCTCCCGCTCGGCTTCGTGGTGCTCAAGGCGGGCGCCGACCGCGACCCGGCCGAGGTCGAGCGCGAGCTGGTGGCCCTGGTCCGCGAGCGCATCGGCCCCGTCGCCGCCTTCCGCCGCGCCGTCGTGGTGGCCCGCCTGCCCAAGACCCGGTCCGGGAAGATCCTGCGCGCCACCATGCGCGACATCGCGGCGGGCCGCGACTACCGCGCCCCCTCGACGATCGAGGACCCGGCGGCCCTGTCGGAGATCGCCGACGCACTCTAACCCATTCCGCCCAAACGCTCCCTCAGCGCGATGGAACGCGCCATCATGGGAATTCCTCTGCTCTTCAGAGACCGTGATGACGGAGACCGTGATGACGGAGACCTTGAGCTACGCCGACGCTCTGAAGATCCTCGGCTGCAAGGACAGCAGGCTCGTCAAGGTGATCGACTTCGCCGCGACGGCCGCACTGACCGGATGGGCGCTCGCCGGCGGCGCCGACCTGGCGCTGGGCCTGCGCGAGCTGCAGGAGGACGCCGTCCGTTACGGCAACGACGTGGTGCGGCGGGTGCCCGAGTGGCGCGGCGGCGCGGGCCGGTTCGCCCGTACCCAGCGGCTGGCCGCCGTCCACGCGGTGGTGATCGTCTCGGCCTACTTCGAGGCCCTCGGCCGGGCCAGCCTGCCGTTCGGGCTGGACCGGCTCGACCGGGACCGCGCGGCCGGCGGCACCCGCGCGGCGGCGTTCGCCGAGCTGGTGGAGAAGCTGCTCACGCACCCGCTGCCCATGCCGGAGCCGTACCGCCCCTACGCGGAGACCCGTGAGGCCGTCGAACGCCATTACCGGCGGATGTCGGAGGCCGTGGCCGGGTACGTGCGCGAGGTGGCGGCCTGGGACGAGCTCTCGGCCGACGAGCGCGCCCGCGTCCCCCTCATGCTCGTGGAGGGACCGTCGGCGCACGCCCTGCGGATCTACGACGAGGACTACCACTCGCTCACGCTCGACAGCCCCGAGTTCCGGATGTGGAGCCTGGTCACCGAGACGCAGGCGTTCGCCCCCGGACTGTCGCGCGTGGCGCGGCTGCTGGCGGAGCTGGCGCCGCCGCGCGTGGGCGACCGGCCGATGATCCACCTGGTCAGGATGGCCGCCGCCGCGCTCGACCAGTCGCTCATGGCCGTCGGCCGGGCGCCGGACGACGTCACGCTGCCGCTGCTCGGCGAGGGGTACATCAGCCCCCGGTGCAAGGTCGCGGAGATGACGCGCGAGTCCGCGCCGGCGGCGAAGAGCTGGTGGAAGGGCCGGTTGGAGCTGCCCGACGCGGAGGCGTTCCTGGTGGGCCACCTCACCTCGCCGCACGCCACCCAGGCGCCCCTGGTCGTACTGGGCGAGCCGGGGTCGGGCAAGACCAAGCTGACCGAGGTGCTCGCGGCCCGGCTGGCCGCCTCGGAGTTCCTGCCGATCAAGGTGGAGCTGCGCGACGTCGCCGCTGAGTCGTCCGTGATCTCGCAGATCGAGCAGAGCGTCTCCCCCTTACTCCGCGAGAAGGTGAAATATCGGGACTTGGTGGAGGCGGCGGAGGGGATGCTGCCCGTCGTCATGCTCGACGGGTTCGACGAGCTGCTCCAGACCGCCGGCGCCAACCGCTACGACTACCTGGAGCAGGTCCAGGAGTTCCAGGACGAGCAGTCCAGGCACGGCCGTCCCGTCGCGGTGATCGTGACCAGCCGGACCGTCGTGGCCGACCGGGTCCGCTTCCCCGACGGCGTGCTCACCATCGAGCTCCAGCCGTTCGAGAAGGAGCAGGTCCGCCAGTGGCTGGAGATCTGGGCGGAGACCAACCGCGCGGTCCTGTCCAGGCGCGGCAGGAAGCCGCTGCCGGCCGACGTCGCGCTGGCCCAGGGCGAGCTGGCCAGGCAGCCGCTGCTCCTGCTGCTGCTGGCCATCCACGACGCCGCCGAGAACGCCTTGCAGCGCGACGAGGCGGTCCTCGGCCGTGGCCGCCTCTACGAGTCGCTGATCAGGGACTTCGCCTACCGCGAGCTCCTCAAGGATCCCGAGGTGCGGGCGCTGCCGGCCGCCCGGCGCGGCGGGCTGGTGGACCGGGAGCTGACGCGGCTCGGGACCGTGGCGCTGTCGATGTTCGTCCGCGGCCGGGCGGTCGTCTCGGAGCCCGCCCTCGACCGGGACCTGCCCGCCCTGTGCGCGGCGCCGGGGGAGGAGCGGGACGACGAGGGCGGCTGGGCGCGGCGGGCGACCGAGCGGTTCTTCTTCGTGCACGTGAACGACCCGGGCGGCACTCGGGGTTATGAGTTCCTGCACGCCACGTTCGGCGAGTTCCTGGTGGCCTGGCTGGCCGTGTACGCGCTGCGCGACCTGATCAGGCGGCACGGCCACGACGAGGAGCTGGCGGGCCAGCTGGTCGACGACGACCTGCTCTACGCGATCACGTCGTTCTCCTGCCTGGCCGAACGGGGGCCGACGGTCGGCTTCGCCATGGAGCTCATGGGCGCGCTGCCGGCCGAGGTCCGGGCCAGGAGCGTGACGCTGCTCAGCGCGCTGCTGCGCGAGTCGCTGCACGAGCGCCCGCGCCGCTCCTTCCTCGCCTTCCGCCCGGTACGCCATCCCGTGCCGCGCCGCCTGGCTGCCTATTCGGCCAACCTCACCCTCCTGGTGGTGGCCGCTTCGGACAAACCGGTCAGCGTCGCGGAGCTGCTCGGCGACTCGGGGGACTTCGCCCGGTGGAGCTCGTACGCGCATCTATGGAAGAGCCAGCTCGGCGGGGAGGGCTGGACCGGCCTCATCGGCGCCATGCCGGCGCGCCGGGTCGTGGACGGCGGCAAGCGCGACATCCGCCTCGGCGGGAGCGGAGAGTCGTGGGAGTTCGAGGGCGCGGGCTGGTGGTTCGGCCGCCCGGAGCCCGCGGCGCGCACCAAGGCGCTGGGCCGCTACAAGTCCTACGCCCTGCTGGAACGGCCCTACCTGCTCAACGTCGACGCCGACCTGCTGACCGACTCGCTGCGCGCCGACGACGAGACGCACCCGAGCCTGATCGTCGTGCAGCGGCGGTCCGGTCAGGTGGTGAGCTGCACCCGGCTGGTCGAGGAGGTGCTGATGAACCGGCCGTCGAGCGTCGAGGCCCGCGTCACGCTGTACGCCGACGCGATCGCGGCGGTCACCGCGTTCCAGACGCTCGAGCACCGGCGGCTGCTCGACCTGGTGCTGCGGGCGCTCGCGCTGGAGGGACCGGCCATGCCCTTCCCGGACCGGGCCGACCTGCTCGGCGGGTTGGCCGGCGACGGCGTCGAACCGGCGCTGTGGCGGCCGCTGCTGGAGTCGATGTTCTTCGAGCGGTCCGACAGCTGGGAGCTCCTCCTGCGGGCGGGCGTCCCGGAAGCGGTCATGCGCGAGGTCCGCTCACCCTGAGCGGCCTCAGGCGGCCGACCGGTCCAGGGGCAGCTCGACCGTGATCGTCAGGCCGCCCTCCTCGCGCGGCCGGGCGAGGACCGTGCCGCCGTGGGCCTCGGTGATGACGCGCACGATCGACAGGCCGAGGCCGCTGCCCCGGTCGGAGCGCAGCCGGTCGCCGTGCAGCCGCCGGAACGGCTCGAAGATCGTCTCGATCTCGTACGACGGCACGTGCAGGCCGGTGTTGGCCACGACCAGCTCCACCTGCTCGGTACGCCGCCGGGTCGTCACCCACACCTCGCCCTTGGGCTGGTTGTGCCGGATCGCGTTCTCCACCAGGTTCTGGACCAGCCGCTCCACCAGCACCGCCTCGCCGGTCGTCGGCGCGGCGTCCAGCAGCCGGTGGATCGTCACCTCCCGCTCGGCCGCCTCCTCCGCCGCCTGGTCCAGCACGTGCTCGGCCACGTCCGTCAGGTCGAACGGGCGCCGGTCCAGCACCGCCTGCTCGCCCTCGGCCAGCGCCAGCAGCCCGTCGATGAGCCGCTCGTGCCGGGCGTTGACCAGCAGCAGCGACTCGCCGAGCCGCTTGACGTCGTCGGTGGCGTCCGGCCGCCGCACGGCCACGTCGACCAGCGTCCTGTTGATCGTCAACGGGGTGCGCAGCTCGTGGGAGGCGTTGGCGACGAAGCGCCGCTGGCCGTCGAAGGAGCGGGCGAGCCGGCCGAGCATGGTGTCGAAGATGCCGGTCAGCTCCTTCACCTCGTCGTTCGGCCCCTCGTACCCGATCCGCTCGGCGAAGTCGTGGCTCTGGGCGACCCGGCGCGCGGTCTCGGTGACCGCCGTGACCGGCCGCAGCACCCACCCGGCCGCCCGCCAGCCCAGGCCGAACGCGCCGCCCGTGACGGCCAGCACCGCGAGCGCACCGATGTTACGCACGTTGGTCAACGTGTCGCGCTGGTAGGTCGCCATGACCTGGAGGGTCCGGCTTCGCGCCACCTCGTAGTAGTCGTCGTATCTGTAGAAGCCCCTGCCGTTGGGCAGGGTGATGGACTTGGGGGTGATGAGATCGGCGCGGTAGGTGAGGTTCGACCGTACGAGGAAGTAGACGGCCGTCAGCAGCAGGCCGCCGCCGACGAGGAACACCCCCGCGCAGGCCAGGGCGAAACGCAGACGGACGCTCATGGAATGCGATACCCCGATCCCGGCACGGTCTCGATGACCTGCGGCTCGCCCAGCTTCTTGCGTAATTTCATCATCGTGGTCCGCACGGTGTTCGTGAACGGGTCGATGTGCTCGTCCCACACCTTCTCCAGCAGTTCCTCGGCCGAGACCACCGCGCCCTGCGCCCGCAGCAGCTCGGCCAGCACCCCGAACTCCTTGCGCGCCAGCGGCACATAGCGCCCCTCGCGGAACACCTGCCGGTGCGCCCAGTCCAGCCGCACCCCGGCGCGGGCCAGCATCGGCGGGTCGGCCCGCCGGGCCCGGCGGCCGAGCGCGTGCACCCGCGCCACCAACTCCTCGAACGCGAACGGCTTGGGCAGGTAGTCGTCGGCCCCCAGCGACAACCCCGCCACCCTCGCCCGCACGTCCCCGGCGGCGGTCAGCATCAGCACCCTGACCGGCCACCCCCGCTCGACCACCGCCCGGCACACCTCGTCGCCGTGCACCAGCGGCAGGTCCCGGTCCAGGATCAGCACGTCGTAGTCGTGCACGCCGAGCCGCTCCAGCGCCCCGTCACCGTCGTAGGCCACATCGACGGCCAGCGCCTCCCCCCGCAGCCCCTCGGCGATCGAATCGGCGAGCATCCGCTCGTCCTCCGCGACCAGAACACGCAATGTCGCCCCCATGAAGATCGAAAGTCCCGACAGTCTGCTCCAGCCTGCATAACGCGGACATAACCACTTTTGGTGACGCTCAGGTTAGCGCCGACTCGGTGAACTGCCCTCCCTACGGCCGGGACTCGCCCGGCCTCTCCCGGGGGAGAGATGCTCATGGTTGCCGCTCTTGTGGCGCCGACGCGGCCCCGCCTGGCCGATCCCGTCTTGGGGAAGACGGGCCACCGCCTGTTCGGGGTCGTCCTGGTGCTGGCCGCGGCGCTGCGCGTGCTGGTCATGCTCGGGTACGACACCGCGCAGGTCTACTGGTACGACTCGTTCACCTACCTGAACACGGCCGTGCACATGAAGCCGCAGGGCGCCTTCCACCCGGCGGGCTACTCGTGGTTCCTGTGGCTGCTGCGCCCCTTCCACAGCGTCGAGCTGGTCGTCGGCGTACAGCACGCGATGGGCCTGGGCGTCGGCGTGCTGATCTACGTGCTGCTGCGCCGCTGGTCGCTGCCCGGCTGGGGGGCCGCGCTGGCCGCGGCGCCGGTGCTGTTCGACCCGGCGTTCCTGCGGCTGGAGCACGCCGTGCTCTCGGACCTGCAAGTGATCTTCCTCGTCATGTCCGCGCTCACGGTGCTGATGTGGCGCCAGGAGGTGTCGTCGCGGGCCGCCGCGCTGGCGGGGGCGCTGCTCGCGCTGGCCGGACTGACCCGGACCGCCGCGGTGCCGCTGCTCGCGCTGGCCGCGCTCTACCTGCTGCTGCGCCGCACCCCGTGGCGGAAGGTCGCCGTCCTGGTGGTCGCCGGGGCGCTGCCGCTGCTCGCCTACGCGGGCTGGTACGCCCAGTATCACGGCAGGTTCGCGCTGAGCGGCTCCGACGGAGTCGCCCTCTGGGCCCGCACGATGACGTTCGCCGACTGCTCGATCATCAAGCCGCCCGCGGCGGAGGCCCGGCTCTGCCCGAACGGCACCGTCGTCGACGCCGCCTCCGAGTACGTCTGGGCACCCGGCGCCGCGCTCAACCGGCTGCCCGGCGACCGGTTCGCCTACAACGACCTGGCCAGGTCGTTCGCCCTGAAGGCCATCGCCGCGCAGCCGCTCGACTATCTGCGCGAGATCGTCAAGGACACCTCGCTGGCCTTCACCTGGGAGCCGGTGGCTCACCCCAAGCGGATGGGCGCCATGTCGAACTTCCCGCACGGCTCGTGGGGGCTGCCGGAGGAGCACGCCCTCGTCGGGCAGGTGCGCAAGGAGTATGACCCGGCGATCCGCGGCATGAGCTCGGTCGAGCCGTTCGGGTCCATCCTCGCCGCCTACCCCTACCCGTGGTTCCTGCACGGGACGCTGTTCGGCGTGATCCTCCTGGCGGGGGCGGCCGGGGCGATAGGCCGCCGCCGTCCGGCGCTGCTGCCGTGGGCGTTCGCGATGTTCCTGCTCGTCGCGCCGGTGGCGGCGCTGGACTTCGACCACCGCTACGTGCTGCCCGCCATCCCGGTCGCCTGCGTGGCCGCCGCGCTGGCCGTACACGGGCTGGCCGTACACGGGCTGGCCGTACCCGGGCTGCCGTGGCGGCGGCGTCGCGCGGCGGGGAGTGAGCGGATTACCGTACCGGTGTGATCCGGATTCTGATCGCGGAGGACATGCACATCCTTCGCGAAGCGCTGGTCGAGTTGCTGTCGCTCGAGGACGACATCACGGTGGTGGCCGGGGTCGCCTCGGGTCTGGAGATCGTCTCCGCCGCGCTGGAGCACCGGCCCGACGTGGCCGTGATCGACATCGATCTGCCGGGACTGGACGGCATCTCGGCGGCTGCCGAACTGCGCGGCACGCTGCCCGGCTGCCGCGTGCTGATCCTGACGGCGCTGGCCAAGCCGGGCGTCCTACGCCGGGCGCTCGGTGCGCGGGTCGCCGGGTTCGTTCAGAAGGACATCCGCCCGGCCGAGCTGGCGGCGGCGATCAGGACCGTCGCCGCCGGGGGGCGGGTGGTGGACCCCGCCTTGGCCCTGGTGGCGCTGGAGGCGCCGGAGAGCCCGCTCAGCCAGCGGGAGACCGAGGTGCTGCGCCTGTCGGCCGGCGGGGCCCAGCCCGCCGAGATCGCCGAACGGCTCTTCCTGACCTACGGCACGATCCGCAACTACCTCACCTCAGCCGTCGCCAAGCTGGGTGCTCGCAACCGGGTGGACGCCATCCGAATCGCCACCGAGTCCGGCTGGATCTGAGCCGAACTCGGCGACCACCTCGAACCTGCCGCCGGGCAGGCGCACCGCCGCCAGCCGCCCGCCGGTGCGCTGTGCCAGGCTGCCGAGTCCGGAGCCGTGCCACCCCGGCCTAGGCCCCGGCCCCCGCTCCGGCTCCGGCTCCGGCGGCGTGGTCGGTTCGCTCGGCGCGACGGGCCGGGCGCCGTCATTGACGACACGCAAACGTACGAGCCCGTCAGCGCCGGAGATGGTCATCTCACAGGTCCGGGCCCGGCTGTGCCGCAGGACGTTGGTGACGGTCTCGCGGAGCGCGGTGGCCACCGCCGTGTCGACCTCGGCCGGCAGCGGGCCCGTCGTGACCCGCGCCGTCGCCGCGATCCCGGCGGCCGTCAGCACCTCACGCGCCGCCTCCAGCTCGGCCGCCAGTCGCAGCTCGACCCGGTCGCCGGCGATGGACTCCAGCTCCACCAGCGACCGTTCCACCAGCGACACGAGCGAGGCCAGCTCGGTCCTGGCCCGGCCGGGGTCCGTGTCCAGCAGCCGCTCGGCCAGCTCGCCCTTGAGCGCGACCGCCGACAGGCTGAACCCGAGGACGTCGTGCAGGTCGCTCGCGACCCGGGTCCGTTCCCGCCGTACCGCGGCCTCGGCGAGGTCATGCCGGGCCCGGTCCAGCACGGTGATCAGCCCGGTGAGGCGCCCCAGGCTGTAGGCCAGCCAGGCGAGCATGACGTGACCACCGAAGTTGGCCAGCGCGTTCATGATGCCGGTGCCGGCGGTGATGCTGTCATACAGGAGCCAGGCCAGATGCCCGGCCAGGACGGCACCGGCGATCGCCCACGATCGAGGCGGTCGTACGGTGAGCAGCACCTTGCCGGTGAAGAAGCTCAGCACCCGGTCCCAGGAGCCGGGGATGACCGCGAGGGGCAGCAGGAACAGCAGGCCCTGCACGACGAACGTGACCCGGGTCTGCGGCAGCACCTGAAGGATCACGATCCCGATGAGCCCGATCAGCGCCCAGGCGAGCGTTGGCGGGGCGGCATGCTCCCAGTAGTAGAGGTTGCTCAGCACGAGCACGCACTGGATGAGCAGCACCGCGAGCAGGACGAACCGCGCCAACCGGGGCGACTCAATCTCTGTCGCGGGCTCGGCGACCGGGTCGGCGCGGTAGGCGCCGGCCGTGGCCCGCACCTCCGCCAAGGTCCGCCGGGCGAGCGCCACGCCCTCGCGGATGTCCTGCCGGGCGTCCACCGGCTCGCCCCCGGCCGCCTCCCGCGTCCGTAACGCGGCCGCTTCCCGTATCTGGAACGCGGCGGCTTCCCGCGTCCGTAACGCGGCCGCTTCCCGCATCTGGAACGCGGCGGCCTCCCGTATCTGGAACGCGGCCGCTTTCCGCATCCGGAACGCGATCGCCCGCAGTTTCCCGCCCAGGACGTCCCGCAACTCGCCGTCCAGCCGCAGGCGCTCCCTGTCCAGGGCCAGCCGAGCCAGCTCTCCTTGGGCCTCGTGCAACCGCCGTGCCGTCCCGACGAGCGCGGCGAGGCTGAACACGATGAGGGCGTCGTCCGCCGTGACGATCACGAACCAGACCGAGTCGTAGACCCCGTACCCGAGCAGGGCGGCCGTCGTGCCGGTGGCGGCCAGGACAAGGCCGAACAGCGGCCAGGCCGGCCGCGCCGGGAGCACGCAGAGCACTCCGGCGGCCACCGTCCACGGCATCCAGTCCCACGCCGAGCCGATCACGAGGAAGGGCAGCAGGTAGAGCAGCACCAAGGCCGCCAGCAGCCCGTACCGGGCGGCCGGCCGCCGGTGCCGCGCCAACAGCGCGATCAGCGGCGGATACGACGCCATCGTGAGCAGCAGCGCGAGCGGGGCGGCGTCGCGCCACACCCCGCTCATCGTGCGGATGTAGACCAGGATGCCGAACGAGGCCCACAGCATGCCCTGGGCGACCCGCAGCGGGAGGTCGTCAGCGGTCCGTGCCAACCCGATCTCCCGATGAACTATGCAAAATGCATAACCGCCTGATGACAAGGACACTATCGGCGCCTTCTCGGTCGCTGTCACCCTTTGGGGAGATCACCTGAGCGGACATCCGTTCACCATGACCTGCGTCATGGCCGTACAAGGGCAGGGAGCCTGATGGAGCCCACCGAGGTTTTGCCGATCATCGCGATCGCCTCGCTGGTCACGGTCGAGTTCGGCGGGCACGCGCTGCTGCGCTTCATCACCACCGATCGCGACAAGCTGGGCGAGTTACGCGAGCGTTTCTTCCGCGCCGGCCACGCGCACGCCGGAGTGCTGCTGGTGCTCGCCCTGGTGTACCTGCTGTACCTGCCCCGCGCCGGTTTCTCCGACGGGCTGGAGTGGCTGGCCGGCGGCGTGCTGCTGGCCGGGGTGCTGGCGCAATCGGGTGGATTCTTCCTGCATCTGGCCGTCGGCGAGCAGGGTGCCCGCTCGTCCGGCACGATGGTCACCCGAGCTGGGGGCCTGCTCCTCGCCGCCGCGCTGATCACCCTGGCCGTGGGCCTCGTGGGTGGGGCGTAGCACAAGTTGATGACCTGATGGGAGACATGATGATCTTAGTGACCGGCGCCACCGGCAATATCGGGTCGGCATTGGTGACCGCTCTGGACCGGGCCGGGCAGCGGGTACGCGCGCTCGTACGCGATCCGCGGACCGCCACGCTGCCGCCCGGCGTCCAGCCCGTCACCGGCGACCTGAACGAGCCCGGCAGCCTGGCCGACGCCCTGAACGGCGTGCGAGGGGTGTTCTTGCTGCCGGGATATGCGGACATGCCCGGACTGCTGGCCCAGATACGGCGGGCGGGGGCGGAACGGGTCGTGCTGCTGTCGGGCGGCTCGGCCGAGCAGGCGGACATGAGCAACGCGATCTCCCGCTACATGGCGCTGTCCGAGCAGGCCACGCGGGAGGCGGGTGTGCCCTGGACCTTCCTGCGGCCCAGGGCGTTCATGTCCAACGCGCTGCGCTGGCTGCCGCAGCTTCAGGCCGGCGACCTGGTGCGGGTACCGTTCGCCGGGGTGGCGGCCGCCGCCATCGACCCCGCCGACATCGCGGCGGTCGCGGCCCTGGCGCTGACGGGCGACGGGCACGAGGGCCGGATCTACGAACTGACCGGCCCGGACTCGCTGCTGCCCGCCGACCAGGTCGCCGTGCTGGCCAAGGTGCTGGACAGGGACCTGCGCTGCGAGGGCCTGCCGGACGAGGAGGCGCGGGCGCAGATGGAGGCGACCATGCCGGTCGAGTACGTCGACGCCTTCTTCAGCTTCTACGTCGACGGCACACTCGACGAGTCCCCGGTCCTGCCGACCGTTCAGGAGGTGACGGGACACCCGCCCCGCACCTTCGAACAGTGGGCGCGGGCACACGCCGACGCCTTCCGGTAGATGGAGGCGGACAAGCATGACGCGGAGCCGTCGGCGGCGCTCATGTCGGCGATCGTGACGGAGCATTTCGTCCTGCAATCGGCGGCCGGCACGACGGTCAGTGAGGCGCTCGGGCGTTCGTCGCTGTACCTGTCGGCGCTGTCCAGCAGCCTGATCGCGCTGGGGTTCGCCGCGCAGACGCCAGGACTGCTGCTGCCGTTCGCCGCCGCCGCGTTGCCGACGGTCTTCGTGCTGGGCGTGTTCACCACGGCCCGGCTCGTCGACACCGGGGTGCAGAACGTGCTGTACCTGAGCAGCATCGCCCGCATCCGCGGCTACTACCGCGAACTCGACCGCGAGGCGGCGCGCTACTTCGCCAGGTGGGACGCGGATGGCGGGGAGACCGCCGACGCGCTCGGGTCGCTGGCCGTCAAATCGGGCCCGCTGGCCGGGCTCTTCACCGCCGCCAGCATGATCGCCATCATCAACGGCGTCCTGGCCGGCGTCTGTCTCGCCCTGCTGACCTACTACCTCGTGACGGACCACCACCTGGCGGCCGCCCTGGCCGTCGGCGTGGCCACCGCCGCCGCGGTCCTGACCGTGTTCTTCCGCTACCAGCACCACCGCTACCGGAACATCCAGCGCTGAGCCGCCCCGCACAAGAGCCCTGGTCCGGGGGCTGTCGATCATGGAAACGATCGGTGAGCGCGACCGCCGGTTTCCCCGACTGTCCTCGGCGAGGCTGCCGCTCTGGCGAAATGTTACGTAGTATCCGGGCATCACGAGCGTTGGGGGCGCCAGGGTGCCAGGACAGAGCGTGGGTGTGGTCGTCGATCCGGGAGTACCCCCGGAGGTCGCCGGAATGCTGCGTGCGAACGCCCCGCTCCTGTCCAGGATCAGAGCAGGCTGGGTGCCCCCTGCCGGGCAGCCGGTCGAGCGGCGCTGGCCGTCGAGCCTGGCGCTGCTGGCGGCCACGCCCCTGGTCGTCGCGCTGATGTCCGCGCTGCTGACCTCCCCGGTGCGGCCGATCGGCTTCGTGCTGCTGGGCGGCTTCGTCTTCGTCGTGCTCGTCAAGATCGCCTCCATCAACGAGGTGCCGTTACACGACCGCCCCTACGGGCGTGGCGTCTACGAGCGGGCCCGCTGGTACGACGGTCGCTACCTGCTGGCCGACGACTTCGACGCGGAGGCCAAGGCGGTGCTGGCCAGGGCGCAACGGGCGATCGGCGCCGTGCTGCGTTCCCACGTCAACGCCGAAGGACTGCTGGACGACGCGCGCAACGCCGTGATGCTGCCGGAGCAGGAGTGGGAGATCGCCCGGCTGCTGGCCAAGCTCTCGGCCCTGCGTGGCGAGCACAGGGAACTGCTGGCCCGCGGCATCGCGCCGGAGGTGGCGGCGGTGATCGAGCCGCTGGACCGCGCCCTGGCCACCAGCGAGGCCGCGGTCGTGGCGCGCGTGGAGGCACTGGAACGTTACGCCGGGCACGTCGCCGAGGCCGAGCGCGCCTACCACGCCCGCGGCCAGATCGAGGAGCTGCGGGCCCGGCTGCCGCGCTATGAGGAGCTCCTGGCCGAGTCGGGCGCCGACGCGCTGGCCGTACCCGAGATCGAGAAGCTCGCCGAGGACGCCGACGACCTGGAGCGGCTGCTGCGCAGGAGCGTGAGCTCGGCGCACGAGGCGTTCCGCCATCTGGAAAGCTGACGCCGGAACGGGCCATGAGCAGGCGCGCGGGCCCATGTCGCGGCGGTCGCACCTTGCCATATGACACGTTCCAGCACTTCTCCAGGTGACAATCCCATAAAATCCGTTTTTGTGGCGGATGTGGTGGTCGATCCAGATGTCCCGGAGGATGACGCCCAGCTGATCACGGAGAACGAGCATCTCCTGATCCGCATGCGGCGCGGCTGGGCGCCCGACCCCCTGCCGTCCAGGGCATCCGGTAAGACCGGGCGCGTGGCCATCGCGGCGATCACGCTGATGGTGCTGTCCCTTCTGCTGTCCGGGACGCACTTCTACCGGGGAGGCGGCCTGCTGCTGGTCGGCCTCATCGCCATTCCCGTCCTGCTCGTGATCTTCCTCCGCAAGGACCTCGACGAGGACGAGGAGATGGCCGTCGACCGGGAGACCTACGAGCAACTGCGCTGGTACGAGGGCCGGTACGTGCTCGCCGCCGACCTCGACGAGTCCTCCCGCAGGCTGCTCGCCCGGGCCAGGCGGGCCGTCGCCACGGTGACGCACTCGGCGGTCAACGTCGAAGGGCTGCTGGACGACGTACGCAACGCCGTGATGCTGCCCGCCCAGGAGTGGGAGATCGCCCGCCTGCTGGCCAAGCTGTCGGCGCTGCGGACCAAGCACCGCGAGACCATGGCGGAGGTGAACTCGCCGGAGGTCGCCGCCGTGGCCGAGCCGCTCGCCCGGGCGCTCGACAGCAGCGAGGACGCCGTCGTGGCCCGGGTGGAGGCCTTGGAACGCTACGCCGCCAACGTGGCCGACGCCGAGCGCGCCTACCGGGCCCACCATCAGATCGAGGAGCTGCGGGGCCGGATCCACCAGTATGAGGAGCTGGTCTCGGAGTCGGGCGCGGACGGCTTCGCCGTACCGGAGATCACCCGGCTCGCGGAGGACGCCGACCAGCTGGAGCGGGCGCTGCGGCGGAGCGTGCGCTCCGCCCATGAGGCATTCCGCTACCTGGACCCCTGAGAGCCGTCCAAGACGGTTACTGGACGTGCGCGGCCTCCAGCAGCACGTCGCACAGAGCCTCGGCCGCGTCGATCCGGCCCAGCTTGCGCGCCGCCTCGGCCATCGTCGCGCGCAGGCCCGGGTCGGCCAGCAGCGGCATCAGCTCGGCCAGCAGCTGCTCGCCCGTCGGGTGCGGCTCCAGCAGCGCGCGGCCCGCGCCCGCGGAGGTCAGGTAGCGGGCGTTCTTGCGCTGCTCGTCGCCGCCGGTCGGGATCAGCGGGATCAGCACCGACGGCCTGCCGATGGCGGTCAGCTCCGACACCGTCCCGGCGCCGCTGCGCGCGATCACCACGTCGGCCGCGGCGAACAGATCGGGCAGCTCCGAGCCCACGTACGGCACCGGGTGGTAGCGGTCGGCCAGGTCCGGCGGCAGCGCGGTGGCGCGCATCTGGTCGATCCACGCGGGCCCGCACTGGTGCACGATCTGGGCATGCGGCAGCAGTCGCGGCAGGATCTCCGCGATCAGCGTGTTGATCTGCTTGCTGCCCGTCGCGCCGCCTGTCACGTAGATCAGCGGCACCTCGAACGTCAGCCCGAACAGGTCGTACGCCGCGGCCCGGTTGCCCTGCAGCAGCTCCGGCCTGATCGGATTGCCGGTCACCACGGCCTTCGCGCGCGCCGACGGCGGCAGGTATTCCAGCGACGACTCGTGGGACAGCGCGATCCGCGTCGCCAGCCTGGCCAGGATCCGGTTGGCCAGCCCCACCACCGTGGTCTGCTCGTGCATCACCAGCGGGCGGCGGATCAGCTTGGCCGCCACACCGATCGGCACCGCCACGTAACCCCCGGTCGACAGCACCACGTCGGGCAGGTAGCGGGCGGCGTGCCCGATCGCCTGGATCACGCCCACCGGGATGCGGAACACGTCGGCGACGTTGGTGCCGAGCTCCTTGAGGTTGGGCCGGCGCCGCAGCTTTCCGGTGGTGATGGCCTTGAACGGGATGCCGTGCTCGGTGGTGATCCTGGCCTCAAGGCCGTTGGCGGTGCCCACCCAGAGCACGTCGTGCGGCACCTGACGTCGCTGGACGGCCGACAGGGTCGTCAGGGCCGGATAGGTGTGACCGCCGGTGCCGCCGCCGGTGATCAACAGTCGCAGGGTTCGTGACATGCGATCAGACTAGGGCCCCGGCGGGAAAGGTCGTCGCGCCGCACGGTCACTTGGGGCTCGGCTTCGCCGTACAGGCGGTTGACCGGTAGCGTTTCCCCATGCGACTCGGCGTACTGGACATCGGCTCCAACACCGTCCACCTACTCGTCGTGGATGCGCACCGCGGCGCGCGGCCACTGCCCGCCTACTCCCACAAGGAGGAGCTGCGGCTGACCGAGCACCTCGACGAGCGCAACGAGCTGTCCGCCGAGGGCATCGAGCGGCTCGGCGAGTTCGTCGAGGAGGCACTGCGCATCGCCGAGGACAAAGGCGTCGAGAACTTCCTGGCCTTCGCCACCTCCGCCGTGCGCGAGGCCGCCAACGGCGAGCATGTGCTCGCCCAGATCAACGACCGCTGCGGCGTGCACATCGAGGTCCTGTCCGGCAGCGACGAGGCCAGGCTGACGTTCCTGGCCGTGCGGCGCTGGTTCGGCTGGTCGTCGGGGCGGCTGCTCGCCTTCGACATCGGGGGCGGCTCGCTGGAGATCGCCGCCGGGGTCGACGAGGAGCCCGACGTGGCCGTCTCGCTGCCGCTCGGCGCGGGGCGGCTCACCCGCGGCTGGTTCGCCTCCGACCCGCCGTCCGCCGACGAGGTCCGCAACCTGCGCCGGCACGTACGCGCCCAGATCGCCCGCACGGTCGGCGACGTCGTCCGATACGGCGAGCCCAACCGGGCCGTGGCCACCTCCAAGACCTTCAAACAGCTGGCCAGGATCGCCGGGGCCGCGCCCACCAACGACGGCCTCTATGTCTCCCGATCGCTGTCGCGGCAGGACATGGCCGAGTGGGCCGTCAAGCTGACCACCATGAGCACGGCCGAGCGGGCCGCGCTGTCCGGCGTGTCCGACGGGCGGGCCGCGCAGCTGGCCGCGGGGGCCATCGTGGCCCACGCGACCATGGACCTGTTCGAGGTCGACCGCCTGGAGGTCTGCCCCTGGGCGCTGCGCGAGGGGGTCATCCTGCGTCGCCTCGACATGCTGCCGAGTCGGCCGGTGTGACGTCGCGGTAAGCGTGATCTACCCGAAACTCGCGCATAAGTGCCGGTTCTCGGGGCATCTCCGGCTGATGTTGGCAGTGCTCAGCACGATCGCCTCACTGGTGATCGTCCTCATCCTGGCGTTCCTGGCCGTCTTCCTCATCTCCGTGGCCGTCCTGCTCGCGCTCGCGCTGATGGCGGGATCGACGGCCCACAAGTCCGAGGTACGGCCGGTCATGGGAGGGCTCGAGGCACGGTTGCGGGGGACGACGATTGGGAGAACACGATTGGGGAGAAGGGGTGAGCAGGTACGACCGTCCGCCTGAGCGTGGGGGCCGTGCTTCGGAAGCCCGTTCAGTTGGCGATGAAGTGCGGCCCCGCCGCGCCCGGCGCGAAGCGCAGGCGCTTCTCCAGGCACACCACCGAGCCGTCCTCGTGCCGGTTGGTGAAGCGGATGTCGTCGGCCAGTGCCCGCATGATCTGAATCCCCCGGCCGGACTCGGCGTTGGGCGCCGCCTCGCCGATGTTGGGCGGTGGGTCGAAGCCCCCGCCCATGTCGATCACTCTGATGACGCAGAGCTTGTCGTAGACCCCCGCGCTCACCACGAACTCGTCGCTCGGGCCCGCGTGCCTGACGACGTTCGAACACGCCTCGGTGAGCATGAGCTCGATGTCGTCGCGGATCTGCGGCTCCACCCCCAATGACCTCAGTGTGCCGTCGAACATCTGCCTGATCAGGGGGACGCTGGCCGCATCCCTGGGCAGCCGGAGCGCTATCGTGGCCTCCACCGCACCTCCTCCGTAGTCCATCGGACGCGTGGGTGGCCTCTGCCCATTCAGCCCCGTCCCAATCGTCCCTACGGTTCCATGAGCCGGAGCGCGACCTCCAGCGCGGCCTCGCTGATCTCCTCTTCGGTCAGCTTCTCGTCCTGCGCCATCCACTTGCCCGCGTGCAGCGTGAACAGCGCCATCGAGCGGCTGATCCGCACGGCCAGCGGGTCGCCGGGATCGGTGACCTCGGAGGTCAGCTCCAGCATCACCTCGCGCATCCGAAGGATCTTCGGGTGATCGCGCAGCGCCGTCTGGTTGCGCTCCATGAAGCGGGCGACCTCGAGGTAACGCTCGTTCTTCAGCTTGTCGGCGTAGCGCAGGAGCAGCTCGCGGCGTGTCTCCGGCGTGTTCGACCGGCTCCTGAACCAGGCCAGGAGCTCCTCCATGTCCGCCACCCGCAGGTCGGCCAGGCTGGCGACGATGTCTTCCTTGGTCTTGAAGTGGTAGTAGAGCGCCGCCTTCGTCACGCCGAGCTCCTCCGCGATCTCTCGCAGCGAGGTCGCCTCGTAACCCTGCTCGATGAAGAGCTTGAGCGCGATCTCTTGGATCCGGCTCCGCGTGTCTTCCCGCAATGTGCACCTTATTTCGACTTGATTCGACTTGACCGTCGGCAAGTAAGGTTTCTAGCTTATTCTATGCTTGCCGGTCGGCAGGTAAGCAAGGACGTTCAGTGGGGGTGTGTATGGCGGAAACGGTCGCACGACGGCGTGAAGTCATGGTGGTCCTGCCCGGGCTGATGCTCGCGATGCTCCTCGCCATGCTCGACAACATGATCATGGGTACGGCGATGCCGCGCATCGTCGGCGAACTCGGGGGACTGACCCATCTGTCATGGGTCGTCACAGCCTACGTTCTCGGTACGACGGTCTCCACTCCCATCTGGGGAAAGATCGGCGACCTGTACGGCCGCAAGACCATCTTCATGATATCGATCGTGATCTTCATGATCGGCTCCATGCTCTGCGGAATGGCGGGCTCCTCCCTGCTCGGCGGTCCCGACAACGGCATGGCCGAGCTGATCGGGTTCCGCGCGCTGCAGGGACTGGGCGCCGGCGGCCTCGTGGTCAACGTGATGGCCATCATCGGCGACCTGGTGCCGCCCCGCGAGCGCGGCCAGTACCAGGGCATCATGGCGGGCGTCATGTCGCTGGCCATGATCGCGGGCCCGCTGGTGGGCGGCTTCATCACCGACAACCTCAACTGGCGCTGGGCCTTCTACGTGAACCTGCCGGTCGGCGCCATCGCCCTGGTCGTGCTGGCGCTGCGGTTGAAGCTCCCCAAGCTGCACAACCGGGTGCGGATCGACTGGCTGGGCGCGATCCTGCTGTCCGTCAGCATCACCGCGATGGTCCTCATCACCACCTGGGGCGGCAACCAGTACACCTGGGGCTCCTGGCAGATCCTCACGCTGGTCGCGCTCGCCGTGGTCACGCTGGCGGCGTTCATCTTCGCCGAGGGCAGGGCGGCCGAGCCGATCATGCCGCTCCAGCTGTTCCGCAACCGCAACTTCGCCCTGATCTCGGGCATCGGCTTCCTGCTCGGCTTCGCCATGTTCGGCGCCATCAACTTCCTGCCGCTGTTCCAGCAGACCGTTCAGGGCGCCTCGGCCACCAACTCGGGCCTGCTCCTGCTGCCGATGATGGCCTCGGCCATGGTGGTGTCGCTGTTCGTCGGCCGGGCCATCACCGCCACGGGCAAGTACAAGATCTACCCGGTGCTCGGCGGCGTCGGCATGGCCGTGGCCATGTGGCTGCTGTCGACCATGGACGTCGCCACGCCCAGCTGGCGCACGGGCGTCTACATCGCCGTCCTCGGCCTCGGCATGGGCTTCCTCATGCAGACCACGATGCTCATCGCGCAGAACAGCGTCGAGCAGAAGGACCTCGGCGTCTCCAGCAGCGCCGCCACGTTCTTCCGCTCGATCGGCGGCTCGTTCGGCGTCTCGATGTTCGGCGCCATCTTCAACAACCACCTCCTGTCCGAGCTGACCGGCCGGTTCGGCCCGCAGGCGGCGGACAAGATCGCCAAGGGCGGTGGCCGGTTGGACCCGGCGGCGCTCGGCCAGATGCCGCCGCAGATGCGCACCGGCCTGCTGGAGTCACTCGCGGCGTCGATCTCCGGCGTCTTCTGGTGGGCCATCCTGTTCGCCGTGGCCGTGCCGGTGCTGGCGCTCTTCATCAAGGAGATCCCCCTGCGCGGGCGTCCGTCGGCCGACGCCGCCGAGCATGAGGTGGTCAGCCCGGCGGCAGGCTGAACAGCTTGTCGAGCCCGGTCATCCGCATCAGGTTACGCAGATAGGGCGTCAACGCCACCACGCGCAACTCGGCGTCGGCGCCCTCGACCTGCCGCTGGAGGCGTACGAGAGCGGCCAGGCCGGAGGAGTCGATGAAGGCCAGCTCCGACAGATCAACGTCAAGCCGGCGATAACCGGCGTCGAACGTCAGCCCCGTCAGATCGGCGGCGGTGTCGAAGTCAAGGTCGCCGCTCAGCGCCAGCCGGATCGTCATTCCGTCCAGCGTGGCGACATCGATGCGCAACGGCGTCTTGTCGAGCACCGTCTCAGCTTATCCACAGCGCGGATAATGGGAGGCGTGGGGCGCCCGGGTTCGGGAAAATCGCCGCTATGAAGCCCTCCGGTGCCCATCAGTTCAGCCGCCCCCGGGCGGCGGACGCCCCCGCCATCCACGAGCTCGTCGCGGCCTGCGACCTCGCCGTCATCGGCGTTCCCGACGCCACACTGGCCGACATCGCCGACGAGCTGGCGGAGCCGGACTTCCATCTCGACACCGACGGCTGGCTCGTCCACGACGCCGACGGCACGCTGGTCGGCTGGGCCTGGGCGGTCGCCAAGGGCGACAGCGACATGATCGACATCGAGGTCCTCGTACGCCCCGGCGTCGAGGGGCTCGCCGACGAGCTCTGGCGCCTCGTCCTCGACCGCGCCGGGGAGCTGGCGCTGGAGCGGGGCCACGACGCCGCCACGGTCGACATCGGCATCTACCGGGCCGACACCGGCAGGCAGGCGCTGGCCAAGGAGCGCGGCTTCGAGCCCGGCACCAGCTTCCACCGGATGCGCGTCGACCACGAGGGCCCGGTCGAGCCGCCCGCCCCGATCCCTGGGCTGACCCTCCACAGCGGGGAGGCCGACGCCGTCCGCCGGGAGGCGCACCAGATCTACCAGGAGGCGTTCGCCGACCACTTCGGCTTCGTCAAGGTCGACTACGAGCACTGGCTCGAACGCAGGCAGGCGCAGAGCATCACCGACTGGGCCCAGCTCGTCGTCGCCAGGATCGACGGGCGGCCGGCGGCGGTGGTGATCGGCAACAACCAGTTCGTGCCGGACGAGGACTGCGGCTACGTCGCCACGCTGGCCGTCCTGCCCGAGCATCGAGGGAAGGGGCTGGGTCGCTTCCTGCTGCGGCACGCCTTCGCCGCCGACGCGGCGCGCGGGCGGCGGGGGACGCTGCTGCACGTCGACTCCAACAACACCTCGCCCGCGCTCGACCTCTACCTGTCGGCGGGCATGCGTCCGGTCCTGGTGATCGACGTCTGGCGCCGCCTGATCAGGCCCGCCCAAACCGCCTGATCCGCCCGCACAAACCGCCTGATCCGCCCACCCGAGCCGCCTGATCCGGCCCACTCGCGAGCCGCCTGGTCCGCCCGCCCGTGAGAGCCGCCTGACGGTCGGCTCTCGCGGGTGGTGCCGCTTCCGGTCTAGCGTACGAACGTACTAGTTCGTACATTTGATGGGACTGGAGGAGAGTGAGAGCGGATGAGCTCCTATCTGATCGGCCTGATCGGCGCCGGGATCGGCCCGTCGTTCAGCCCCGCGCTGCACGAGCGCGAAGCCGACGCGCACGGCGTGCGCTATGTCTACCGGCTGCTCGACATCGGCGAGCTGGGACTGGGCGCCGACGCCGTGGGAGAGCTGGTCCGTACGGCGCGGCGGCTCGGGTACGACGGCCTCAACATCACCCACCCGTGCAAGCAGACCGTGATCCCCTTCCTGGACGAGCTGTCGGCGGACGCGGCGATGCTCGGCGCGGTCAACACCGTCGTGTTCGAGGGGCGGCGGGCCGTGGGGCACAACACCGACTGGACCGGGTTCGCGGAGTCGTTCGCCCGGGGACTGCCCGACGCGCCGACCCGGCAGGTGGTGCAACTGGGCGCGGGCGGGGCGGGGGCCGCGGTGGCGCACGCCCTGCTGACCCTCGGCGCCGACCAGGTGGTGCTGGTCGACGCCGCGGAGAGCCGGGCGGCCTCGCTCGCCGCCGACCTGGCCGGCCGGTTCGGGCCGGACCGGATCCGCACCGCGGCCCAGGCCGAGCTGGGCGGGCTGCTCGCGACGGCGGACGGGCTGGTGCACGCGACCCCCACCGGGATGGCGCAGCACCCCGGGCTGCCGCTCCCCGCCGAGCTGCTGCGGCCGGAGCTGTGGGTGGCCGACATCGTCTACCGGCCCCTGGAGACCGAGCTGCTGCGCCGGGCCGGGGCGCTCGGCTGCCGGACCATGCACGGCGGCGGCATGGTGGTCTTCCAGGCCGCGCATGCCTTCCGCCTGTTCACGGGCCGCGAGCCCGACGCCGAACGGATGCTCACGCACCTCACCGACCTGATCGCCGCCTGACCGGGAGGTCTGCCCATGCGTAAGTCCATCGCCACCGTCTCGGTCAGCGGGACGCTGGCGGAGAAGCTGACCGCCATCTCCGCCGCGGGCTTCGACGGCGTGGAGATCTTCGAGAACGACCTCCTCGTCTCCCCGCTGAGCCCGGAGGAGGTACGGGCCCGGGCCGGGGATCTGGGCCTCGGCATCGACCTGTACCAGCCGTTCCGCGACTTCGAGGCGGTGCCCGGCGACGTACTGGCCCGCAACCTGCGCCGGGCCGAGCGCAAGTTCGAGCTGATGGAACGCCTCGGCGCCACCCTGCTGCTGGTCTGCTCCAGCGTGTCACCCGACGCGGTCGACGACGACGAGCTGGCCGCCGAGCAGCTGCGCCTGCTCGCCGAACGCGCCGCCGGGCACGGCATCAGGATCGCCTACGAGGCGCTGGCCTGGGGCAGGCACGTCAACGAATACCTGCACGCCTGGCGGATCGTGCGCATGGCCGGCCACCCGAACCTCGGCACCTGCCTCGACAGCTTCCACATCCTGTCGCGCGGCTCCGACCCGATCGGCATCGAGGCGATCCCGGGCGACCGGGTGTTCTTCCTCCAGCTGGCAGACGCGCCGCTGCTGGCGATGGACGTGCTGCAGTGGAGCAGGCACTACCGGTGCTTCCCCGGCCAGGGCACCTTCGACCTGGCGGGGCTGGTGAGCCACGTGCTGGACACCGGGTACGCCGGGCCGCTGTCGCTGGAGGTGTTCAACGACGGCTTCCGGCAGGCCGATGCCGGCCGGACGGCCTTGGACGCCATGCGGTCGCTCATCGCCCTGGAGGAGGCCACCGCCCTGCGACGCGCCGCGAACCCGCCCTCGTTGATCCCGCGACCGGTCATCCCGCCTCCAGTCATCCCGTCCGGCTTCGCGTTCGCCGAGCTGTCCGTCCCTCCCGCCGACGTGCCCGGGTCGTCCGGACCGGGGGAGTCGCACGGGGCGTCCGGTCACGCGTACGAGCTGGGTGGGCTCCTGGCGGCGCTCGGCTTCGTACGCACCGGGACGCATGCCCACAAGCCGGTCGAACTGTGGGAGCAGGGAGAGGCCCGGATCCTGCTCAACGCCACCGGCGACGGACCCGCGCTCGCCGCGATCGGGCTGGAGAGCCCGGACCCCGCCGGCTCCGTACGGCGTGCCGAGTCGCTGCTGTCACCGGTCCTGCCCCGCCACCGCGCCCCTCGGGACGCCAGGCTGGACGCGATCGCCGCACCCGACGGGACCGAGCTCTTCTTCTGCCGCACCGGACATCCCGACCATTCCAGCTGGACCGACGACTTCGAGCCCCGCGCGGAGGGTGAACCGGCGGCCGGGGGCATCACCCACATCGACCACGTGGCGCTCACCCAGCCCAGGCACCACTTCGACGAGGCCGCGCTGTTCTACCGCACCGTCCTCGGCCTGCGCCCCCAGGAGAGCCTGGAGGTCCCCGACCCCTACGGCCTGCTGCGCAGCAAGGCGATGTCCACCCGGGACGGCGCCGTACGGATGGTGCTCAACATCAACCAGGTCGGCGCCCAGCACATCCCCTGGCAGCACATCGCCCTGGCCTGCGACGACATCGTGGCCACCGCCCGCGGGCTGCGCGCCGTAGTCCCCGACCTGCTGCTCGCCGTCCCCGCCAACTACTACGACGACCTGGTCGCCCGGTACGACGTGCCCCCCGAGCTGCGGGAGCTCGGCCTGCTGTACGACAGGGACGAGCACGGGGAGTTCCTCCACCTGTACACGGTCACGGCCGGGCGGGTGTTCTTCGAGCTCGTCCAGCGCGTCGGCGGCTACCAGGGGTACGGCGCCGCCAACGCGCCCGTCCGCCTGGCCGCCCAGCACGCCGGGGCCCAGCGGCCGGGACAACGGTCATCTAGGATTGGCGCGACCCCTGTCGGCCCGACCGTGGAGCCCCATGACCTCGCAGCCACTCGCTCGCGCCGCCGGTGAACGTCAGCGTGACGCCGACCGGACCAAGGCGGAGATCCTCCAGGTCGCGCAGCGGGAGTTCGCGCGGCACGGGTACGCCGGCGCCAGGGTGGACGAGATCGCCGAGCGGACGCGCACCACCAAGCGCATGATCTACTACTATTTCGGCGGCAAGGAGCAGCTCTACATCGCGGTCCTGGAGAAGGCGTACACCGAGGTGCGGGCCGCCGAGCGGACCGTCGACGTGGCGCACCTGGCGCCGGTGGAGGCCATCCGTACACTGGCGGAGCTGACGTTCGACCACCACGACGCGCACCGCGACTTCATCAAGCTGGTCGGCATCGAGAACATCCACGAGGCCGAGCACATCCGCAAGTCCGAGGTGCTGGCCAACCTGGGCGCGCCCGTGCTCGACATCATCTCCCGCATCCTCGACGCGGGGCAGGAGTCCGGCGACTTCGTCACCGAGGCCGATGCCATAGACGTGCACATGATGATCAGCGCGTTCTGCTTCTTCCGGGTCGCCAACCAGCACACGTTCGGGGCGCTGTTCGGCCGCGACATGACCGCGCCGGAGCACCGCGCCAGGCTGCGCACGATGGTCGGCGAGCTGACCGTCGCCTACCTGCGTGGCGCCGGCGCCCCCGCGTAGCATCCGGTGCTCTCGCGTAGTGCCCGCGCGCCACGTAGCGCCCGCGCCCCGCACGGTGCCGACGCCCCGCGTAGTGCCGCCCACCTGCGGCCGGACGGCCGCACCCGATCTCGGCCGCTCCGGAGAGGGTTTGTACACACCCTTGTAATGTACGAACCAGTGAGTTAGTTTCGGGGCTATTCTCACCCGGGAGGAGCCCCGTGACCGACATCCCCACTCCCCAGGGAAAGCCGCGCAAGGCCGCGATCGCCGCCTGGATCGGCAGCGCCCTGGAGTACTACGACTTCTTCATCTACGGCACCGCCGCCGCCCTGGTCTTCAGCAAGGTCTTCTTCCCTTCGTCCGCCCCGGGCACCGGAACGCTGCTGGCCCTGGCCACGTTCGGCGTCGGCTACCTGGCCAGGCCCGTCGGCGCGTTCGTGCTCGGGCACGTGGGGGACAAGTTCGGGCGCAAGAAGGTGCTGGTCTCCACGCTGGTGCTGATGGGGCTGTCGACGTTCCTGGTCGGCTGTCTGCCCACCTACGACCAGGTCGGGGTGCTGGCCCCGGTGCTGCTGGTGGTGCTGCGGCTGATGCAGGGGTTCTCGGTCTCGGGTGAGCAGGCGGGCGCGAACTCCATGACCCTCGAACACGCCCCGGAGGGCCGCCGCGCCTACTACACCAGCTTCACGCTCAACGGCACGCAGGCCGGGCAGATCATCGCCACCGCGATCTTCCTGCCGATCGCGGCGCTGCCCGAGGAGCAGCTGCTGAGCTGGGGCTGGCGGGTACCGTTCTGGCTGAGCATCGTGGTGGCGGCCGTCGGGTTCGTGATCCGGCGCACGCTGGAGGAGACGCCCGCCTTCGAGCGGGAGGTCGCCGAGAACGGCGTCGCCAAGCTGCCGCTGGTCGTGCTGTTCCGCGAGCACGGGACGGACGTCCTGCGGGTGATCGTGGCCGCGGTGATCGCGTCGGTGAGCACGATCTTCACCGTGCACGCGCTGTCGTACGCGGTCAACACGGTGGGGCTGGAACGCGCGCCGATACTGTGGGTCGGCGTGCTGGCCAATGTCGCGGCGGTGATCACGATCCCGCTGTGGGGGAAGCTGTCGGACCGGGTGGGGCGCAAGCCGGTGTTCATCGGCGGCTCTCTGGGATGCGCGGTGCTGATCTTCGCCTACCTCTGGGCGATCTCGGCCGGCGGCTATCCGCTGATCTTCGTGGTGGGGATCCTGATGTTCGGTGTCGTGCACAGCGCGACCAGCGGGGTCTGGCCGTCGTTCTACGGGGAGATGTTCAGCACCCGGGTACGGCTGTCCGGGATGGCGATCGGCACGCAGATCGGGTTCGCCATCGCCGGGTTCGCGCCCACGCTCGCCACGGCGGTGGCCGGTACGGGCCGGGACAGCTGGCTGGGCGTCTCCCTGCTCACCGCGGCGCTGTGCCTGATCAACGTGGCCGCCGTGGCCACGGCGCGGGAGACGTACCGGATCCCCACCGACCAGCTCGGCGTCAAGCCCGCCACCCTCGCACCGACCACGACGGCGAGGGCGACGTGAGCGACGAGCGTGGCGCGAGCGGCGGGCACGACGTGGGCGGCGAGCGTGGCCTGAGCGGTGGGCACGACGTGGGCGGCGAACACGATGCGAGCGACGAGCACAGCGCGGGTGGCGGGAACAGCGCGCCCGGCGGGGGCAGCGCGGGTGGCGGTGAGTTCCGCGTCTACGCCATCCAGTACGCGCGGCGCGCCGCCCTGCGCGGTGAGCACTTCCACGGCCACGACGGGCGGGCGGGCGAGCCGCACCCGACGGCGTACTACACCTGGCTGGCCGTCTCCGACCGGCACACCGTCGTCATCGACACCGGCATCAGCCGCGCCCGCGCCGCCCGGATCGACGGCCTCGACTACCTGGCCGCGCCCGCCGAGACGATGGCCGAGCTGGGCGTGCGCGCCGACGCGGTGGGCCACGTGGTGCTCACCCACCTGCACTACGACCACACGGGTACGGCCCGCGACTTCGGCGCCGCCCGGTACGTCCTGCAGCGCGCCGAGCTCGACTACTGGACCGGCCCCTGGGCCCGGCGCGTCACCAGGGAGCGCTGGCTGATGGACGAGGACGACGTGGCGCACCTGCGGGCGGCGGAGAAGGAGGGGCGGATGGACCTGCTCGACGGCGACGCCGAGGTGGTCCCCGGGCTGAGCGTCCACCTGGTCGGCGGGCACACGGCGGGCATGCAGGTGGTGCGGATCCGGACCGCGCGCGGCCACGTGGTGATCGCCTCGGACGCGAGCCACTTCTACGAGAACATCGAGGACGACCGGCCGTTCCCGATCCTGCACAGCATGACCGGCATGTACGGGGCCTTCGACCGGATCAACGAGCTCGCCGACGGCCCGCACCTGGTGGTGGCCGGCCACGACCCCGAGGTACTCACCCGCTTCCCGCCACTCACCGATGCCCTGACCGGCCGGGTCGCCGTGATCGCCCCATAGCACCTGTGGGGAGCCCCCAGCGGAGCATCCGCGAGAGACCCGGGGGAGAACCTGCTGGAGCGCCTGCGGGGGCTCACAGGCCGAGGTAGATGCGCCGGACCTGGGGATCGACCCGCAGGGCGGCCGAGGTGCCGGTGGCCGCGATCTCCCCGTTCTCCATGACCAGGCAGGCGGAGGTGACATCGAAGGTGAGCTTGGCGTTCTGCTCGACCAGCAGGATGCTCAGCCCGTCGGCGTTCAGCCTTTTCAGCCCGGTCACGATCTCCTCGACCAGGATCGGCGACAGTCCCATCGACGGCTCGTCGAGCAACATCACCCGGGGCCGGCACATGAGCGCGCGGCCGATCGCCAGCATCTGCTGCTGACCCCCGGACAGCGCTCCGGCCAGGCGCTGCCGCATCTCGCCGAGCACCGGGAACAGATCGTAGACCTCGCCGATCGGCGTCCGCTTCCAGTCGCCGGTGTAGGCGCCCAGCAGCAGGTTCTTCTCCACGGAGAGCCCCGGGAACACGTGCCGCCCCTCGGGGACGTAGCCGATGCCGTGGCGGACCAGGGTGTGCGCGGGCGCGCGCAGCAGATCGTGGCCGCCGAAGGCGATGCGCCTGGCCTGCCGGGGCGCCAGGCCCATGACGGCCTTGAGCGTGGAGGTCTTGCCCGCCCCGTTGGCGCCGATGATGCCCAGGGACTGGCCCGGCTCCACCGTGAAGCTCACATCGTGGGCGGCCCGCACCCCGCCGTAGTGCACCGACAGTCCTTCGACGATCAGCGTGCTCATCTGGCGGCCTCCTCGGCAGCGGATCCGGCGGCGGCCTCGGGGGCGGGCCGGGCGGTGGGTTCGGGGGCGGACTCGATGGTGGATTCGGCGGCGGACTCGGCGGCGATCCGGGAGGGTGCGGACATCGAGTCGCCCAGGTAGGCCGCGACCACGTCGGGCTGGACGGCGACGTCCGCGGGCGCGCCGTCGGCGATGACCTTCCCGCCGGACAGCACGGTGACCCGGTCGCACAGCGACATGACCAGGCCCATGTTGTGCTCGATCACCACGACCGTCACGCCGGAGTCCCTGATCGAGCGGACGATCTCGGCGAGCTGCCGTACCTCCTCGCCGTTGAGCCCCGCCGCCGGCTCGTCGAGCAGCAGCAGCGCGGGCGCCATCGCCATCGCGCGGGCCATCTCGATCCGCCGCTGGATCCCGTACGGCAGGGCGCGCGGCGCGGCGTCGGCGAAGTCCCGCAGCCCGAACCGGCCGATCAGCTCATCGGCCCGCACCCGCAGCGCCCGCTCGAATCCGAGCACGCTCCAGGGAAGCACGAGGTATCGCCAGACCCAGCGCGTCCGTGTGCGGTCCAGGCCGACCAGGATGTTCTCCCGGACGGTGAGGTCGCCGAACAACCGCAGGTTCTGGAACGTGCGGGCCACTCCCAGCAGCGACAGCCGGTACGGAGCCGCGCCGGTGACCTCCCGTCCCCGGAACAACACCCGGCCGGACGTCGGCGTGTAGAAGCCGCTCACGACGTTGAACAGCGTCGTCTTGCCCGACCCGTTGGGCCCCACGACGCCGCGGATCTCGCCGGCCGTGATCGTGAGCGACACCTGATCGAGCGCGGTCAGACCCTTGAACCGCATGGTCACAGCGTCGACCTCCAGCAGGTCCGCACCCACCTGGTCGTTGGCCCGGTCGTACGGCTGGAAGGGACCCAGTGCGGCTCGCGCCCCGGCGGCCCGGCGGCGCCGGAGACGGGCGGGTAGCCCGGCCAGCCCGGTGGGGGCGAAGACCACCACGAGGACGACCACGCTGCCATACCCGAGCTGAGCGTAGGCCGACACGTCCAGCAGCGCCTCCCTGACCAGCGACAGCGCCACCGCCCCGACCACACAGCCGAGGATGCTCCGCCGGCCGCCGATGATCACCATGGCCAGCAGGAGGAACATGTTGGCGATGCTGAACGTCTCCGGCGCCACGAACCGGATGAGCCCGGCGTACAGGACACCGGCGATGCCGCCGTACAGGCCGGACAGCACGAAGGCGGTCATGCGCAGCAGCGGGATCTCCGCGCCGAGCGCGCCGGCGGCCAGGTCGTCGTCGCGCATGGCGCGCAGCCGGCGGCCGAGCGGCGAGTGGGTCAGGAACAGCGCGAACGCCAGCGCGAGCGCGAACACCACCAGCTCGACGTAGTAGAAGAGGTACTCGCTGGACAGGTCCACCCCGAACAGCGGCGGCACCGGGATGTCGCTGATGCCCTCGGCCCGCCCGGCAATAGTCGCGTTGGTGATCCAGTTGACGAAGGCCAGCGCCAGTCCGAGTGTGACGATGCCCAGATAGTGCGACTGCATCCGCAGCGCGGGCAGGCCCACCAGCAGCCCGACCAGGACGGCGGCCAGCAGGGCCAGCGCGGCGGCGGTCCAGAAGCCGAGCCCGGCCCGGGTGGTGAGGATGGCGACGGCGTAGGCGCCGACGCCGAAGAAGGCGATCTGCGCCAGGTTGATCTGCCCGGCCACGCCCATGGCCAGCCCGAGGCCGATGCCGAGGACCGCGAAGATGATCGCCACGTCGACGACGTGGATGGCGTAGCCGCCCAGCCCGTACGGCAGCAGCCAGGCCGCCACGGCTGCGGCGATGAGAGGGATCAGCCGTTTCACGCTCGGTTCACCGTCGTCTCTCCGAAGATGCCGGTGGGGCGGACCATCACGATGGCGGCGAAGACCAGGAACGTCACCAGCTCCGAGTACTCCTGGAAATGGCCGGCCGCGAAGGAGTCGAGCAGCCCGAACGCCATGCCGCCGGCGATCGCGCCCCGCATGCTGCCGAAGCCGCCGAAGATCGCGGCGGCGAAGCCCTTGATGCCCAGCGAGCCGCCCATCGTGGGGTTGACGTAGAGCATCGGCCCGATGAGCCCGCCGGCCAGCGCCGCCAGGCCCGCGCCGATCGCGAAGGCCATGGCGTTGCTGCGGCCGACGTGGATGCCGACGGCGGTGGCCGCCTCGTGGTCCATCGCGACCGCCTGCATGGCCGCGCCGCGCTTGGTGCGCTGCAGGAACAGCCCCAGCAGGACCGTGGCCGCGGCCGCCACGGCGATGACCAGCAGGCTGTAGGTCGGGATCTTGATCCCGGCGACGTCCAGCGGCGCGGTCGCCACCGGCGACGGCACGGCGTGGCCGGTCGCGCCGAACACCCGGATCGCCCCGGCCTCCAGCACGGTGCCGAAGCCGATCGTGCCGATCAGCATGAGGTCGAAGTCCTTGTTCTCCAGCGGGCGCAGCACCCGCTCGATGACCAGGCCGATCAGCGCGGTCACCGCGATGGCCACCGCGACCGCGACGGGGAAGGGCAGCTTGGCGAACATGTACAGGTTGGAGGCGGCGTAGGCGCCGATCATCACCACGTTGCCGTGGGCGAAGTTCACCAGGCCCATGGTGCGGTAGACGATCGAGAAGCCCATGGCGACCAGCGCGTACACCGCGCCGAACGTCACGCCGCCGATGAGGGTCTGCAGAAAGACCTGCACGGTGCTCCTAGCCGGCCGACTCGGCGACGATCTTCCCGGCCTTGATGAGACCGATCTGGGTCGCGTGGATGCCCACCCCGGAGTCGTCGTAGGCGAAGTCGCCGAGCAGGCCGTCGTGCTTGACCGCGCGGATCGCGTCGGCCAGCGGCCGGCCACCGGCGCCCTTGGTCTGCTTGAGCGCCTCGATGAGGATCTTGGCCCCGTCGTAGGCCTTGGCGCCGTGCAGTTCGGCGGCCTCGCCGAACGCGGCCTGGTAGGCGGCCGAGAAGGTCTTGCTCGCCTGGCTCGCGTCGTTGCTGAGGTAGGGCGAGCTGATGACCGAGCCCTCGGCGTTGTCCGCGCCCGCGGTGGTCACGTACACGTCGGTGCCCATGGGGGCGCCGCCCGCCAGGACCGCCTTCAGCCCCAGCTCGCGGGCCTGCTTGGCGATCAGCCCGGACTCGACCTCCTCGGCGCCGACGAACAGGACGTCGGGGTTCTTCTGCCGGATGGCGGTGAGGGAGGCGCTGAAGTCCTTCTGGTCGGGGGTGACGGCCTCGTCGGCGATGGGGGTGAGGTTCCTGGTCTTGAGCGCGGCCAGGAAGGCGTCGTGCTCGCCCGCGCCGTAGGTGCCGTTGTTGCTGATCAGCGCGATCTTCTTGTAGCCCTTGCCATCGACCAGGTACTTGGCCAAGGTCTCGTCGTAGGTCACGCTGGTCGGCGCGTTGAGGAACAGGAACGGGCTCTTGAGCGCGGCGAGCTTGGGCGACTGTCCCGAGGTGATGTTCGGGATTCCGGCGTCCTTGAGGATGGGCGCCATGGCCAGGGTGACGGCGCTCTCGGCGGTGCCGAGCATGGCGACGTAGCCCTCACCGGCGATCTTCCTGGCCAGGTTCGTGCCGACCGTGGGGTCGCCCTGGTCGTCGAACAGGTCGAGCTGGATCTGCCGCCCGTTGACGCCGCCGGCCTTGTTGGCCTCGTCGACGGCCAGTTTGACGCCCTTGTTCTCCCATTTGCCGAGCGAGCTGAGCTGGCCGCTCTGCGCGTTGATGTTGGCGACCTTGATGGGTCCGGTGGCGTCGGCCTGCTTGCCGGACTGCTGTCCCGGCGCGGAGCAGGCGGTGAGTGTGACGATGAGCGATACGGCGGCGATGGGGAATCTCGCGGGAAACACGGTTCACCTCGTTTGGGGGGAGTCGACATGGCCGTGTAATGCACGAACTAGTACGTTAGTTATACGGCCGGGTGTGACCAGAGGAAATATCGAACGGGCAACGGTTTCAGGCGGGGAAGACGCCCTGGTAGATGTCCTTGATGTTCCAGTGGCCGGGGGTCGGGACGGGCTCGTTGACCATGGGCACGTCGATCACCGCAGGTCGCCGGTCCGCCACCGCCTTGCGCAGTGCCGAACGGAGATCGCCGGGCGTGGCGACCGTGTGTCCGTCGGCCCCGCAGGCCCGCGCCAGGGCGGCGAAGTCCGGGCTGTAGGGCCGTCCGGCGGGATCGGTGAAGTCGCAGCCATGACTGCGGCCGAAGTGGGCGGACTGCAGGTCGGAGATCGTGCCGTGCGACCGGTTGTTCATCACCACGAAGATCACCGGCGCGCCCAGCTCCACGGCCAGTGGCACGGCGGGGAGCTGGGCGCCCATGCCGCCGTCGCCGATCAGCGCCACCACGGTCAGGTCCGGCGCGGCGAGCTGCGCGCCGACGGCGGCGGCGGGGCCGAAGCCCATGGTGGACGCGCCGCCGGGGGTGATGAAGCGGCCCTCGGGCGGCAGCTCGTAGCACTGCGCCACGCCGTTCTTGTTCCAGCCGACGTCGGTGACCAGGATCGTGTCCGGTGGCACCGAGTCGCGCAGGTCGGCCAGGATGCGCTCGGGCCGCAGGGGGAAGTCGTCGCCGCTCCCGCGTTCCCTGCTCGCGCCGAACAGCTCCGACCTGGCCGCGCGGATCCGTTCCCGCAGCGCGGGACGGCTCACCTCCGGGTGCGCCGCGGCCGCCGCGGCGATCGCCCCGATCGCCAGAGCGGCGTCGGCGACCGCGCCGATCTCCGCCGGGTAGTTGCGGCCGATCTCGGCCGGGTCGAGGTCGATCTGGAGCAGCCGGCCCTTGTCCCCGAGCGTCCAGGTGAAGCGGGGGTCCCAGGAGCTCGAGTCGGTCTCGGCGAAGCGGGTGCCCAGCGCCAGCACCACGTCGGCCTCGCGGGCGTAGTCGTTGGTGAGCTCCAGCCCCCAGAACCCGGTCATGCCGAGGACCAGGGGGTGCGCGTCGGGCACGGTCCCCTTGGCCATCAGCGAGTGGGCGATCGGGATGTCGAGCCGCTCGGCCAGGCGGAGCAGCGCCTCGGCGGCGTCGCGCAGGCCGCCGCCCGCGTAGATCAGCGGCCGCTCGGCCCCGGCGAGCGCGGCCGCGATCCGCTCGGCGACGTCCGCCGGCAGGCCGGGCGGCTCGGCGCGGCTGATGGCCGGGTACGGCTCGGCGGGCCTGGAGAAGACGTCCATGGGCACGTTGACCAGCACCGCGCCCGGCCGGCCCGTCGTCGCCGTCCAGAAGGCGCGCTCCACGGCCCGGCCGAGGTCCTGGGCGCGGCGCACGTTCCACGCCCGCTTGACGAACGGCCTGAAGACGGCCGCCTGGTCGGCGTCGGCGTGCAGGTTGATCTCCTGGTGCGGGTGCCGCCCGTGGTAGTAGGAGGGGACGTCGCCGGAGATCACCACCATCGGCACCGAGTCGAGCGCCGCGGTCAGCACGCCGGTGGTGGCGTTGGTCAGGCCGGGGCCGACGTGGACGAGCAGCACGCCGGGCTTGCCCGACACGCGGGCGTAGCCGTCGGCGGCGTGCGCGGCGGCCTGCTCGTGCCGGGCGATGACGAACCGGATCCGGCTGTCGGCGAGCGCGTCCAGCACGGCGATGTTGGTGTGGCCACAGGTGCCGAAGACGTGCGTGACGCCCAGGTCCTCCAACTGCGCGACGAGCGCGTGCGCGGAGGTGGTGGCCTCAGAGGTGGTGGCCTCAGAGGTGGCGGTCTCAGGGCGGGTGGTCACTGTTCTCCCCAGATGCTCAGGCCCCGCAGCAGGAGGGTCTTGGTCACGGTGAAGTCCTCGATCATCCAGCGCGGCGACTCGCGGCCGATGCCGGAGTCCTTGACGCCGCCGAAGGGGACGTGGTCGAGGCGGAAGTTCGACGACCCGTTGACCACCAGCCCGCCGACCTCCAGCTCCCGCCAGGCCTGGACGATCCGCCGCACGTCATGGGTGAACAGACCGGCCTGTAAGCCGTACCGGCTGCTGTTGCACGCCTCGATGACCTCGTCGAAGCCGTCGTAGGGCAGCACGGCGACGAGCGCGCCGAACACCTCCTCGCGGACCAGCCGGGCATCGGCGGGCGGCGCGGCGACCACGGTCGGCTCCATGACCGCCCCCGACCGGGCGCCGCCGGTCGTGATCGCGGCGCCCTGGCCGGCCGCCTCGCCGGCCCAGCGGACCACCCGCTCGGCGGCGTCGTCGTCCACCATCGAGCCGACGTCGGTCGCCGGGTCCAGCGGGTCGCCCACGACCAGGGACTTCACCTCGGCGGTCAGCGCGGCCACGAACTCCTCGAACCTGCCGCGCTGGACGTAGACCCGCTGCACCGAGATGCAGCTCTGGCCCGAGTTGCTGTAGCCGGTGCGCGCGCAGACCCGCGCCGCCTCGGCCACGTCGGCGTCCTCGCAGACGATCGTGGCGGCGTTGCCGCCGAGCTCCAGCAGCACCCGCTTCGGCCCGGCGGCCCGCGCGACGGCGGCGCCGGCGCTCACGCCGCCGGTGAAGCTGACCACGGCGATCTCGGGCGCGGCGCACAGCCGCGCGCCCACGTCGGCGCCGCCGTGCAGCACCTGTACGGCCTCGACCGGCATCCCGGCGGCGAGCAGGATCCGCACCAGCTCCGTCGAGACCCCGGGCGCCTGCGGCGGCGGTTTGACGATCGTGGTGTTGCCCGCGGCGAAGGAGGCGCCGAGCTTGTGCGCCAGCAGGTTCGCCGGGGCGTTGAACGGCGTGATCGCCAGTACGGGACCGGCGGGGGCGCGGCAGGTCAGCGCGGTGTTGCCCACGCCGCGCGCCCAGCCGGCCACCGGCAGCACCTCGCCGCCCAGCGCCCTGGCCTCGGCCGCCGAGACCGACAGCGTGTCGGCCACCCGCAGCACCTCTCCGCGCCCGTCCTTGACCGGCTTGCCGAGCTCGACGGCCAGCAGCCGGGCCAGCTCCTCGCCGCGGGCGGTGACCTCGGCCGCGGCGCGCTCGAGGATCGCGGCCCTGGTCGCCGGGGCCAGCCGCGCCACCGCTCCGGCGGCCGGCCCGGCGTAGGCCAGGGCCCGGGTGATGTCGTCCGGGGTCGCCGTACGGGCCCGGCTGACCGTCCGGCGCAGGTAGGGGCCGGTCCGCTCGGCCGCCGGGCCGTCTGTCAGCCACGTCCCGGCGACCAGGCAGCCCGCTTGGTGGATCGCATCCATTGTGACTCCACTAGGTGGTGCATCAGAACCGCACTGTGGACTTGCTCAAAGTATGAGCACATCCCAGTCCGCGCAAGAGGAACCGCGTGGTGGAACGTCTGGACCGTATAATGGACCGAGTGTTAGCGTACGGACCGCATGAGAGGGTGAGCAGGAGTTCACCTTCGACCGACAAGTGAGGACCCGTGCCCGCGAACTTCCCGGCAGAATCCGGCGAGACCGGTGGCGTGCGCAGCGTTCAGCGAGCGTTCGACATCCTGTCCCTGCTCGGCGAGGACCGGCGGATCCTGACGATCCGCGAGGTCGTCGACGAGACCGGCCTGGCGAAGACGACGGCGCTGCGCCTGCTGCAGACCCTGGAGCACATGGGCCTGCTGTGGGCCGCGCCCAAGGGCTACACCGCCGGGCCCGCCCTGTGGCGGTGGGCGCACCTGGCCCGTAGCGCGTGGGAGCTGCCGCCGGAGACCGTCAAGCTCATGCGCGACCTGGCGGCCCGGCAGCGGGAGACCGTCAACCTCTACGTCGCCAGGGACGTCCACCGGATCTGCATCGCCCAGCAGGAGAGCCCGCAGCCGCTGCGCCACGTGGTGCGGGTCGGCGACGAGCTGCCCATGTGGGCGGGCGCCTCCTCGAAAGTCCTGCTCAGGGACGCGCCTGCGCGGCTCCTGTCGCGGATCGCCCGCTCCTCCCCGTACGGCGAGGCGCACCTGGAGACGCTGCGGCAGTGGATCGCCCAGGCGGCGGAAGACGGCCACGCGGTCAGCCACGGCGAGCGCGAGCCCGGCCTGTCCGCCGTCGCCGTGCCCGTGACCGGCGGCACGAAGGCGATCGTGGCGGCGCTCACCCTCAGCGGGCCGACCGTGCGCTTCACGGAGGAGCGCGTGGCGGAGTTCGTCGCGGACCTGGGCGAGGTGGCGGGGCGGATGTCGGAGCGCGGGTTCGACCATCCATTGACCTGACCGATGGGGAGAGCGTGAATGCAGCAGTTGCCACTGGACGGGGTCAAGGTCGTCGATCTGACCAGCGTGCTCGCCGGACCCTACTGCAGCTACCAGCTGATGCTGTTCGGCGCCGAGGTGGTCAAGGTCGAGCTGCCCGGCAGCGGCGACCTGGCCAGGCGCCTCGGCCCTGACGACGAGCTCAACCGGGACCGGATCGGCGCCTCCTTCCTGGCCCAGAACGCGGGCAAGAAGTCCGTGGAGCTCGACCTGAAGAGCCTGGCGGGGCGGATGGCCTTCGAGGCGATGGTCACCGGCGCCGACGTCCTGCTGGAGAACTTCCGGGCCGGGGTGCTGGCCAGGCTCGGCTACGACCGCGACCGGCTGCGCGAGCTCAACCCGCGGCTGATCTACTGCGCGATCTCCGGCTTCGGCCAGAGCGGCCCGATGAGCGGGGCCCCCGCCTACGACCAGATCATCCAGGGCCTGTCGGGCATGATGAGCGTCACCGGCACCCCCGACACGGTGCCGATGCGCGTCGGCTTCCCGGTCTGCGACACGATCGGCGGGCTGATGGCCGCCATGGCGATCTGCGCCGCGCTCGCCGGGCGGCACCGTACCGGCCGTGGCAGCTTCCTCGACCTGTCCATGCTGGAGGCCTCGATCTCGGCCATGGGCTGGACCGTGTCCAACTACCTGGTCAGCGGCGTCGAGCCGGAGCCGATGGGTGACCAGAACGCCACCGCCGCGCCGTCCGGCACGTTCGAGACCGCCGACGGGCCGCTCAACATCGCCGCCAACCAGCAGACGCAGTTCGAGACGCTCTGCCGCCTGATCGGCCGCCCCGAACTGCCGGCCGACCCGCGCTTCGCCCTCCCCGAGGGCCGCAAGGCCCACAGGAAGGCACTGAACGCCGAGCTCAACGACGCGCTGCGGGCCAGAACGGCGCTGGAGTGGGAGGAGCTGCTGTCCGGCCACGGCGTGCCCGCGGCCCGCATCCTCACCGTCCCGCAGGCGCTCGCGCTCGACCAGCTGCGCCATCGCGGCTTCCTCACCGAGCTGAGTTTCCCCGACGGGACCGATCGCCGCCTGACCGTGACCGGCAACGGCGTGCTCGTGGACGACGAACCGCTGCGTCCCCCGGCCTCACCACCGCGGCTCGGCGCGCACAACGAGGAGTACGCGCATGAGTGAGGCGGCCGACTGGTGGGGCACCGCCGTCTCCAGGATCGAGCCGGACGTCATCGAGCTGCGCGGCAGGCCGGTCCAGGAGCTGATCGGCCGGGTGGGGTTCGCGGAGATGGTCTGGCTCATGCTCCGCGGCGACCTGCCCGATCCGCGGCGGGCGGCGCTGCTGGAGGCCGCGCTCGTCTCCTCGGTCGACCATGGCCCGCACGCGCCGTCCATCGCCGTCGCGCGGATGGCGATCACCTGCGGCGTCGGGCTGAACAACGCCGTCGCCACCGGCGTCAACCTGCTGGGGGACGTCCACGGCGGGGCGGGGGAGCAGTGCGTGGAGCTGCTGGAGGAGGCGCTGGCCCGCGGCGACACGGCGGCCACGGTGGCCCGCTGGCGGGCCCGTGACAAATACCTGCCCGGGTTCGGGCACCGCTTCCACTCCCGCGACCCGCGCCGTGACCCGCTGCTCGGCCTGGTGGAGCAGGCCGTGGCGGACGGTGTCGTGCCGGGCGGGCACCTGCGGGTGGCCAAGGAGGTCGAGGAGCTGATCAGCCCGGTCCCGATGAACATCGACGGCGCGACCGCCGTCGTCTACGCCGAGCTCGGCTTCCCCGCGCCCCTGGCCAGGGGGCTGTTCGTGCTCGGCCGCAGCGTCGGCATCCTGGCGCACGCCTGGGAGGAGTCGGGGCAGGGGCGGCGCAACAAGGGCCCCCTGCCCCCCTCGATCCGGCCGACGTATCTCGGCCGGCAGGCTCCTGATCGGCAGACTCCGGGTCAGTAGCCGACAGGCCGGCAGGCTTCCGGTCAGTAGACGACGATCTTCCCGGTGTTCTGCGGGAAGATCGCGTCGTTGTAGAAGTACTCGCCGGGCGTGGCGAACGTGTGGGTGAACGACTGCCCCGGCATCAGCACGCCGCTGTCGAACTCGTACTCGAAGAAGGACACGGCGGCGTGCGCGAAGGCGTTGTCGGCCGGATTGACGAACGTGACGGCCGTCCCCTTGGGCACTCGCAGGTGCTGCGGCGACATGGCGTTCTGGGCGACGGTGTTCTCGGCCGGGCCCGGGCGCTGGTTGGCCGCGTCCCAGACGCGGCCCAGCGTGACCGTCGTGCCGGCGACGGCGGCGGCCCTGATGTCGTTGCGCTTCTTGGGCGGGACCGGGGCCGCCGCGGGCGCCACCTTGCCGCCGAGCTTGAACGCCCACAGGTGGTCGCCACGCGGGATGTCCGGGTACGGCAGCCCGTTCCCGCCCGCCAGGACCGCGATGTACTGCTCGCCGGCGATCTCATAGCTGATAGGGCTGGTGTGCACCCCGGCGCCGCACTGGAAACTCCACAGGACCTTCCCGTCGGTGTCGTCCATAGCGTGCAGCACCCCGTCGGGGCCGCCCTGGAACATGACCCGCCCCGCCGTGGTGAGGATGCCGTTGCCGTGCGCGAGCGACCACTCCCGGTCGAGCGTCCACACCGGCTTGTTGGTACGGGGATCGACGGCCGCGATGCCCCCCGCGAAGTACTCGCCCAGCGGGCGCGAGGTGTTGACCCGGCCGTCCCGGCTGTTGGAGAAGCCGGAGTTGATCAGCCCGTAACCGACGTAGATCCAGCCCGTGTGGGGGTTGAACGACAGGTGCGCCCAGTCGGCCCCGCCGCCCGCGCCGGGGAAGATGATGGTCGCCCGGTCCCAGTGCGGCGTGTAGAGGCCGCCCCAGGCGTAGAACGGCACCGGCCTGGTCGCCTTGCCGAACTCCGGCGCCTGGGTGATGAACGGCGCGCCGCCGGGGAACGGCTGCGTCGGCGCGGTCTTCTGGCGTGCGTCCTGGGGCACGGGCCGCTCCGTGACGCCGTGGACCGGCTCACCCGTGGCCCGGTCGAGGAAGTAGAACATGCCGGCCTTGCTGCCGTAGACGACGACCTTGCGCACGCCGCGGCCGATCCGTACGTCCACCAGCACCGGCGCCATGACGTTGTCCAGGTCCCAGATGTCGTGGTGCACCGACTGGAAGTGCCACTTGCGCTTGCCGGTCTTGGCGTCGATGGCCACGATCGAGTTGGCGAACAGGTTGTCGCCGCCCCTGCTCGAACCGTCCAGCCGGGGGTAGGAGCCGCCGAACGTCCAGTAGACCAGCCCGAGGTCCGGGTCGATCGCGGGGTGGATCCACGGGACCGCGCCGCCGGTCTTCCAGGACTCGCCCTCCCAGGTGTCGTTGCCGAACTGACCCTCGCCGGGGCACGCCCAGAACGTCCACGCCACCTCACCGGTGGCCGCCTTCAGGGCGTAGGCGCGACCCCGGGCGCCGCCGGTGCTGCCCTGCATGCCGACGTAGATCAGGCCGTCCCAGTAGACGACCGCGCCGGCCAGGGTGCCGGTCAGGCCGCCGCACTGCCCGTTCTGCGGATCGCAGCCGCCGGTGTCGCCGCCGCCCTCGTCCTCGGTGATGAGCTGCCGCTGCCACACCACCTTGCCGGTGTCCTTGGCCAGGGCGTACACGATGTTGGCGCCGGAGGTGGAGAAGACCAGGCCCTCGCCGAGCGCGACTCCGCGCATGTTCGTCTGCTTGGTGCCGAGGTTCGTCTTCCACTTCAGCGCCCCTGTCCTGCCGTCGACGGCGAAGACGTTCTGCTGGGTCGTCTGGACGTACAGGATGCCGTTCTCCGCGACGCAGGTGCTCTGCTGGGGCGCGGCGGTGCTGCCGCCTTCCAGGTTCAGGTGCCAGGCGCCGCCGAGGCGGTCCAGGTTGCGCGCGGTGATCTTCTTGAGCGGCGAGTGGTTGTGGTTGCCGAGGTTGCCGCAGACCTTGGGGAAGTCCTTGCCGGCCGCACCTAAGGCGGCGGACTGCTCCGGAACGTCCTGCTCGGGAACGGCGGCGTCCGGACGGGCGGGTACGGCGGCCAGTGTCGCGGCCGCGCCGATGAGGAAGTTGCGTCGTTCCACTGGCACCACGCCTTCTTCTGGTCCACTAGATGGACCGATAGATCCGCTTAACGGACGCACAATAAGCCGGTGCCGCGGTGAAGACAAGACCTTGTCCGGCTCTCGCGCACTGGCTACGCTGTGGAACGATCGATCCACCTGGTGGACTTCGGAGGTGCCCGTGAGACCCTCGACGCTCGTGACCGCCGCCCTGCTGCTGGCGGTCGCCCTGCCCGCCTCAGCCGCCTCCAACGATCCGGCGCCGGCCGGCGGCGTGTGCCGGGGCACCGACGCCCGCTGCTACCACGACTGGGGCAACTTCGACCCCGCCAAGGGCTACCGCCTGCTCGTCTACACGCGCACGGCCGGCCCGCGCCACGCCCACCTGGGCACCGTGCTCGGGCCGGGGCTCAACCCGCCGCTCAACGACGACAACGTGGCCGTGAAGGCCGTGCTCAAGCTGGGCCAGGACAACGGCTTCGCGGTCGACTACACCGAGGACGTCACCCAGCTCGCCTCGGCGCAGAGCCTGCTGAAGTACAACGCGGTGATGTTCCTGAGCACGACCAGGGACGCGCTCGACGACGCGGCGCAGACCGCGCTGCGCCAGTACGTCAGGGCGGGCGGCGGCTTCGTCGGCGTGCACAACGCCTTCGGCACCGAGTACAACTGGCCCTGGTACGAAGGGCTGCTCGGCGAGGCCAACTTCTACGACCACGGCCCCGTCCAGCCCGCCACCGTGCGCACGGTCGACCGGCGCGACGCCTCCACCGCGGGGCTGCCGCCGGCCTGGACGTTCAGCGACGAGTGGTACAACCTGGTCCCGGCCCCCACCCGCGTCCGCGTCCTGGCCCAGGTCGACGAGAGCACCATGCTGAAGGGCACCCGCGGCAACCTCGGCCATCCCGGGCACGGCAGGGACCATCCGGTCTCCTGGTGCCAGTACTACGACGGCGGCCGGTCGTGGGTCACCACGCTCGGCCACGAGGTGCAGGCATGGACCGGCGACCAGCGCTTCCTCGGCCACCTGACCGGCGGCCTGCGGTCGGCCATGGGCATGGCGCCCTTCTGCCGCTGATCACTTCTGGGTGACGTGGTGCAGGCCGCGCAGGGCCAGCACATAGCCGTGCACGCCGAACCCCACCACGATGCTCCGCGCGACCGGCGAGATGTAGGAGTGGTGCCGGAACGGCTCGCGCGCGTGCACGTTGGAGATGTGCAGCTCCACCACCGGCAGCTCCACGCCCTCGATGGCGTCGTGCAGGGCCACCGACGTGTGCGTGTAGGCGCCGGGATTGAACACCGCGCCCACGCACCGCCCGGCCTTGACCTCGGCCCCGGCCTCGTGGATCCAGTCGATCAGCTGCCCCTCGTGGTTCGACTGCCGGAAGCGGAGGTCGAGGCCGAGCCCGGCGGCCTCCTCGCGGCACATCTCCTCGACGTCGGCCAGCGTCGTCGTGCCGTACACCTCCGGCTTGCGGGTGCCGAGCAGGTTGAGGTTCGGGCCGTTGAGAACGTACACGGATGTCACACATGCCTCACTTCGTGATCGTCGTCGCTACACCCGGTGGCGGGCCAGGTGCTCCAGGACCGACTGGTTGGCCTCCCAGCCGTCGGGGAACTTCACCGGCACGCCCAGCCGTACCGGCTCCGCCGACGGATGGGCGTCGAGCAGCTCGGCGATGCCCGCTCTGGCCACCACCACGCACGCGTGCCGGTGCCGCGAGGCCAGCACGCACAGCCGCCCCGACTCCAGGTGGAACGCGGTGGCGTCGCGGCGGCCCGACAGCGGGTGCAGCACGATCGTCACGTCGTACTCGCGGCCCTGCAGCCGGTTGGCGGTGTCGACCGTGATCTCCGGCGGCAGCCCCGCGGCCCTGATCGCCGCCACCTGGTCGCGGTGCGCCGCGCCGACCGCGATCCGGTCGGCGGTCACCGGCCGTTCGCCCTGCTCGGAGCCCGCCACCGCGCCGCGCTGCAGCAGCCGCTCGGCCAGCAGCGCCACCGCCTGCACGGCCTCGCCGTCGGTGCGCACGGTGTGGCGGTTGGGCAGCTCCAGCAGCGCCCAGCCGGAGCGGGCCGCCTCCTCCAGCGCCCGGTCGTGCACGGTGCCCATGCCGCCGGTGGCCAGCTCCAGCCGCCGCTCGCCGGCCCCGGTACCCGACCGGAACCCGGTGAACGGGTAGAACGCCTTCGACACCACCGGCGCGGCCGAGGCGGGCAGCCGCCACGACACCGGCAGCCGGTGCACCGGCAGGTCGGGGTTGTGGCGCAGCAGCACCGAGACCGCGCTCTGCAGCGGGTCCCACGACAGGCCGGACCAGCGGTCGCCGTCCACGATCGAGAACGGGTCGAGCTGCCCGGGATCGCCCACGAACAGCGCCCGCTCGAACAGCCCGGCGATGCGCAGCAGCTTGTCCGAGCGCATCTGGTACGCCTCGTCCACGATCGCCCACGGCCAGGTACGGCCGGAGATCCACGCCCACTTGTCCGAGGTGGCGATCGTGATGTCGGGATCACTGAGATCCTGGATCCGCGTGCCGACCGTGACACCGGGCAGCTCCAGCAGGCGCAGCGGCGGCACGTAGCCGCTCGCCGACAGCCGCCCGACCGTCAGCCGCGGATGCCGCTCCGAGATCCGCGCCACCAGGTCGTCGACCTGCTCGTTGGTCTGGGCGACGATCATCAGCGGGTCGCCGGTCTCGGCCAGGTGGGCGGCGGCCCGGACGACGAGCGTGGACTTGCCCGCCCCCGGCGGTGAGTCGACCACCACGCCGCGATTCCTGGGCAGGTCGGCGAGCACGTTCCTGATGACCTGCTCGGGGCTGGCGTCCTCGCCGGTCACGACCACTCCTCGCGGGCGTCCTCATCGGTCGGGCGGTATTCGCGTGGCGGTCCGCCGTGGGTCCACGGCGTCGCCTCCGCGTCGGGCAGGCTCGGCGCGCCCTGGAAGTCGTCGGTCAGCGAGGTGTAGCAGACCCGCTCGCCCACCTCGGGCACCGCGCCCGGAGTGGGCGTCTTGCCGCGGCCCATGCCCTTGGTGATCTTCAGGGTGACCAGGCCGTCGCTCGCCTCGACCAGCTGGGCGCCCTGGCCGCGCCGCTGCGGGGTGCCGAGCGTGGCGCCGGGTGCCAGCCGTACGGGATCGTCGGTCTTGACCACCACCAGCGGGCGCAGCTTGCGCGAGCGGCCCTCGCCCTCGAAGTTCTCCGGCTCGGTCTCCACGACCTCGCCCGCGAACGCCTCGCCGGTCAGCCGGTATTCGGCCATCACGAGCGGGTCGTCGTAGGCGCGCTGCACCTCGTAGGCGGCCTGGGCGCGCTCCATGCGCGCCAGCCGCGCGGCGGCGGCGATCGCGCCGTCATGCCGGGCCTGCGGCGGCGCGCCGTCCTCGATCTGCGCGGCCAGGCCGCTGAAGGAGGCGCGGTCCTGCTCCCACCGCTGCGCCACGCTGTTGCCCTCGGGCAGGCCGGCGAGCAGGTCGATCGCCTGCCACATGAGCCGCCAGGTGGGTTCGAGCTGGGAACGGAGGGCCTCGGTGACGCGTTCGGCCGAGCCCTTCTCGATCGCCGGCGCCAGCACCTCGGCGTCGAACCCCGGATCGGTGACCGGGCCCGCGGGCGGCCAGATCAGCGGGTCCTCCGCGTCGTCACTCGGCCCGTCGGTGATCCAGGCGAGCAGCGCGGCCAGGTTCGCGTCCTCCAGACCGCTCTGCCCGCTCGCCCAGTGCCTGCCCAGCTCGTCGGTCGCGGCGATCGTCAGCGACGACCCCGGATATCCGGCCCGCTCGGCGAACCAGGTCAGCCACCTGCCCAGCAGCGGCACCCCCGTGGGCACCGGGTAGGGCCCGTCGGCCCGGCGGAACCGGGTGGACCGGCCGAGCAGCCGGGTGAACGCCACCCCCGCCTGGTTCGGCACGATCAGCTGCGGCGCGTCGAGCGCCCGCTCGTACGGGTCGGCGTTCTTGCGTTCCACCGTCTCCGTCTCGCGCAGAAAGCCCTGGATGTACGGCAGGAGCAGCCCGGCCAGCTCGGCGGCCCAGGCGAAGCGCAGATCGCGGTTACGCGGCTGGGTGACCACCAGCAGGCGGGGCTCGGCCCGGTCGGTGCCGAGCATGGCGGCCAGCGGCGCGGCGGCCTCGCCGGAGAGCTTGAGCGGGATGAACACCATCGGCCGCGCCGACAGATGGCAGTGCCGGACGGTCGCGATCGGCTGCGCGATGCCCTCGTCGAGGGCCCGCAGCCGGGCGAGCGAGGTGAGCAGGCTCACGTCAGGCACTCTCTGCGCAGGCGTTCGGCGTTGCGCAGGAGCCGGGCGATCTCCTCCTGGCCCGGTTCCGGGTCGCGGGTGCCGTCGGCCAGCCCGAGCGCCTCGCCGACGGAGGCCACGCCGCCCAGCTCGTCGCGTACGTTACGGCCGAGCAGGTCGGAGGCGCCCTCCTGCCGGGCCTCGTCGCGGCAGAAGAAGCACAGGTCACAGGTCGACAGGCAGTCGGGCGCGTAGCGGGCGTCGGACCGGCGCAGCGCGTCGGCCAGCTCGGCGGCGGACCGGGTCGGCAGCCCGTCCTCACCCGGCAGGAGGTCGAACGTGACCTCCTCGGGCAGGACGTCGAGCAGCCGGTCGAGCCCCGTCATCCGGTCGAGCTGGCGTTCCAGCACGGCGAGCTGCTTGCGGACGTCCACCAGCGTCGCGACGGGCCGGTTGGCGAAGTTCTCCGGGCAGACCAGCACGACCTCGTGCGAGACCCGCAGCGGGTCGTGTCCCAGCTCGTCGAGCAGCCTGCGCAGCGCCAGCACGTACACCGCCGCCTGCCGGGCCGCCGCGGCCACCGCGGCCGGGTCCGCCTGCCCGTCGATCACCGCGAACGACTTGATCTCCACGATGTGGAAGCGCCCGCCGAGCTGGAAGGCCACCACGTCCGGCTCCAGGTAGGCGGCGTGCCCGGCGATGTCGAGGGCGAGCAGCGGATGGTCGTAGACCGTCCCCGCGTCGTGCCCTTCGGCCACCGCCCGATCGAACAGCGCCCGGGTGTGGGCGTGGCGCAGGTGCGCGCCGACGTTCTCCACATCGTGGTAGGCCACCTCGGCGATCGGCAGGCCGAGCTGCTCGCGCAGCATGCGCAGCAGCTCCGCGCAGCCGTCGGCCTTCACCAGCGCCTCGAACACGTTTCCACGGGTGATCGCGAACGGCGACTGGCCGAACGGCGCGGGGAAGCCCAGATGCCTGGCCGCGGCGTCCTTGTCGATCCCGGCGCCGTCCATGAGCGCCCGGCGCGAGCAGCCGGGGTTCGCCGCGAGCGCGGCGATGGCGCGGGCGTCGTGCGGCTTCGGTGGCGTCGTTCCTCGCAGCGCGTCAAGCCGGTTCATCGGCCACCTCTCGTCTCGCTGTCGCGCTCGCCGCTGATGCGCTCGCCGTTGCCGGTGTGCTCGCTGACGATGCGCTCGCTGTTGCGCGTGAGGCCGGTGCCGGCCTGGTGCCCCATCGCTCTCACCCAGTGATCCTTTTCCTCGCGACAGTGCTCAGCGTAGCGGCGCCGAACAGCCGCGCCGTGTCACCGAGCTGCGTCGCCGCGCGTTCGGCCAGCTCAGCGCGGTCCTGCGTGTCGCGCTCCACGTGCACCGCGAGCTCCGCCCGCGCCGCCTCGATCACCCGGCCGGGGTCGGGCGGTCCCAGATCGCCGTCGGCGGCGCCGGGGATGTTACGCGCCATCCTGGCCAGCAGCCGCGCCCCGCCGGGCTCGATGAGGACGTCGTCCAGCCGCTCGGCCACCGCTATGGCGCAGGTCAGGAAGTCGACGCGGGGGCTGAGCGGGCCCACCATCCGGCGCGCCTGCGGCCACGTACTGGCCGCCAGCAGGCCCCGGGCGGGGGAGAGGCGGTCCGTCAGGGCCGCGCACAGGTAGTACGGGCGGCCGTACGGGGAGGACTTGAACGAGCGTTCCTCGTCGCGGCGCAGGCTGGTGAGCTGATTGCTCCGCAGCGTGCCGCCACAGAACGCCGCGCCCACGGCGACGATCAGCCGTGGCTGGGCACAGGCGCCCAGCAGGAGGAGGCCCTGATGCACCTGCTCGCGCACGGTCACCAGCCGCGGCGCCGGGGGCTGGGGTTCGCTGTCTTTCGGGACGCCGTCTTTCGCATCATCCGCCGGGGCCGTGCTCACCAGGGCGTCCCACGTGCGCTCGGCGCCGCGCAGCTCGGCGCGCAGGGTCCTGGCCGTGGCCGTGTCCTTGACCCGCATGGCCCGGCGCACACCGGCTCGGAGCTCGTCGATCCGCCTCTCGAGATCGTCCAGCCGGTCACTCATGGCGCGAGCGTAGCAAGAGTTCCAGTATTTCCCAGTATTTTCAGGATATGTCGGCTCTTGATCTACTTTGTAAAGGGCGCGGCCCGGCGAGTACGGCTCACCTCACGGCGTACCGGCGATGGCGCAGGCCCGGCACGGGGGGCGCCCGCAGATGCACTGCATGATGGCCTCGAGGACGTCCTGATCGTGATACAGGCACCGATCATTGCAGGTGTGGCGCGGAACGAAACCCGCCTGGATCTCGTCGGGCCACGGCTCTTCGCCTTCGCGGCAGCGGACGAACTGCTCAGGGTCTTCCGAGTGCAGACCGTGCATGCGTTCCCGGGCCTGGGTCTCGAGGGTCCGGGCCTCCGCCACCATGGTCTTGAGCTCGGCGGCGAGGTCGGAGTACCGGTCGTCGCCGGTTCGTACGTGCGCGGCCCGCAGCGCCATCACCGCATTGCCCAGGAATCGGCCGGCGTCCTGGAGGTCTGTGGTGTGGTGCAGTTGGATGCCTGTCACGCTTCGGACCCACACGGCGTCGTTGTTCATTGATCAATCCTTCGGAGTGGCAGACGCACATCCGTTTGGGAATCGCCCTATGCCGGGGGGCATGTCAGGGGTTTGTGCGACTACACCTGAGGATAACCATATGTTTGCGGTTATTTCGAGCTAGGCGCGCGGCGTTGACCGTTGGCGGAGCGACCGCGGCGGTTGACCAATCCGGCAGGGGGTCCGGCGAAATGGCCGCCGGCCCGGTGTGGAAGGGGCATCGGCCAAACGGATCGTACTCTGGCGCGGTAAACGACTCTTGGGGCTGAAAAGGGGAAGATATTAAGCGTGGATCGCGGCCACCGCGCGATCTGTGTTCCTCACCACGATCGATTGACGCGCGGTGGCCGTTCTCGTTCTCAGGCGCCGCTCAACCAGGAAGATCCCTCCCGGGGCCGTCGCATGTGTCATGCGGTGGCGGTCAGCTCGTCACGGCGCACTGTCCGCGCTCCTTCCTGACTGGTCCCTCGGCATTCGGGCGTACGTCGAAGTCGAAGATCGCGGTGGGCAGGTAGAGCGAGCAGCAGGCGTTGGGAATGTCGACGATCCCGCTGATCCGCCCTTCGATCGGAGCCGAGCCGAGGATCAGGTAGGCCTGTTCGCCGGTGTAGCCCCACTTCTTGAGATACTCGACGGCATTGAGGCATGCCCTGCGGTAGGCCACCGTCGCGTCGAGGTAGTAGTTGGTGTCGGTGTCGTGGTCCACCGAGATCCCGATGAACGACATGAACTCGGAATAGCGCGGCTCGACGTTTCCCGGCAGGAAGATCGGGTTGGTGGAGACACCGTACTTCTCCATGCCGCCCTTGATGAGGTCGACGTGGAAGTCGATGAAACCGCCCATCTCGATCGCGCCGCAGAAGGTAATCTCGCCGTCGCCCTGGCTGAAGTGCAGGTCACCTCCGGAAAGTTTCGCATCCTTCACCTGCACCGGGTAGAAGACCCGGGCTCCGCGGGTGAAGTTCTTGATGTCGTGATTGCCGCCGTTCTCCCTTGCCGGCACGGTACGGGCGCCTTCTTCGGCGATCCGCCGCGCCACCTCGCCACTTGCCATACCGGCTATGGCGTTGTCGGCCAGCGGTGGCAGGCCGAGCGGCGGGACCCGTTGCGGATCGGTGTCGATGAGCGCCTGCTCCCTGCGGTTCCAGGAGGCGAGCAGCTCGGCTGACGGCGCGGTGCCGAACAGCCCTGGGTGGGTGATGCCGGTGAACCGGACACCTGGCAGGTGCCGGGATGTGGCCACCTGGCCGTGGAAGTCCCAGATCGCCTTGTACGCGTCGGGGAAGTAGTCGGTCAGGAATCCGCCCCCGTTCGCCTTGGCGAACACGCCGGTGTAACCCCATCCCTGTCCCGGTGCCTGCCCGACCTGCTGGGGAACCGCGCCGAGGTCGAGGATGTCGAGGACCAGGAGATCACCCGGCTCGGCTCCGTCCACCCCGATGGGTCCGCTCAGCACGTGCGCGACGGTCAGGTCGACGTCCCGTACGTCGTTCGCGGAATCGTTGTTGCCTATCTGGGCGTCGGTCCATTCCCTGCATTCGATTCGGAACTCGTCTCCGGGGCGGACCATCTCGGCCACCGGAACATCCGGGTGCCATCGATTGTGTCCCGGTATTTTCTGGTCGCGCATTGACCTTGATTGATCGATGCTGAATACGACGTTCGGCATGATGAATGCCTTTCTTGAATACGGATGCCGTCAGGCATGAAACGCATCGACCACCTCCTTACAGGTGTCGCTGGTCTTCTCGTCAGGTCCACCGAGGGCGATGTGTCCGGTCACCGGCGCCCATCGCATCGCTCGGTGCCGCCGCCGAGGGTTCACGTCCACGGGTCAACGGCCACAGCCCGATGAAGACCACCACGCCGAACACGGCGAGGATCAAGGCGATGAGGTTCGTGTTCCGCCAGTACCCCGTCAGGATCATGAATGCCGGGATCGCCGCCGTGATCCACCCCTGGATCGCCGTGACCCAGCCCGTGTACCTGGTGATCTGCTCGTGTTTCAAACCCAGCAGCACGAAGAAGAGGAACCACAGGAATCCCCAGTAGAGCCAGATGACCCCGAACGCCGGATCGCCCAGGAGCTGGAAGTTCGCGTACGAATATCCGATCGCCATGATGGCCACGAACAGGGAGAAATAGCCGACTCCCGTGGAGTCGAAGTTGCCCAGCAGGTTGATCCCGACGTACAGGTAGGTGAAACCGAACAGATAGATCCCGGACGCGCCGAGGATCTGGGCCGGCCTCTCGAGATTGGCGATGATCAGCACGGTGGGCGTGATCACCTGCAGGGCGCCGACGAAGAGATTGAAGATGCCCGCCGCGCGTGGATCGATCTTCTTCAGCAGCATCATCCCGTTGATGAAGAGCACCGCGCCGACGTAGAGAAGTCCGACGGCTCCCATGAGCGACGCACCTCCTGGTGTTGTCGTGTGGCGGCATCACTCACGCCGGGCGGCTTCGCGCCACCTCCGGACCGGCGGAGCCGCGTGTGTGAGCGGTTCACACGCACGCGCCGCGTTGTTTCTGTTGATCGAGGTGTTTGTTGATCGATCAAGGCCGAGGCAGGCGTGACAGCGCGGGATGCGGCGGCGGTTCGCGCCGCTTGGGAGGCACGCTCGTGACCACCTCGGGTGCTTCCTGGCTCTGCTCCTCGCGGGTGAGCGCGCCACTGACCACTGAAGGCACCCGGCTGAGGTACGGCGAGGAGAAGACTCGACGGGATGGGCGGTGACACGCGGGGCATTCGCAGGCCGCCGCGGCGGTCCCGATCGGTAGGTGCATGTCGAATCGTCCGCAGTCGGGGCAGCGATACTCATACGTCGCCATAGGCATTTCCTCCGCAGAGATCCAACTCGATCTTCTCCGGCCTTCGGCACCGCAGAGCCATCGCCGGCCTGCGGCGATCTCTTTCAGGTAACCTCTGCCTCCAAGCCATGTCAAGGTCATCGAATAGTGGGGCAATTTCCCGGAAAACCAGCTCTGCGCGGAAAAGGGAGTAAGAGTAGCGGAAGGGTGCCCACGGAGGCGATAAACGTGGTCAGACCTTTAACGTGGAGGCGCGGATAATTGCCTGATCGGCCGGGAGAATTTGCCGGACATTTGACGCCTCAGGCCTCCGAGGGACAGGCGATCTCAGCTCGATCCTTTTCGAGGCCGGCGAGATCGACCGCCGGATTCAGCGCGGACACGACGCCCTGCGTCAACGGCCGCAGCGCATAGATCCCGGCCGGCAGGCTGTGAAGAGCCCCGGTTCGCCACTCTCGCGTCCGATGTCAACGCGTGGCTACGGAAGGCCGGGGACGGCGAGTGCCCAGGCGCGGTCCTCGGTGAGGAAGCGGTCCAGGCGGAGCCCGCACTCGGCCAGTGCCGCGCGGAGGTCGTCGTCCGTCAGCCGCCGGGACGTGAACGACTGGGTCCACACCCGGTCCCCGTGCGTGTAGCGCATCGTCGCGTTGAACAGGCCAGGTCCGGCCTTCTCCAGGGCTGCCAGCGTGACGGTGATGTCGCCGTCCGTCCTGACCCGGCCGGGCCGTCTGGCGTCGTGCGTCTCGGGCGGCGTCCACTCGATCAGCACCGCCCCGCCGGGCGCCACGTGCCGGGCGCAGGCCGACAGCAGCTCCCGCCGGTCGTCCTCGTCGGCCGTGTTCACCAGGAAAGAGCCCAGCGTGACCGCGTCGAACCGCCGCTCCAGCCGCAGATCCTGCGCCCGAGCCTGTACGGTCCGCGCGCCCCGCACGTGGGCCAGCATCTCGGCCGACTCGTCCACGGCCACCACCTCGAAGCCGTGCTCCAGCAGCGCGTGCGTCACCCGGCCGACGCCCGCGCCCAGCTCCAGGACGGAGCCGCCACGCGGCACCACCCCCGCGACCAGCTCCGCCTCGCCGCGGGGCTTCAGCAGCGTGTAGAACTCGACGGGGGAGCCGTCAGGGGTGATCGAGCCGGGGCCGGTGCCGGAGCGGGGGATGATCGCCATGCCGTCGAATCTAACTCCGGGTGAGTGCACATGGGATCCCCTTCCTGCGGGGACGAAGCTTGCTGTGTCCCCTCAGGTGCGTCATCTGATCGGCGCGGTGGCCGGGTCGGCCGCGCTGCCTGTCGTCTACTACCTGACCGAGGCGGGCGCCAGGGCCCTGCGAGCGGCGTACGCCGCCTTCCGGCCCGCGCCCGCCGGGCTCGGCTATCTGACGGCGGTGGCGGCCATCGTGGTGCTGCTCGCCGCCTGGTCGTGGCTGTCGCCGCTGGCCGCGCTGGTCTGCGGGCTGCCGCTGACCGCCGCCGCCGCGTTGTTCGCGTTAGACCTCGACGTCGCGCTGGACCTGGCGGGCCGGCTGCCGAGCTTCGCGGCGCCCACCGGCCAGCCGGTGGGCACGCCGGCCGGTGAGCCGCCGGGCGCCCTGGCCGGGGTGACGGGTCTGTACGCCGTCATCGGCGGCCTGCTGGTGCTCTCGGCGCTGCTGCCGCGCAGGCGGCGATCTATCCTGGGCGGATGAGCGGACGGGACCCGGATCGGCGCAGGGCGCTGCTGGACGCGGCGGACCGGGTCATCCTGCGCGAGGGCCCCGAGGCGTCCATGGCCGCGATCGCCGCCGAGGCCGGGATCACCAAGCCGATCCTCTACCGCCACTTCGGCGACAAGAGCGGCCTCTACGAGGCGCTGGCCGACCGCCACGTGCGCACGGTCATCGCCCAGCTGCGTCCAGGGTTCGCCGGGGCCACGTCCGACCGGCGTCCAGGGTTCGCCGAGGCGGCCTCCGATCTGCGCGTCCGGGCCAGGACGACGATCACTGTCTACCTGGACCTGATCTCGGCCAACCGTAACCTCTACCGGTTCCTGTTCCACCGGGCCAGCGCCGAGGACACCCGGATGCGCTCCCACATGACCGCGCTGGTGCGCAGTCTCGGCGAGGAGCTGGGCGGGGTGCTGGCCGCCGAGCGGGTGGCGCCGGAGCCCGTACGCGCCCAGGTGCTCGGTCACGCCTTCGTCGGCATGGTGCAGACCACCGGCGACTGGTGGCTGGAGCATCCGGAGGTGGATCGGGCGGAGGTCGTCGAGGGCCTGGTGGACGTGATCGTCGCGGCCGTCAGTCACCGAAGCGGGAGAGCCTCCCATGCCGCCGGGCGTAGTTGAGCGCCCACCCGAACACCCCCAGCGCCACGGCCAGGTAGACGGCGTTGAGCCCCGCCGCCCACGCCATCCGGTCCCACGGCACCGCACCGCCCGACATGACCGTGCGCATCCCCTCGAAGACGTGCGAAGCGGGCAGGAACCAGGCCACGGTCCGCACGGGCGCGGGCAGTACCGACAGGGGGTAGAAGATCCCGGCCAGCGGTTGTACGAAGAAGACCACCGACCAGGCGATGACCTGAGCGTTCTCGCCGAACCTGAGCACCGCCGAGATCCCGATCAGCCCGAGCGACCAGCCGAGCAGGAGCAGGATGCCCATGAACGGCACCAGCCCCACGCCCAGACTCGTCACCCCGAACCCGTAGAGCACCAGCGCGAGACCGGCCATCACGGCGACCGCGAAGACCACCTTGCCCAGTGAGAACAGCATCAGCCCGATCAGGTATTCGACGCTGGACAGCGGGCTGACCTGCACGTTGAGCAGGTTGCGCGACCAGATGTCCTCCAGGAAGGCCATCGAGATCTCGTTGCTGGCCTTCTGCAGCACCTGCCACAGCAGCACCGCGCCGATCAGGAACGCCACCACGAAGGGCACCTGCTGCGTCCGGAGGAACAGCGTGACGAACCCCCACAGCAGCAGCTCGACAGTGGGCCAGAACAGGATCTCGAACATCCTGACCGGGCTGCGCCGCAGCGCGGCGAAGTCACGCCGGATCACGCCGGAGATCCGGCTGCGCCGGGCGGCGAGGCTGAGCGGAGGCAGCGTCAGCGGGGCCGGGGTGAGGGATGTCATCCGCGTGCCACCTTCAGGAACACCTCTTCCAGGTCGTCGACCCCGTAGCGGCTCGCCAGCTCCTGGGCGCTGCCCGTGGCCACGATCCGCCCGTCGGACATGAAGTGGATCCGGTCGCACATCCGCTCGACCTCGCGCATGTTGTGCGAGGTGATCAGCATGGCGTTGCCGCTCTCCTCGGCCAGGCGCGACAGCAGGCCGCGGATCCGGTCGCCCGCGTCGGGGTCGAGGTTGGCGGTGGGCTCGTCCAGCACCAGCAGCTGGGGCGCGTTGAGCAGGGCCTTGGCCAGCTGTACCCGGGTGCGCTGGCCGGAGGACAGGTCCATCATCCGGCGCCTGCGCAGCGGCTCCAGCTCGAACAGCTCGACCATCTCGTCGACCCGCGCGGCCGGCCGCCGCAGCGCGTAGAGGCGGGCGAACGCGTCGAGCACCTCCTGCACCAGCAGTGGTCCTGGCAGGTCCACGTAGCTGGCGGCGAAGTTGACCCGGCTCAGCACCTCGATCCGGTGCCGCGCCAGGTCCTGGCCGAACAGGTTGACGCTGCCCGCGTCGGGGGTGATCAGGCCGAGCAGCATGTGGAGGGTCGTCGACTTGCCCGCGCCGTTGAGGCCGAGCAGCCCGATCACCTCTCCCTCGGCGACGGTGAGGCTCAGGTCGCGGACCGCCGTCACGGACCCGAACCGCTTGACCAGACGAGTCGCCTCCAGGATGGTCACCCGACAAGAGTGCGATCCGTACACGATCAACGGCAACGGGTTTTCAGCGGAGCGGGTTTTCAGTCGAGCAGCCGCAGCAGGTCCCACTCGTTCTCGCACACCCGGCGCCCGATCGCGGCCAGCTCGACCGAACGCGCGCCGCCGCGCAGGTGGCGCATCGTCTGCATCACGCAGATGACACCCCACTTGAGCACGCCGAAGGTCTCCCACCAGCGCAGCGCGTCCCGGTCGACGGGCTGCCCGCCGGCCTTCTCGTACGCGCTCACCAGGTCGTCATAGCCGCCGAACCCGCCGACCGGCAGCGGCGAGCCGAACCGCCACGCCTTCACGCACAGCCAGCCGAGATCCTCGACCGGGTCGCCCGCGTGGGCCAGCTCCCAGTCGAGCACCGCCCGGATCCCCTCGGGCCCGACGATCAGGTTGCCGTTGCGGAAGTCGCCGTGCACCACGGTCGGCCGCGCCGCCGGCGGTCGGGCCGCCGCCAGCCGCCGGAAGGCCAGCTCGAACACCGGATGCGGCTCCCCGCACTGATCGAGCACGTTCCGCCACTGCCGCAGCGGATCATCGGCCACCGGAACAGGGGGGAGCGCCGGCAGCGGCATCCGGTGGATCGCCGCGAGCGCCTCGCCGCACTGGGCGGCCAGCCGCGGCCGGACCTCCGCGTACGCCTCGTCGCGCAGGATCCTGCGCGGGATCGTCTCGCCCGCCACCCGCGTCATGAGGATGTACGACTCACCGGCCGCCACGATCCGCGGCACCGGCACCCCGGCCTCGGCGGCGGCCCGCATCAGCGTGGCCTCGCTCGCCAGGCTGCCACCGGCCTCCAGGGCGGCGCCGGGGGAGTCGAGGCGCAGGATCAGCTCGTGCCGTTCGTCCCCGTCGAGCACGTCGAGCGCCCACGTCTCACGCGAGGCCCCGCCGGGCAGCCGCGCGCTGAAGGGCACCGACGCGCCGGGCCCGAAGACCCCGCCGACGATCGAGTGGACCGTCTCCGTCATCGCAGCCCGAACTCCCAGTTCCCGCCCGCCGTGTAGGCGCCGAGTATCCGCCGCCCCACGGAGTCGATGTGCACCTCGTCGGGGCCGTCGTAGATCCGCCCGGCCCTGGCGTGCCGGTACATCCGGTCCAGCGGGGTGTCCGGAGTCAGCCCCGCCGCCCCGTACACCTGGATGGCCCGGTCGATCACGTTGTGCAGCATGCGCGAGCCCACCACCTTGATCGCGCCGATCTCGACCCGCGCGTCGGAGCCGGCGTCGATGGCCCGCGCGGCGTCGAGCGTGAGCAGCCGCGCGGCCTGGATCTCGGTGTAGGAGTCGAAGACGTGCTGGCGCATGAGCTGCTTGGCGGCCAGCGGCTCGCCGAACGCGCTCCGCTCGCGCAGCCGGCGGCACATCAGGTCGAAGGCCCGCTGCGCCTGGCCGAGCCAGCGCATGCAGTGGAAGATCCGTCCCGGCCCCAGGCGCCGCTGCGCGATCACGAACCCGTCGCCGCGCTCGCCCAGGAGGTTCGAGGCGGGCACCCGGACGTTGTCGTAGCGGACCTCGCAGTGCGCGCCGTCCAGCCCCAGCACCGGCGTCTCACGGATGATGTCGTAGCCCGGCGTGTCGGTCGGCACGAGGATCATGGAGAAGGACCGGTGCGGCGCCGCGCCGTGCTCCGTCCGGCACATCACGGTGGTGTACGCGGCCCGGGACGCGCCGGTCGTGAACCACTTGTGCCCGTTGATCACCCATTCGTCCCCGTCGAGGACGGCGGCCGTCCTGAGCTGTGTGGGATCACTGCTCGACACGGACGGCTCGGTCATCGCGAAGCTCGGCGAGATGTCGCCGCGCACCAGCGGGTCGAGGTAGCGCTCCCGCTGCTCGGCCGAGGCGTGCTCGTGCAGCATCAGCGAGTCCTGCAGCGTGTACGTCCCCAGCGCGATCTGCCCGAACTCGCTGCGCCCCTGCACCTCGTTGACATAGACGTAGTCGAGGAAGGGCAGCCCGCCCCCGCCCAGTTCACGCGGGTGACCGAGGGCCCACAGGCCCTCCTTCTTGGCCTCGGCGCGCAGTTCGTCGAGCGCCGCCCCGGCGGCGGGCCCGCCCTGGTGGAGCACGTTCTCGGCGGGCTCGACCCGCTCGGTCATGAACGCGTGGACGGCATCGCGGATGGGACGGACGCTGTCTGGGACGGCGAAGCTCATGACAGGATCACAACCGATAATCGTTGCCCGGTCAACGGATTCGGTCGCGTTTCCAGGCCGCCCCCTTACGGGCGGCATACTGATGACCGGGTGGTTCACGTGGCCGTCCTGCCGCGTCTGGTACCCCATGCCCCAAGCCTCGTCGCCCGCCTCGGCCTTGTTCGTCCGCCACCGGATCGAGAGTTCGGGCGACGACGGGTCGCCCTTGCGCGCGCATCGCCCCTTCCACGGGATCCACCTGCCGGTGAGTGGGATGCTACGGCACAGCTCGAGGATCAACGGATAAGGAGTTCCTTATGGCAACCCCGCACGACGTCCCCTCGGCGGCCCACCTGGTGGCGGCCGTGCGCGACTTCCTGGCCGACGACGTGCTGCCCGCGGTCGAGGGGCGGGTGCGCTTCCACACCCGGGTGGCGATCAACGTGCTCGGCATGGTCGAGCGGGAGATCGAGCTGGGCCCGGCCCAGGCCGGGGAGCACGAGCGGCGGCTGGCCGGGCTGGGCGTGGCCGACGACGCGGAGCTGGCGGCGGCGGTGCGTGCGGGCCGCTTCGACGACTCGGCGCTGGTCGAGGCGCTCAGGGATGCCGTACGGGCCAAGCTGGAGGTGGCCAACCCCGGATATCTCGGCGACGGCTAGCCGACCCTGACCGGCCGCCGGCCGGTTCCCGGTGGGGAACCGGCCGCGGCCGGCCAGGAAGGCGATCAGTGCGATGCCGCCAGGTCCAGGTCCTTGACCTTGGGGTCGCCCTCGTCGGCGAAGTAGTCCTCGCGCGAGGTCGCGTCCGGCCCGTCGGCCACCTTCAGCGCCCGGAACACCAGCGTGCCGAGCGCCGCCACGATCAGGTTCACGGCCAGCGCCAGGAAGCCCGCGTAGATCGTCATCTTGGTGTCGATCCCGAGGTTGGCCAGCCCGAACGCCGACCCGCCGAAGTGGGCCTTGCCGTTGGCCGGGTTCGGGACCATGTACAGCATCCAGATGCCCGCGCTCATCCCGGCGACCCAGCCGGCGATCAGGCCGCCCTTGTGGAACCAGCGCGTGTAGAGGCCCAGCCCCACGGACGGCAGCGTCTGCAGGATGATCACGCCGCCGATGAGCTGCAGGTCGATGGAGAACTGCGGGTCGAGCAGCAGGATGCAGAGCACCGCGCCCACCTTGACCACCAGGGAGACCAGCTTGGAGACCTTGGCCTCCTGCGCGTCCGTGGCGTCCTTGCGCAGGTATTCGCGGTAGATGTTGCGGGTGAACAGGTTGGCCGCCGCGATCGACATGATGGCCGCCGGGACGAGCGCGCCGATGCCGACGGCGGCGTAGGCGACGCCCGCGAACCAGTCGGGGAACATCTGGTCGAACAGCGCCGGGATGATCGTGTTGGTGTCCGGCTTGCCGTTGGCGCCCATGACCGGCTTGGTGCCCGCCGCGATCGCCATGAAGCCGAGCAGCGCGATCAGGCCGAGCAGGAAGCTGTAGGCGGGCAGCGCCGCCATGTTCCGCTTGATGACGCCGCGGTTCTTGGAGGCCAGCACGCCGGTGAGGCTGTGCGGGTAGAGGAAGAGCGCCAGCGCCGAGCCGAAGGCCAGCGTGACGTACTGGAGCTGGTTGTTGGCGTTGAGGGTGATCCCGTCGCCGGGCGCCGGGCTCGCGTCGAACTTGGCCTTGGCCGCGTCGAAGATCGACCCCCAGCCGCCCAGCTTGGCCGGGATGTAGATGACCGCCGCCAGGATCACGATGTAGATCAGCGTGTCCTTGACGAAGGCGATCAGCGCCGGCGCCCGCAGCCCCGACTGGTAGGTGTAGGCCGCCAGGATGGCGAAGGCGATGATGATCGGCAGATGCCCGGTGATGCCCATCGTCTTCAGCACGGCCTCGATGCCGACCAGCTGCAGCGCGATGTACGGCATGGTCGCCACGAGCCCGGTGATCGCGATGATCAGGGCCAGCGTCGGCGACCCGAACCGGGCCCGGACGAAGTCGGCCGGGGTGACGAACCCGTGCACGTGCGAGACCGACCACATCCGGGCCAGCACCAGGAACACCAGCGGATAGACCACCACCGTGTACGGCAGGGCGTAGAAGCCCAGCGCCCCGGCCCCGAACACCAGCGCGGGCACGGCCACGAAGGTGTAGGCGGTGTAGAGGTCGCCGCCGACCAGGAACCAGGTGATCCAGGAGCCGAAGTTCCGGCCGCCCAGGCCCCACTCGTGCAGGCTCTCGATGTTCTCGGGCCGCCGCCATTTGGCCGCCACGAAGCCCATGACGCTCACCACGAGGAACAGCACCGCGAAGACGACCAGCTCGGTCACATTGGCGTTCACTTGGTCATCCTGTACACGATCGTGGTGCAGCCGACGCCGACGATGATGAAGGCGATCTGCAGCCAGTAGAACAGCGGGAAGCCGAGCAGCCGGGGCTCGTCGGCGTTGAACAGGAAGGTCAGCAGCGGCAGCACGATGGGCAGCACCAGCAGCCAGTTCCAAGGGCTGCGGTCACTGCGTGCCCGCTCGGGTTCCCCGGTTGTCATCGACCCCTCCGAAGCATGGATCAGGAGCCGGCCTACGCTCTGAACCGGCTCCTGACATCTCGTCAATGGGAGGAGATTAGCTTTTCCAGGGGATTAATCCCAATGTCGGCTGGGTTACGGTTTGGCCTAAATGTCACGTCGAGCCGGCCAGGTCGAGGTCCTTGATGCGCGGGTCTCCCTCGTCGGCCGTGTAGTGCTCGGGGGCGGTGCCGTCGGGGCCGTCGGCGACCTTGAGCGCCCGGAACAGCAGCGTGCCGAGCAGCGCCACGATCAGGTTGACGGCCAGCGCCAGGAAGCCCGCGTAGATCGTCATCTTGGTGTCGAGGCCCAGCTTGGCCAGCGCGAACGCCGAGCCGCCGAAGTGCTCGTGCTTGGTGGCCGGGTTGGCGACGTTGTAGAGCATGAGGACGCCGGATCCCATCCCGGCGACCCAGCCCGCGATCAGCCCGCCCTTGTGGAACCAGCGGGTGAACAGGCCGATGGCGACCGACGGCAGCGTCTGCAGGATGATCACGCCGCCGATGAGCTGCAGGTCGATGGAGAACTGCGGGTCGATGAACAGGATGAACAGCACCGCGCCGACCTTCACCACCAGCGAGGTGACCTTGCTGACCCCGGCCTCCTGGGCGTCGGTCGGATCGCGGTTGATGTACTCGCGGTAGATGTTGCGGGTGAACAGGTTGGCCGCCGCGATCGACATGATGGCCGCCGGGACGAGCGCGCCGATGCCGACGGCCGCGAACGCGACGCCCGCGAACCAGTCGGGGAACATCTGGTCGAACAGCTGCGGCACGACGGTGTTGACGTCGGTGCCGATCGGCTTGATCTTCGCCGAGATCGCCATGTACCCGAGCAGCGCGATGAGCGCCAGCAGCAGGCTGTAGGCGGGCAGCGCCGACATGTTCCGCTTGATCACGTCGCGGTTGCGCGAGGCCAGCACGCCGGTGACGCTGTGCGGGTAGAGGAACAGCGCCAGCGCCGAGCCCAGCGCCAGCGTGACGTACTGGAGCTGGTTGTTGGCGTTGAGCAGGGTCCCGTCGCCGGGCGCCGGGGTCGCGGCGAACTTGGCCGTGGCGTCGCCGAAGATCTGGCTCCAGCCGCCCAGCCGGGCCGGGATGTAGATGATCGCGACGAGGATGACCAGGTAGATGAGGATGTCCTTGACGAAGGCGATGAGCGCGGGCGCCCGCAGCCCCGACTGGTAGGTGTAGGCCGCCAGGATCACGAACGCGATGATCAGCGGCAGGTCGGTGAGGAACCCGCTGCCGGACACGCCCATCGTCTTCAGCACGGCCTCGATGCCGACCAGCTGCAGCGCGATGTACGGCATGGTCGCCACGATCCCGGTGATGGCCACCAGCAGCGCCAGCGTCGGCGAGCCGAACCGGACCCGCACGAAGTCGGCCGGCGTGACCAGGCTGTGCACGTGCGACACCGACCACAGCCGCACCATGATGAGGAAGACGATCGGGTAGGTGATCACCGTGTACGGCACCGCGAAGAACCCCGCCGCCCCCGCCCCGAACAGCAGCGCGGGCACGGCCACGAAGGTGTAGGCGGTGTAGAGGTCGCCGCCGATGAGGAACCAGGTGATCCACGCCCCGAAGCTGCGCCCGCCCAGCCCCCACTCGTTGAGGCTGGCCAGGTCGGTGGGCCGGCGCCACCGGGCGGCGAAGAAGCCCATGCCGCTGACCACCAGGAACAGGACGGTGAAGACGATGATCTCGGTCAGGTGCTCGCTCACCGCTGCCTCCGGCGCTTGGTCATCTGGTAGACCAGCGTGGTGGTGATCACGCCGAGGGAGATGAAGGCGATCTGCAGCCAGTAGAACAGCGGGAAGCCCAGCAGCCGGGGCTCGTCGGAGTTGTACAGGAACGTCAGCAGGGGGATGGCGATGGGGAGGAGCAGCAGCCAGTTCCAGGGGCTGCGGTCACTCTTGTCATCGGGCAAGGCGGTCTCCTAGGGGAGATGCGGCTCTTGCCCTCGCAGACTAGTGAGGTGATTATTTCGGTCAGGTCACCGATCGACGAGTGGTCGGCTCCCCGCGACGAACGGTCGGTCCCAGATGAGGCCCGGTCGCGTAAAACATGACAAGAGATGTCCTCTTTCCGGGCGAGCATGGACCCATGATTGCTTTGGTGGCGGGCGCGACCCGTGGAACAGGACGAGGAATAGCGGTTCAGCTGGGCGCGGCCGGTGCGACCGTCTACTGCACCGGCAGATCGACACGGGAGGGCCGCTCGGAGCTGAACCGGCCCGAGACCATCGAGGAGACGGCCGAGCTGGTCACGCGGGCGGGCGGCACCGGCATCGCGGTGCGCGTGGACCACCTGGACCAGGCACAGGTCAAGGCGCTGGCCGAGCGGATCGAGCGCGAGCAGGGACGGCTTGATGTGCTGGTCAACGACGTGTGGGGCGGCGAGCCGCTGTACGAGTGGGACACGCCGGTGTGGAAGCACGACCTGGACAACGGGCTGCGCCTGCTCCGGCTGGCGATCGACACCCACCTCATCACCAGCCACCACCTGCTGCCGCTGCTGATCCGCCACCCGGGCGGCCTGGTGGTCGAGGTGACCGACGGCACCACGGGCTACAACGACACCCACTACCGGGTCTCGCCGTACTACGACCTGGCCAAGGTGTCGGTGAACCGGCTGGCCTTCGGCCAGGCGCACGACCTGGAGCCGTACGGCGGCACGGCGGTGGCGCTCACCCCGGGTTTCCTGCGCTCGGAGGCCATGCTGGAGCTGTTCGGCGTCACCGAGGAGACCTGGCGCGAGGCGGCGCCCGACCCGGCGTGGGCGGTGTCGGAAACCCCGGCCTACGTGGGCCGCGCGGTCGCCGCCCTGGCCGCCGACCCGGACAAGCGGCGCTGGTCGGGCCGGTCGGTCTCCAGCGGCGAGCTGGCCCAGGTGTACGGGTTCACGGACGTGGACGGCAGCCGGCCGGACGTGTGGCGCTTCATCACCGAGGTCCGGGAAGCCGGTAAGGAAGCCGACCCGGAGGACTACCGGTAGAGAGGACTACCGGTAGAGAGGGGCTACCGGTAGAGAGGGGCTACCGGTAGAGGTTCGCCAGCCGGGCCGCCGCCTCGGCGACCAGCGCGCGCAGTTCCGGCGGCTCGAGCACCTCCGCCTCAGGCCCGAAGCGCAGCACCTGGCCGTAGGCCACCTGGACCGACTCCACCCCCAGCCGGACCGTCCCGTCGGGCTGGAGCGAGGCCAGCGCGTCGGGCAGGGCGGCCGGGTCGGCGATGTGGCGCAGCAGGCGCACGCCCGCCTCGCTCAGCCGCAGCGTGATCGTCTCGCGCAGCAGCGAGCGGGTGAACGCCCCCGACTGCCCCGCCCAGAAGGCCGCCAGATCGAAGCCCGGGTCCCGCTCGAAGACCCGGGCGAGCACGTCGATCTCCCCGAACCGGTCCACCCGGTAGATCAGGAACCGCTCGCCGCTCCTGGCCGCCAGATACCAGGCACCGGCCTTGAGCACGAGCCCGTACGGCTCCACCGTCCGCTGCGCGCCCTTGTAGACGGCCGTCACGGCGAGGTCCCGCCAGACGGCCCTGGCCAGCGGCGCGAGCGCGGCCGGAGGCGGGGAGTCGCCGGCGAACCAGCCGGGCGCGTCCAGGTGGAAGCGCTGCGCGGCCGTCGCGGGCGCGTCGCGCACGCCAGGTGACAGCGCCGCGGCGGCCTTCAGCCGGGCCGTCGCGGCCACCTCCTCCAGCCCCATCTCGCGCAGCGCCGCGGGCACACCCGACAGGAACAGCGCCTCCGCCTCGGCCCGGTCGAGCCCGGTCAGCCGGGTACGGTAGCCGTCCAGCAGCCGGTAGCCGCCGCCGCGCCCCCGGTCGGCGTAGACCGGCACCCCCGACTCCGACAGCGCGAGCACGTCGCGGTGGATGGTCCGCTCGGACACCTCCAGCTCCCCGGCCAGCTCCGCGGCCGTCATCCCGCCGCGCCCCTGCAGCAGCAGGAGCAGCGACATCAGCCGCGCGGCGCGCACAGCGGCAGGATCATGGCCGAGGGATGCTCGGGGGAGTGGAACACCTCGACGTCGGCGGGCACCATCTCCCCGCCCAGCCCGAGCGACCGGCCGGTGCCCGGATTGCGGGCGATCGTCGGGTAGGCCCCGGCGGCGACGTGCACCCGGATCCGGTGGTCGCGGGCGAACCGGTGCCCGATCGGCCACAGATCCACCAGCACCCGCCGGATGTCATCGGACGCCGGGCCGGGACCCAGCCGCCGCACGCCCTCGCACACGTTGAGCGAGCGCCCGTCCGGGTGCACGTCGCAGACACGCACGACCACGTCCACGTACGGCGTGCTCGACCGGACGAACAGCTCGGCGCCGACCGGCCCGATCAGCTCCACGTCCGACTCCAGCGCGGCGGAGCTGTAGACGAGCACGTCGCGCCGCGCCTCCAGCCGCCGCTGATCCCTCGGCCGGGAGTCGGCCAGCAGCACCGGGCCGCCGAGCACCGGCGTCGGATGGTCGGGGTGGTAGCGGAAGCGGTCGGGCTCGTCCTCGCCCGGGAGTTCGGTGCCGAGCCCGAAGCCGTGCTGCAGGTGCCACCGCTCCGGCCGCATCTCGGGCACCGGCCAGTCGGGGTAGTCGCGCCACTCCTCGGCCCCCGTCACGTACAGCCGCACCGGATCGGGGCGCAGCCCGGACGGATCGTCCAGCAGGTGCGCGCGGAACCAGGCCAGCGCGTCGGCCATGGCCGGCCGCCCGTGCCGGCGGTCCACGTGATACCAGGGCCCGATCGTCAGGTACGGCCGCCGCCCGGCCGCCCGCATCGCCTGGTAGTCCTTGAGCTGCCACGGCAGGAACACGTCGTACCAGCCGCCCAGCATGGTGACGGCCGCCTCCACCTCGCCGACCTTCGGGGAGAAGTCACGCTTGTCCCAGTACGGCACCGCCGGGTCGGCATGGTGCTCCAGGAGGTTCTGGAAGAAGGGCAGGGGCCGCCCGGCCGACACCTGGTCCAGCTCGGCCACCGGCCGCCCGGACAGGACCGCCCGGCGGGTGAGCCGGGGCGCCGTCAGCATCGCCGTACCGCCGAAGGGGCGGGACATGGCGTCGGTCAGCGTGGTCCAGCTCAGCGCGGACTCCAGCGCGAACGCGCCGCCCACGTAGGCGGCGTCCCGGAACTGCGAGGCGGTGATCTGCGTGGCCATGGCCTTCAGCTCCGGCCCGGCCTCGGCCGCGATGGCCCACTGCGCGTAGCCGAGATAGGAGGGGCCGAACATCGCGAACGACCCGCCGTACCAGGGCTGGGCGCGCATCCAGGCGACGGTGGCCAGGCCGTCGTCGTGCTCGTCGCCGAGGGGGTCCAGCGTCCCGCCCGAGCCGAAACCGCCTCGGCAGCTCTGGATCACCACCTGGAAGCCGCGCCTGGCGAAGCCCCGGCCGCACATCCAGCCGAACAGGCCGCGCCGGCCGTACGGGGAGCGGATCAGGATCACCGGCGCCCGGTCCCCCCTGACCGGCGCGTAATGGTCGGCCAGGAGGGTCACGCCGTCGGGCATCGGAATGGGAAGGTCACGCCGGACCCGCACACGTCGCATTACCTACCAGTAACAGATGCCCCCGGGGTCCGGTAGCCCGGGGGCACCCCAACGGCCGGGGCGTCAGTCGAAGTGCTGGTAGCGGGGCCAGGCCACGCTCCACGGCTGCTTGAGCCCCCGGCACAGGAAGATGCCCATGCCCTGCAGCTCGTTGTCGACGCCGATGCCGTTGTCGACGCGGTCCTTCTGCTCGCAGCTGTCGTACTGGAAGTCCATGCCGCGCGGGCCGATGTTGACCATGACCGCGACGGTGGCGTTCTCGGGCGGCGGGCCGTACTCGTGGAGCTGGTTCTGGCCGCTGTAGACGCGCGGGATCCCGGCGCGCACGAGCGCGCCGTGCTCGCCGTAGCTGCCGGTCATGACGATGGCCCGCGCCTGGTCCGCCGGCGGCAGCGAGCGCAGCACGTTCTGAACCTTGGCAGCGAACTGCGGCCAGCCGATGGACTCGCGCACGACCTCGTCGATCGCCGGCACCGGAGTGGCGGCCAGGCTGGCGGCCGGGATGAGCGGCAGCGCGATCACGGCCGACACCAGGCCGTTCACCACGAGGGACCCGGCGGCCAGGCGTACCTTGCCCAGACCCGCCGCCTCCGCGCTCACGCAGCCCGCCGCGAACAGCAGCAGGATCAGGCCGGCCGTGTAGTCGAAGCGCCCGCCGCTGATCAGCGTCGCCACGGCCGCGGCGGGATAGGCGACGGCCAGCGCCCGCACCCGCCGGTCGCGCCACAGGCGCACCCAGCCGAACGCGCCGATGATCGTCACCACCGGCCCGAACAGCGTGAGCTGCATGGGCACGAACAGCGCCCGCATCTCGCCGCCCCGCTCCCCGCTCAGCGCCGCGGCCATCTTGAGCTGCGGCCAGTCGTGCGTGGCCTGATAGAGCAGGTTCGGTACGGCCAGCGCCGCCGCGATCAGCGCGCCACCCCACAGCCAGGGGCTGGCCAGGATCCGGCGCGGCCCCACGGCCACCAGCCCGACCGCGAGGCCCAGCAGCAGCATGACGATCAGGTGCTTGTTGTAGGTGGCCAGCCCGGCGATCAGCCCGACGGCCGGCCACCACCGTGGCTGCTCGCGCATCAGCGCCTTGGTCATGAACAGGATGGCCGCCGCCCAGAACGGCAGGTCGAAGCTGAGCGTCAGCAGCGTGTGCCCGGCGATGAAGGTGTAGGCGCCGGTCGCCGTGCCGAGCGCGGCCAGGATCTGCGCGACGCCACGGCCGCCCAGCTCGCGGGTGATGAGCGTGACGAGCACGACGAGGATCGCCGCGGCCAGCGCGGGCAGCACCCTGATCCCGAAGAGCGTGTCGCCGAACACGGCGATCGACAGCTTGGCCGCCATCGGCGCCAACGCGGGCTGGTCGACGTACCCCCAGGCGGGGTGCTCGGACAGCACACGGAAGTACATCTCATCGCGGTGATATCCGTAGCTCCCGCTGAGCAGCAGCAGCACCGCGAACAACAAGATCGAGATCAACGTGACCGAGCGCCACGCTAGTAACGGGGGGCGTTCCATGATTGCTAAAGTTAGCCGTTCGTCAGAACTCCCGTCAGGAGTTGCGCACCCCTATTTGCCGGGCGTTTCGCCCATCTGGGGGCGTCCCGGCGCGGGCGCGTTGCGTGATCATCGCGAGCCGGTTACGCTTGCCACATGCGAATCTCGTTGCAGCTTCAGTGGTGGCGCCGCTAGTAGGCGGCGCGTGATTCGCATTCCCAAACGGACGGCCGCCCCGGAAGGCGGCCTTTCTCGTGTCCGCCCCCGGGGCATCAGTGTCGGTGTTCGATCATCGGTTTTCGACAAGGGGCAGCAGTGGAGACGAGCGGATACACCACCGCCGGGGGCATCGGCGTCGAGCGCGAGGTAGGCCAGGTGCCTGAGGAAGCGCTCGAAGAGATCGTGACGGCACTCGGGGAGAGACGCGGCGGCGCCTTCTCCTCCGGAATGGACTACCCGGGCCGCTACAGCCGATGGGCCTTCGGCTACGTCGACCCGTGCCTGGAGCTGGTCGCCAGGGGCCGCCACATCTCGGCCAGGGCGCTCAACGCGCGCGGCCGGGTCGTGCTGCCCGCCGTGGTCTCCTGCCTGCTGGCCGCCGGCAAGCCCGTCGAGGAGCCGACCGCCGACCACGTCGAGGTCTACGTGCCCGAGTCGGGCGACCTGCTCACCGAGGAGATGCGCAGCCGCCGGCCCACCGTGTTCACCGCGATCCGCGAGGTCATCGCCGCCTTCCGGGGCGACGACCCGCACCTTGGCCTCTACGGCTCCTTCGGCTACGACCTGGCCTTCCAGTTCGAGCCGATCAGGCAGGAGCTCGTCCGCCCCGACGACCAGCGTGACCTGGTGCTGCACCTGCCCGACAGACTGGTGGTGATCGACCGCCAGCGCGAGACCAGCGTCGAATACCGCTACGAGTTCACCGTCGACGGCGCCACCACCCGCGGCCTGGAGCGCACCGGCGAGTCCGTGCCCCTCACCGAGCCCGCCGAGGTGCCCGCCGACCCCAAGAGGGGCACATACGCCAAGGTCGTGGCCGCCGCCAAGGAGAAGTTCAAGCGCGGCGACCTGTTCGAGGTCGTGCCCGGCCAGGTCTTCCACGCCCCCTGCACCGACCCGTCGGCCTTCTTCCGCGGCCTGCGGCACAGCAACCCGGCCCCCTACGAGTTCATCATCAGCCTCGGCGAGGGCGAGCACCTCGTCGGCGCCTCGCCCGAGATGTACGTCCGGGTGAGCGGCGACCGCGTCGAGACCTGCCCCATCTCCGGCACGATCGCCCGCGGCAGCAACCCGATCGAGGACGCCGAGGCCATCCGCACCCTCCTGACCAGCGTCAAGGAGGAGTCGGAGCTGACCATGTGCACCGACGTCGACCGCAACGACAAGTCGCGCATCTGCGTGCCCGGCTCCGTCCGGGTCATCGGCCGCCGCCAGATCGAGCTCTACTCCCGCCTGATCCACACCGTCGACCACATCGAGGGCCGGCTGCGCCCCGAGTTCGACGCCCTCGACGCCTTCCTGACCCACATGTGGGCCGTCACGGTCACCGGCGCGCCCAAGACCTGGGCCATGCAGTTCATCGAGGACCATGAGGCCACCACCCGCAGGTGGTACGGCGGCGCCATCGGCTTCATCGGCTTCGACGGCTCCATGAACACCGGCCTGACCCTGCGCACCGCCCAGATCAAGAACGGCCTGGCGACCGTCAGGGCCGGCGCCACGCTGCTGTTCGACTCCGACCCCGAGGCCGAGGAGCGCGAGACCGAGCTCAAGGCCAGCGCCCTGCTCGGCGCCCTGGCCGCGGTCAACCAGCCGCACGCCAAGCCGGTCGTCCCGGTCCGCGAGCAGCCGGGCCAGGGCATGAAGGTGCTGCTCGTCGACCACGAGGACTCCTTCGTCAACACCCTGGCCGACTACTTCCGCCAGGAGGGCGCCGACGTCGTCACGCTGCGCCACGGCTTCCCCTCGGCCATGCTCGACGACATCGCGCCCGACCTCGTCGTCCTGTCACCGGGCCCCGGCTGGCCCTCCGACTTCGGCATGTCGGCGCTCATCGACGAGATCTACGCCCGTGACCTGCCGGTCTTCGGCGTCTGCCTCGGCCTGCAGGCGATGGTCGAGCACGCGGGCGGCTCGCTGGAGCTGCTCGACTACCCCGAGCACGGCAAGCGCGGCCAGGTCACCCGGCTGGGCGGCGGCGACGCGCTGCTCGACGGGCTGCCCGAGGAGTTCGTCGCGGCCCGCTACCACTCCCTGCACGCCAAGCGGGTCGGCGTGGTCGGCTTCACCCCGACCGCGCTGACGCCCGACGGCAACGTCATGGCGATCGAGGACACCGAGCGGCGCCGCTTCGCCGTGCAGTTCCACCCGGAGTCCATCCTCACCGCCGAGGGCGGCGCGGGCGCGCGCGTCATCGCCAATGTGCTCCGCCTCGCCCGCCGGTGAGGGCTCTCAGGTGAGGGCTTTCACACGTGAGGATCTAGCGCGTCTCTCGGGTAGGTAAAACGGCCGCGGGAGCGTGCGGAGGCCACCTAGAGTCTCCGCATGCTCCCCGTAGATCTTCCCGATACGGTGTGTGACGCCCTCCTCGCCCCGCTCGTCGACCACCACTGTCACGGGGTGCGCCGCGACGACCTGTCCAGAGCCCAGTTCGAGCTGCTGATCAACGAGGGCGGCTGCCCCGCGCCGCCGGGCACCACCCACTTCGACGCGCCGATCGGCGCGGCCATCCGCCGCTGGTGCGCGCCCGTGCTCGGCCTGGAACCGCACGCGCCTCCCACCGTCTACCTGGCGCGCCGGGCCGACCTCGGCGCCGACGAGGTCAACCGGCGGCTGCTGCGGGCCGCCGGGGTCGGGACGCTCCTGGTCGACACCGGCATGGAGGGCGCCGAGCTGCTGACCGCCGCCGAGCTGGCCCGCCACGGCGACGCGACCGCGAACGAGGTCGTCGGCATCGAGCAGATCGAGCAGGACGTCGTGGAGATGGCCGAGACGGCCCTCGACTACATGGACAGCCTGGCCGAGGAGCTCACCGCCAGGGCCGCCAGAGCCGTGGCCATGGCGACGGTCATCGGTCACCGGTGCGGCCTCGACTTCGACCCGTCGAGGCCGAGCAGGGGCTCGGTCATCGCGGCGGCCAACCGCCGGCTGTCCGACCCCAAGGAGCCGCTGACCGACCCGATCCTGCTGCGCCACCTGCTGTGGACCGCGGTCGACGTGGCCAGGGACCGCGGCCTGCCCCTGCAGTTCCACGCCGGATTCGGTGATCTGTCCTACCCCGGGGTGCATCGCACCGACCCGGCGCGGATGACTACGTTCGTCAGGGCGCTGCAGCCGGCCGGTGTGCCGGTGGTGCTGCTGCACGGCTACCCGTTCCACCGCCAGGCCGCCTACCTGGCCGGGGTCTTCCCGCACGTCTACGTCGACGCCGGCCTCGCGCTGACCCACAGCGCGGCCGGATCCGCGCGGATCATGGACGAGCTGCTGGAACTGGCGCCGTTCCACAAGCAGCTCTTCGGTTCCGGTTGCCACGGCGTCGCCGAGACCGGCCACCTGGGCGCCCTCTACTTCCGCCGGGCCCTGGCCGCCACGCTGAAGTCGCGGCTCGACGCGGGGGAGTGGAGCGCCGCCGACGCGGCCAGGGTGGCCCACATGATCGGCTCCGGCAATGCCCGCCGGGTCTACCGGCTCTGAATCCTCCTCGGGGAGGAGGTGGCGGAAACCCCATTTCGTGATAATGGCCGCAAGATGAGTGCGATCGAGATTCGAAACCTTCGCAAGGCGTTCGGACCGGTACGCGCGGTCGACGGGGTGTCGTTCACAGTGGAGCCGGGCACCATCACCGGCTACCTTGGCCCGAACGGGGCGGGCAAGACCACCACCCTGCGCAGCCTGCTCGGGCTGTGCACCGCCGATTCCGGCACGGCGCTGGTCAACGGCCGGCGCTACGTCGAGTTACCGCATCCCCTCAGCGAGGTGGGCGCGGTGCTCGAAGCCACCAACTTCCATCCGGGTCGTACGGCCCTCAACCATCTCCGGGTGCTCTGCGCGGCGGCCCGGCTGCCCCGCGAGCGCGCCACGGAGGCGCTGGACCAGGTCGGCCTCGCCGACGTGGCCGGTAAGCGGGTGCAGGTCTTCTCGCTCGGCATGCGGCAGCGGCTGGCGCTGGCCACCGCGCTGATCGGTCATCCCAAGGTGCTCATCCTCGACGAGCCCGCCAACGGGCTCGATCCGGCGGGCATCCAGTGGCTGCGCGGCTTCCTGCGCTACCTGTCCCACGACCAGGGCGCCGCCGTCCTGGTCTCCAGCCACGTGCTGGCCGAGGTCGAGCAGATCGTCGACAACGTGGTGATCATCGCCAAGGGCCGCCTGGTGCGCCAGGGCAGCCTGGCCGAGCTGGTCTCCAACGGCGACGCGGCCGTCAGGGTGCGCACCACGGGGGTCGCCGAGCTCGTCCCGGCCCTCGAACGCGCCGGAGCCACGGTCGAACAGCAGGACGGGTTTCTGCGCGTACGGGGCCTCGAGGCCGAGGACATCGGCCGGATCGCGCTCGACGCGAAGGTCGTGCTGAGCGAGGTCACGCCCGAACGCTCCGACCTGCAGCAGGTCTTCCTGGAGCTGACGGGGGAGGGGCAGGGCTGATGACGCTGATCAGGGCGGAGCTGCTCAAGCTCCGCACCACCAGGCTCTGGTGGGTGATGCTGGGCGTCACGGTCGCCTATGTGCTCCTGCAGCTCGGTCTCACGATCGGGTTCGCCGGCCAGACCGGCCAGAACGGCCGGCAGGTCTTCCCCAGCCGGGGCACTGTGCCCTTCCAGGAGCTCCTGTGGGGGCTCGGTTCGAGCGGCGTGCTGTTCCCGATGATCCTCGGGGTCGTCATGATGACCGCCGAATACCGCTACCAGACCATCACCACCACGTTCCTCGCCACGCCCCGGCGCGAGCGGGTGGTCGTGGCCAAGCTCGGGGCGGGCGTGGTCGTCGGACTGGCCTTCGGGCTGATCGTGCTGGCGCTGACCGCCGTCGCGGTGGTCGTGACGGTCCCGCTGTCCGGCGGTGAACTGGTCCTGTCCGCGAAGGTCCTGCGCATCGCCGCGGGCGTGCTGCTCGTGCTGATCCTCTACACGCTGTTCGGAGTCGGGCTGGGCGCGCTGATCAAGAACCAGCTCGGCGCGATCATCGTGGCGGTGGTGTGGGTGTTCATCGTCGAGGCCCTGGTCACCGCGATCCCCGCGTTGCAGCCCGTCGGCAAGTGGACGCCGGCCGGCGCGGGCGGCGCGGTGACCAACAGCGGCGTCGATCTCGGGCTGGGCACCGCCTACCTGCTGCCGGCCTGGGCGGGCGCCCTGGTGCTGCTCGGGTACGCGGTGCTCTTCTCGGCGGTCGCCTCGGCCACGACGATCCGGCGCGACATCACCTAGCCACAACCTCCGGGCCGCTCTGTCGCGCGGTCGTCCGCCATGCAGGCGCCGAGCTTGGCCCCGACGCTCTGCATGGCGTCGGCCAGCGCGGCGACCTGCTCGGGCGACAGGTGGTCGAACAGCACCTCGCGCAGGGCCCGCGCGTGGTCGGGCGCGATCGCGGTGATGACCGCCCGCCCCTCGGGGGTGATCTCGGCGACGCTGGCCCGGCCGTCGTTCTCGTCGGGCCGCAGCCGTACGTAGCCGCGCTCGACCAGCTTGCTGACCCGGTGGCTCAGGCGGCTGATCGAGACGTTGCCCAGGGTGGCCAGGTCGCTCAGCCGCAACGGCCCGGCCGCCAGCGTGTTGAGCAGGCCGTATTCGATGTGGACCAGCCCGTACGCGCGGAACGTGCGCTCCACCCGCGGAATGCCGACGAGCATCACCGCGAGCAGGCCCTGCCACGCTCGCTGCTCGTCACGGCCGAGCCCCTCGTCCAACAGACCCCCAGCGTCAGAATCGGCCGACCGCGACGATGACCGTCAGCGCCAGCAGTACCAGGTTAACCGCGAAGCTCTCCTTGCGCCGCCGGTGCACCTGGGCGGCGACGATCATGGTGATGCCGAGGCCGACCGCCGCCAGGGGCGTGAGGACCGGGGCGATGCCGGTGGCCCAGGGCAGCACGAGGCCGAGCGCGCCGAGGAACTCCACCACGCCGATAGCCCTGACCTGCGCCTGGCTGAAGTCATCCACCCATCCCATGCGCGCCTGGAACTTCTCCTTGGGCTGGGTGGCCTTCAGGAACCCTCCCACGAGGAAGGCGGCGGCGAGCAGGATCTGGAGGACCCAGAGGACGACGTTCATAAGTTGTCCCTTCAAGTATCGAGAGTGCTGACTGTAGGGCGAAAAACTTGAAGGGACAAGTGTTCGGCCCCGCCCCGCGCCGAGTCGCGCGCGGGTCCGTGACCTGGTTTGCTGGGGGCCATCACATCGCCTAACCCGAGCGGGGGCTCGCCCATGCGCACCGTCGAACCCGAGGTGTTCCTCGTCGCCCGTCCAGAACTCGACTACGACGAGCTCGCCCGCTACCTCGGCGAGGTCGGCGGCGAGAGCTGGCTGGAGCGGCTCGACCGGGGCGACCTCGACGCACAGAACCTGGCCGAGTTCGCCGGGCGCCTGTGCTACCGCTCCTTCGAGCCCGGACTCAACCCCAACGTCGTGCGCATCCGCGAGGACCAGGGCGACTACCTGCGCAACATCCTGGCCAGCGCCCACGGCTCGGTGCTCGAGCACCTCAACTTCAGCTTCGTGCTGCACAACGTCAGCCGCGTGCTCACCCACGAGCTCGTCAGGCACCGTCCCGGGGTGGCCATCTCGCAGGAGTCGCTGCGCTTCGTCCGCCTCGACGAGCTGCCCTTCTGGTTCCCCGAGTGGGCCCAGTCCGACCCCGAGCTGATGAAGCGGGCCACGGCCCTGCTGGAGCAGATGGAGCAGTTCCAGGTCTGGATGGCCGATCACTTCGGGCTCGACGAGGAGGGCGTGCCGTTCTCGGAGAAGAAGCACCGCACCTCGTTCATGCGCCGCTTCGCCCCGGAGGGGCTGGCCACCGGCCTGGTCTGGACGGCCAACGTACGCACGCTGCGGCACACGATCGAGGCGCGCACGGCGGTGGGGGCCGAGGAGGAGATCCGGCTGCTGTTCCAGCACATCGGCGCGCTCATGGTCAAGGAGGCGCCCGCCCTGTTCGGTGACTACGTCATCGAGGACGGGGCCTGGGTCCCGGGCTGGCGCAAGGTGTGAGGTGAAACGGCAGCCGTGAATCAGCGAGGTTCGGCAAGCCGGCGTGATCAGTGCGGCTGACAAGCAGGCATGATCAGGCCAGCGCCGGCATGACGTAGACCTCGGCGCCCGGTGGCAGCGCGCAGTCGAGGCTGCCGAGGCCGCGGGCGTTCTCGCCGCACACGATCATGTTGATGTGCCGGCGGATGCGCCCGTAGTCGTCGCGCAGCCGCTCCTCCAGCAGCGGATGCGTACGCCGCAGCATGTCCAGCGCGGAGCCGAGCGTCGGCGGGGTGTGCTGGTCGGCGGCGACGGCGAAGACCTTCACCTCGCTGTCGCCGCTCACCCAGCGGCGCAGCGAGCTGGGCAGGACGAAGACCACCATCATCACGTTCTTCGCCATGGGCTACAGCACCGCCGCGCGCACGCTGAGCACGTCGGGCAGGTGCCGGACGACCGTCGACCAGGTGCCGCCGTCGTCCCGCGAGCAGTAGACCTCGCCGTCGCGGGTGCCGAAGAACACCCCCGCCTCGGAGGCGGTCATCGCGTCACGCAGCACGCTCGCGTGCACCGGCCCCTCGGGCAGCCCGGCCTCCAGCGGCTGCCAGGTGCCGCCCGCGTCCTGGCTGCGGAAGACCCGGTAGCGGTGATCGACCGGGGTGCGGTCGATGTCGGCGGTCAGCGGCAGCACGTAGACCGTGTCGGGCCGCGCGGGATGCACCACGATCGGGAAGCCGAAGTCGGACGGCAGCGACGCGCCGATGTCGTGCCAGGAGCCGCCGAAGTCGTCGCTGCGATAGACGCCGAAGTGGTGCTGCAGGAAGAGCCGCTCGGGCTGGGATGGGTGCATGCCGACCTTGTGCACGCACTGCCCGTATTCGGGATATTGCTGCCCCTCCGGCATGAACGGCGCGCGGATCCCCTGGTTGGCGGCCTCCCACGAGAGGCCGCCGTCGGTGGTGCGATAGAAGCCGCCCGTCGACACCGCGACGCCCATGACCGCCGGGTCGGTGGGATGGCTGACGACCGTGTGCAGGCACAGCCCGCCGCCGCCCGGTTGCCAGTGCTGCCGGTGCGGGTGCTCCCACAGCCCCTCGGCCAGCTCGTAGGTGACGCCGCGGTCCTCCGAGCGGAACAGCGCGCCGGGCTCCACCCCGGCCCAGACCACCTCGGGCTCGGCCGGCGACGGCGTGAGCTGCCACACCCTGGTCAGGGTCGCGCCTGTCTTCTCGGGGAAGGCGATGGGGGGACGCTCGGCCTCCTGCCAGCTTTCGCCGAGATCGTCGGAGTACATCACCGAGGGGCCGAAGTGGCCGTACTCGATGCCGGCCAGGATTCGCGGCGCGGCGGCGCGCGTGTCGATCGCCACCGAGGTCACGCCGACCGTGGAGAACTGGATCGGCGCCACCTCGTACGGGCCGCCGTCCGTCGAGCGGGCGAGGAACAGGCCCTTGCGGGTGCCGATCGCGAGCACTGCGTCGCTCATAACAAGCTCCCATCGCTCCCGTGTTCGCTTCCCGGCCATCGTGCCACGCCATGACCAGGAGCGCCGAGGACTGGGCGATTTGCTGCGCGATTACGTATGAGGTAATCGCCGTGCTTCCCTCCTGTCGGTAGCGTTGCCGTATGGGGTCGGTCAATGGCGCGTACGCGGTGGGGGAAGAGTCGTTCGGGGAACTGCTGCGGTCCTGGCGGCAGCGGCGGCGGGTGAGCCAGCTCGACCTGGCGATCGAGGCCGAGGTGTCGGCTCGCCACGTCAGCTTCCTGGAGACCGGGCGCGCCCGGCCGAGCCGGGAGATGGTGATGAAGCTGTCGGAGGAGCTGGAGGTGCCGCTGCGCCACCGCAACAGGCTGCTGGTCGCGGCCGGGTTCGCACCGGTCTTCCCCGAACGTGAGGTACGCGCCCCCGAGATGCAGGCCGTCCGGCAGGCGCTCGACAAGATCCTCGCCGGCCACGAGCCCTACCCCGCGCTGGTCGTGGACGCCGCCTGGAACCTGGTGGCGGCCAACTCGGCGGCCGCCCTGTTCATGGACGGAGTGCCCGCTGAGCTGCTCAAGGAGCCGGTCAACGTGATGCGGCTGTCGCTGCACCCCGACGCGATGGGTGGCCGGCTGGTCAACCTGGCGGAGGTACGCGCCCACCTGCTGCACCAGCTGCGCAGGCAGGCGGAGGCGTCGGGCTCGGGGCAGCTGGCCGAGCTGCACGACGAGCTGGCCGCCTACACCTACCCCGGCGTGGACCTGAACGTGGCGCACGTGCCGGGCCCGGCCGACCTCCTGGTGCCGCTGCGGATCAGGCACGGCACACGGATCCTGTCGATGTTCACCACGATCGCCACCTTCGGCACGCCCCTGGACGTGACGGTCGCCGAGCTCGCCATCGAGACGTTCTGGCCCAACGACGACGAAACGGCCGCCGCCTTCCAGCGGCCCGCCTCCTAGCGCGCGGCCGCGTCTGGCGCGGTGACCAGGTTCGTTGCGCGACCGTCTCCATCCGTGTGCCGGTCCGTTGTGGCTGGCGTCCTTGGGGAGGGGATACCCCCTCCGGGGGGCGGGAGGAGACGGTCCGTTGTAAGGGGCGAACGGACACCCGGGGAACGGTCGTGGTCACCGCGTTAGCGTTCTCCCTGGACGATGTCGCGGTGGATGCGGGACAGGGGGACGCCGTCGATCCGTAGCCGCCGGACCGTCTCGCTGACCATGCCGGACGGCCCGCACACGTACACCTCGTGTTCGGCCCACGAGTGGAAGCGCTGGGTGACCTCCGGCAGCCGGCCGCGCATCCCCTCGTAGCCGGCCTGGCCGGAGACCACCGGCAGGACGCGCAGCCAGGGGAAGGACGACTCCATCCGGATGAGGTCCGGCAGGTCGTACAGCTCCGCCGCCGTCCGCGCGCCGAACAGCAGGTGGATGTTGGGGCGGCGGCCCGAGGCGATGATGTGCTCGATGATCGCCTTGAGCGGCGCCAGGCCGGTGCCGCCCGCCACGCACAGCACGTCGCGCGAGCTGCGGTCGCACAGCGACATCGTGCCCATCGGCGGGCCCAGCATGATCGTGTCGCCGATGCGGGTGTCCCTGGCCAGCGTGGTGGACACCCAGCCACAGGGGACCGAGCGCACGTGCAGCGTGATCGTGTTGTCCGGGCGCGGCGCGTTGGCGATGGAGAACGTGCGCCAGACGCGCGGCCACCGCGAGACCTGCACGTTGACGTATTGGCCCGCCGTGTACGGCAGGCGCTGCGTCGGCCGCAGCGTCACGACGGCGATGTCCGGGGCGCGCAGCTCGTGGTCGATGACCTCGGCCAGCCACCACGCGGGCGAGACTCCGGAGTCGGACTCGGCCGACTCGATCATGAGGTTGGCGGCGGCGGTGTAGGCGGCCGCCCAGGCGGCCTCGATCTCCTCGTTCCAGATGTCGGCGGCGAACCGCTTGATGGTCGCGAGCAGGGCGTTGCCGACCGCGGTGTAGTGCTCCGCGATCACGCCGTACTTGCGGTGGTCCCGCCCGAGCTGGCCGAGGAAGGACGCCAGGCTGGCCGGGCTGTCCAGGCTCCACACGATGCGGGTCAGAGCGCCGAAGAGCCGGTCGCGCTGCAGGTCCATGGCCGGGGGGAACATACCCCGCAGCTGCGGACTCTCGGCGAACAACCGGCCGTAGAAGTAGGCGGCGGCCTTGTCGGCCACCGGCTCCACGACGGAGAAACTCTCCTTTACCAGGCGCGGATTCAACGACATGAAATTAACCCCACCCTTTGACCGGAATATTCTTCCGGTCGTGTCGTTACACCTCCCTGACGGCTCCGGGTAATGAGCGTGCGGCGGGCCCCGGCACGACTGCTCGCTCGAATTCGAGTCTTACACCACCTCCTGAGCGTCACAACCGTTTCGCCCCGATACAGTGCGGAGGAAAACTGTCCGTGACGATAACGTGATTTTTCGCGTTCGACGTGGGGAAGATTTCGGTCATCAAAGTGAAAGTGTGTCTTATTCGCATATGTGACTGAAGTGATCGGGTGGAGGGGGAGCCGCCGGCGGCACGGCTCCCGGGCCGGAAGTCAGGCGGGCCGTACGTTCTCCGCGAAGTGGCCGGGCTTATTGCCGGCCGCCTCGAAAACGAAGACGATGTACGTCTCGTAGAAATCCGGGCCCCGTCCGGCCACGCGTCCGGCGCCCATCCGCCGGCTCTCCCTCCACACCAGTTGGGTGAAGTGTCCGCAGTCGGCGACGTTTTCCGGGTCGGCGAAGTCGTAGCCCTTGATTTCCTCGTACCATTCGGCAACCGCTTTCCCCGCGTCGAGCGGCAGTTGTTTCGAGCCGGCGCCCCAGAAAAGGTTCTCCCCGGTGCCTTCCCGTAACCCGTCGTGCCCGGCCTCCGCGTCCGGGTATTCCGATCGCGACGCGGCGCGGGATCTGGCGTACTCGACCAGCTCCTGGTCCAGGACCAGCGGTGGGGCGTGGTGCTCGGCGCGCAGGGCATTGGCCTCGGCCAGTGCCTCGGCGAGGAAGGCGGCGCTCGTGGCGTCCGGCAGAGGGGCGCGGTGGCGGGTCACCGTCAGCACCTCGTTTGCGAGGGGCCGTACGCGAATACGTCATTGTTCGCAGGCACGCTGAGTTTCCTTCCTGTGGTCCGTCGGTGTCCTCTGGATTGTGGGCGACGGGTTTTGCCCGGACAAGGGCCATAGGGGGCCCAGATATTATGACGATGACATTTCGGGTGGTCCTTATCGGGCCTTTCCCGGCTGGATATGAAGACGCGATTCATTGACAGGATCGGCCGGAAATTGTCAGGCGCGCCGCCGCCCGTAAGCCGGACATATCCCGACAAAGCGGGATAAAATGCACCTTTGTGATATATCTGACAGGGGGCGGGGAATGGATTGACTCATTTAGTAGAGTCGGAATAATCGGATCTTGGCGGACGCGTCGCCACTGGGAGTGACGCAGAGGCAACGGACTGGAAGGGGAGATGCCGCTTGCTTCGGCAGAGGGGGTCTCCGTAGCCGCCTCCCGCTTGAGACCAGCGCATACTCCAGCCCGTTCGCGAAGGTGACCATGGCTCGTTCCCAACCCCCACCGCCCCAAGCTCCGGCACGTCGGACACCGTCACCTCAGCGGCCCGCTCCTCAGACGCCGACTGCTCAGACGCCGGCGCCCCCGGCACCGCAGACGCAGTGGCTCTGGCCGGCGGCGCTGGCCCTGCCGGTGGTCGCCGCGTGCTGCGCCTTCGCCGCCCTGCTCCTCGACAGCCGCACCGGCGTCGTCTGGGCGTGCGTCGGCGCCGCGGCGCTCTCGCTCCTCGGCCTGGCCGCCGTGGCGGCGCTGCGCCAGGCGCACCAGGAGGCCGTGCGGACGATGAGCCGCCGCGAGAGCGCCATGCACCAGCGCGAGGCCGAGTTCCAGCACCACCTCCAGCAGCGCAACACCCAGTGGAGCAAGCACGTCGCGGCCCGGTCCAAGGCGCTGCAGGAGGCGGTCAGGCACCTGGTGGACAAGCGGATCCCCGCCGTGATCGCGCAGGACGCGGTGCCCCCGCCGTACCAGAGCCAGGGGCTCGACGAGGACGCGGCCGAACTGCTGGAAGAGGTGCTCGACGCGGTCGGCGCGGCCGCCGAGCGGGACCGCGAGCGGCAGGAGTCGCTGCGGCTGGCCCTGCTGGCGCTGGCCCGGCGCGTACAGACCTCCGCCCACCGCATCCAGGAGAACGTCTCGGTGATGGCCGAGCGCCACCCCCACAACCCGGACGTGCTCGAGACCAGCATGCAGGTCGACCACGCCGCCGCCCAGCAGGGCCGCCACGCGCAGAGTCTCGCCGTGCTGTGCGGCGAGTGGCCGGGACAGCAGTGGCCCAATCCGCTCGCGCTGGTCGACGTGGTACGGGCCGCCTCCTCCAGAATCGTCGCCTACAAGCGGGTGGAGGTGTCGGGCGACCCGGACACCGCCGTCGCGGCCCACGTGGTCGAGCCGCTCATCCACCTGGTGGCCGAACTGCTCGCCAACGCCACCCAGTCCTCGCCGCCGGCGACCACGGTGCTGGTGGCGGTGCGCAACGTGCAGCGCGGCGCCGTCATCGAGATCGACGACGGCGGCGTCGGCATGGACGACCACCACCTGGAGCAGGCGCGCGAGATCGTCTCCGGGCGCCGCTCCGTCGACGTGGGCGAGGTGGGGGAGATCCCGCAGACCGGGCTCGCGGTCATCGGGCACTACGTACGCCGCCACGGGTTCCTGGCCGACCTGATGCCCTCGCCGTACGGAGGGGTGCGCGCGGTCGTCCTGGTGCCCGGCCCGGTGGTGGAGACGCTGGAGCCGGCCGAGGCGCCGCCACGAGCCCGGCCCGCGCGCCACGAGGGCCGGCCGATCGACCAGGCCCAGGACCACCCCACGCTGGACGAGCCCGTGCCGGACGAGCCGGTGCTGGATGCGCCCGCCCCCTTGGGCGAGCACGTCGCCGGGACGGTGGAGGACACGGCGGGCGGCGGCGCGCTGCCGCGCAGGCGCTCACGCCGAGGTGAGACGGGCTCCGACGCCGAGCGGCTCGCCGCGGCGGGACCGGCCGCCGAGCCGCCCGCCACCCCGGAACAGGCGGGCGAGTGGATGGCCGCCTTCTTTGACCATGACCCCGACGCAGGGGAAAACCACGAGCGATGACGAACGGGGTACCGATGCACCAAGACCAGGACTGGATGATCGCCGAGGTCGTCTGGGTCCCCGGGGTCCGCCACGTGGTCGTGCTCAGTTCCGACGGCCTGCTGAAGGCCCGCTCGGCCGGTACGGACAGGGACGTCGCCGACCGGCTGTCGGCCGCCTGCTCCGGACTGCAGTCGCTGGCCCAGAGCGTGGGGCGCGAGTTCGGCGGCGGCAACCGGGCCGTCAGGGAGCTGATGGTGGGCTTCGAGGGCGGCTTCCTGTTCGCCCGCGCCGCCGGATCCGGCTCCCATCTGGTGGTCATCACCGATCCGGTGGTCGACCCGCGGCTCATCGCGCAGCAGATGCAGGCCCAGGTCATCAAGATCGGCGAGAGGAACTTCAGCACCCCCGCACGCCGGGCCGCGCGGAAATGAGCGGCGAGTACCACGACAGCGCGGTACGTCCCTACGTGCTGACCCAGGGCCGGGCCCGCCCCACCCGCAACACCATCGGCCTCGACACCCTCCTCGTCGTGGCCGACGCCGGCAAGCCCCTGCCGCCCTCCGCCACCCGCCAGGCGCGCGACCTGCTGCGCATGTGCGGGCGGCTCCTGTCGCTGGCGGAGGCGGCGGCGCACCTGAGGCTGCCGCTGAGCGTGGCCGGGATCTTAGCCTCCGACCTGGTCGACTCCGGCCACCTCATAGCCCGCTCCCGTATCCCGGAAGCCGGGCGTCCCGACCTGACGACCCTCCAGGAGGTGCTCAATGGGCTCCGCCGGCTCAGCTGACCGCTACCTGCCCGACACCGTGCAGCAGGCGGTCAAGATCCTCGTGGTCGGCGACTTCGGCGTCGGCAAGACCACGATGATCGGCGCGGTCAGCGAGATCGAGCCGTTACGCACCGAGGAGACCATGACGCAGGCCAGCGTCGGCGTGGACGACCTGGCCGGGCTGGGGGGCAAGACCACGACCACCGTGGCCATGGACTTCGGCCGCATCACGCTCAGCCCGTACACCGCGCTCTACCTGTTCGGCACGCCCGGCCAGCGGCGCTTCTGGGACCTGTGGGCCGGCCTCGGCGAGGGCGCCGTGGGCGCGCTCGTCCTGGTCGACACCCGCCGCATCGAGGGCAGCTTCGAGGTGATCGACCAGCTCGAACTCCGCGGCGACCTGCCCTTCGCCGTCGCCGTCAACCACTTCCCCGACTCCGCCGACCACAGCGCGCAGGCGCTGCGGGAGGCCCTGGACCTGGAGCCCGGCACGCCCATCGTGAACTGCGACGCCAGGAGCCGCTCCTCCTCGGTGGACGCGCTGATCACCCTCGTCGAGCACGCGCTCGCCCTGCAGAAGGGCCCCTCATGATCCCCCTGTCCGCCACCACGACCTGCCCCGACCCGCGCGGCGTCCTGCGCGGGCTGCGCCGCGATTGGGGCGAGGTCGCCTGGGTGGAGCTGGAGCCGGGCGTCGGCGCCTGGCTGGTCATGGGCTACCAGGAGCTGCTGACCATCACCCGGCAGGAGAAGCTGTACTCGCGCGACGCCCGCAACTGGCGGCTGTTCCAGGAAGGCGTCGTGCCGCCCGACTCGGGGCTGGGGCCGATGATGTTCTGGCGGCCCAACGTGATCGGCGCCGACGGGGCCGAGCACCGCCGCCTGCGCCGTCCGATCGACGACGGGGTCGCCGCGATCGACCAGCGCCGCATGCGCCGCTCCGTCGAGACCATGTGCCGCGAGCTCATCGAGGGCTTCGCCGACCGCGGCGGCGCCGACCTGGTCGGCGACTACGCGGCCGTCGTCCCGATGCTGGCCATCGCCGGCCTGTTCGGCCTCGACACCGGCCAGGGCCACGAGCTGCTGGCGGCGTTGCGCGCCCTGTTCGGCAGCGCCGAGGACTCCCAGGCCGGCAACAAGAGGTTCGAGGAGATACTCGGCGGCCTGCTGCGGGCCAGGAAGGAGACCCCCTCCGACGACCTGACCAGCCACTTCCTGGCCCACGCCGACCTGCGCGACGAGGCCGAGGTGCTGCAGTCGATGGTGGTGATGATCTCCGCCGGGCAGGAGACGACGACCACGTGGATCGCGCAGACCTTCCGGCTCATGCTGACCGACCCGCGCTTCGCCGGCCGGGTACGCGGCGGGCGTATGGGCGTCGACGACGCGCTGGATGAGGTGCTCTGGCGCGACCCGCCCATGACGAACATGCCCGCCCGGTACGCCCTGCGCGACACCGAGCTGGGCGGCCGGCGCATCGCCCGCGGTGACGCGCTCATCCTGGGCCTGTCGGCGGCCAACGACGACCCGCGCGTCCACGGCGGCGCGACGGAGATCGAGCTGGGCAACCGCGCCCACCTGGCCTGGAGCGCCGGCCCGCACGTCTGCCCGGCCCCCGTCCCCGCCCGGCTCATCACCCGCACCGCCGTGGAGACGGCCCTGCACCTGCTGCCCGACGTACGCCTGTCCGTGGACGCCGCGGAGCTGACCCCGCACCCGTCACCGTGGACCCGCTGCCCCGCCTCGCTGCCCGTGCACTTCCGCGCGCTTGGAGACCGTTCATGATCCCTGTAGTCACCCTCGACCCCGCCGGGACCGACCATCATGGCGAGGCCGCCCGGCTGCGGGAGCTGGGCCCCGTCGTCCGCGTCGTCCTGCCGGGCGGCGTGGAGGCGTGGTCGGTCACCCATCACGCGCTGCTGGCCGACCTGCTGACCGACCGCAGGGTCAGCAAGGACTGGCACAACTGGACGGCCGTCCGTGACGGCCGCATCGCCGACGACTGGCCGCTCATCGGCATGGTCAAGGTCACCAACATGGTCACCGCCGACGGGCGGGAGCACCACCGGCTGCGCAAGTTCGTCACCCAGACGCTCACGCCGCGCCGCGTCCAGAGCATGCGGCCGCGCATCGCCGGGATCGTCGGCGGGCTGCTCGACGACCTGCCCGCGCACGCGGCCGCCGACGGGACCGTCGACCTGCGCAAGCACTTCGCCTACCCGCTGCCCATGCAGGTGATCTGCGAGCTGGTCGGGGTGCCGGAGGAGGAGCGCCCGGAGCTGCGGGAGCTGGTGGACAGCATCTTCCGCTCCACCACCCCTCCGGAAGAGGTGCTCAAGACCCAGCGCGACATCTACCTGCTGCTCGACCGGCTCGTCGCCGCGCGGCACGCCGAGCCAGGCGACGACCTGATCAGCGAGCTGATCGCCGCCCAGCGCGACGACCCGGAGCGGCTCACCGACGAGGAGCTGGTCGGCACGCTGTGGCTGATGCTCGCCGCCGGGCACGAGACCACGCTCAGCCTGATCGTCAACGGCGCCCGCGCCCTGCTCACCCACCCGGACCAGCGCGGGCTGGCGGTGGCCGGCGGCGAGGAGACCTGGTCGGCCGTGGTGGAGGAGACGCTGCGCTGGGACGCGCCCATCGGCAACTTCATGGCCCGCTACCCGCTGGAGGACATCGATATCGCCGGCGTCACCATCCCCGCCGGAGAGGCCATCCTGGCTCCGTACAGCGCGGTGGGACGCGACGGGGAGCACCACGGCCCGGACGCCGCGCGGTTCGACATCACCCGCGAGCAGCGCCGGCACCTGGCCTTCGGCGGCGGCCCCCACCTGTGCCTGGGCGCCCCGCTGGCCCGCCTGGAGGCCACCGAGGCGCTGCCCGCCCTTTTCCGCCGCTATCCGGGCCTGTCGCTGGCCGTCCCGCCCGCGGCGCTGGTCCCCGTACCGTCCCTGTTCTCCAACTCCGCGGCGGAGCTGCCGGTCCTTCTCACGGTGCCGTGAATACCCCTTATGCAGCAGGGATCTTCAGGAGAGGTGACATAACCGAAATGGTGTACGCCATGATGGGCGTGCGGCCGTCGTGATGACCGGCGGCGGCACGTACTCCACCAGGCACCCTGGAGATCGCATGTCCCGACCGCTGATCGGCATCACCGCCTACTTCGAAGCCGCCCGCTGGGGCGATTGGGTGCGGGAGGCGGTGCTGTCGCCCCCGTCCTACGCCAAGGCCGTCGAGCGCGCCGGGGGCGCCCCCGTGGTGCTGCCGCCGCTGAACCTGCACGCGATCGACGACTACGTACGAGGGCTGCGGGGCGTGGTGCTGGCCGGCGGGGTCGAGGTGGGCGGCAGTGCCTACGGCGAGGAGCAGGACGAGCGGGTGCCCGAGGCGCAGGGACACCGTGACCGGTTCGAGCTGGCCCTGGCCCGCGCCGCCGTACAGGCCGACGTGCCGATCCTGGCCATCGACCGCGGCATGCACGTGCTGAACGTCGCCCAGGGCGGCACGCTGATCCCGTGGCTGCCCGAGATGCTCGACAACGAGCGGCACGCCGAGCCGGGCACGCCGCACGTCATCCAGGTGAGCGTGTCGAGCAAGCTCGGCAAGGCGGTGGGCGACAAGGTCGAGGTGGTCGCGCCGCACACCCAGTCGGTACGCCGGCTGGGCAACGGGCTGCTGGCCGTGGCCTGGGCCGAGGACCAGATCGTCGAGGGCATCGAGCTGCAGGGCCACCGGTTCGGGGTCGGCGTGCAGTGGCACCCGGAGCGGGCCGAGGACGGACGGCTTTTCGATGCGCTCGTGGAGGCGGCCCGCTAGGCTTCGATCATGCCACTGCACCCCCAGGCGCAGGAGTTCATCGAGCGCTACATGTCCGATCCCGGCCCCGGCCCGGCCGAGATGGACCTGGCCGGGATCCAGGAGGCCCGGGCCCGGGACGACCTCGCGCTGCAGCGCGGGCCGCTCACCCACCTGCCCTTCGTCCGCGACGAGAGCGCCGAGGACGTGCCCATCCGCGTCTACCGCGCCGACCGGGGCGACGGCGCGCTGCCCGTGGTGGTCTTCTTCCACGGCGGCGGCTGGGTGGGCGGCGGCATCAAGCGCAGCGACGCGCTCGGCCGCGACCTGGCCATCCGCACCGGCGCGGTGGTCGTCTCCGTCGACTACCGGCTGGCGCCCGAGCACCCGTTCCCGGCCGCGGCCGACGACGCCTGGACCGTGGTGCGCGACATCTTCGCCCGCCCCGCCTTCTACCAGTGCGACGGCGGCGTCGCGGTGATGGGCGAGAGCTCCGGCGGCAACCTCGCCGCCGTGGCCGCCTGGCAGGCCCGCGACGCCGGGCTGCGCCTGGCTCATCAGGTGCTCGTCTACCCGGCGCTCGACGCGGCCATGGATTCCCCCAGCCACACCGAGTTCGCCACGGGCTACGGTCTCGACGCCGAGGAATTCGCCTGGTTCCTGCGCCACTACGCCGGCCAGGCCGACCCGGCGGATCCACGGCTGTCCCCGCTGCGGCTGCCGTCCTTCGCCGGGCTGGCGCCCGCGACCGTGGTGACCGCCGAATACGACGTGCTCCGCGACGACGGCGAGCGCTACGGCACGCGGCTGGCCGAGGCGGGGGTGCCCGTCGAGACGCGCAGGTTCGACGGGGCGATCCACGGCTTCTTCGGCCTGCCGGGCCTGTTCGACCAGGCCGTCGAGGCCCGCGACTACGTGGCCGACCGGCTTCGGGATGCTCTGTGACGTACCGGAGCGCGTACGAGAAGCTGAAGATCGACACGGCCGCCGACGGCGTGCTGCGGATCACGATCAGCGAGCCGCGCAGGCGCAACGCCGTCGACATGACCGGCCACCGCGAGCTGGCCGAGATCTGGCGCGACGTCGACCGCGACGACTCCGTCAGGGCGGTGGTCGTCAGGGGAGAGGGCGAGGCGTTCTCCGCCGGCGGCGACCTGTCGATGATCGAGGAGATGACTCGCGACCACGCCACCCGGCTGCGCGTGTTCGCCGAGGCCCGCGACATCGTCTACAACGTGCTCAACTGCGCCAAGCCGATCGTCTCGGCCGTCCAGGGGCCCGCGGTGGGCGCCGGGCTGGCCGTCGCCCTGCTGTCCGACATCTCCGTCGCCGGGCGCACCGCCCGCATCATCGACGGCCACACCAGGCTCGGCGTCGCGGCGGGCGATCACGCCGCGATCATCTGGCCGCTGCTGTGCGGGCTGGCCAAGGCCAAATACCACCTGCTGCTGTGCGAGCCCGTCACCGGCGCGGAGGCCGAGCGGATGGGCCTGGTGAGCCTGTGCGTCGACGACGACCAGGTGCACGACAAGGCGATGGAGATCGCCGTACGGCTCGCGGCCGGCTCCCAGGAGGCCATCCGCCTCACCAAATACTCCCTGAACAACTGGCTGCGCATGGCCGGGCCCACCTTCGACGCCTCGCTCGCCATGGAGTTCCTCGGCTTCAGCGGCCCCGACGTGGTGGAGGGTGTGCGCGCGGTGCGCGAGAAACGGTCGCCGGACTTCGGCTGACCTGCGGTTTCACCCGCGTGCCCAGGGTAGGCGTGACCGTTGGACGGTGTGGAAGGGCTGCTGCCGCACCAGCGCCGGATCGGGCCTGTCCGCCGAGGCCGAGAACGCCGCCCCGGGAGACGAAGCCGCGGCTCGCCGGACGCTGGTGCGCGTGGCAGATCGGCCACACCGTCGATCAGTCAGAAGCAGCGCGGCGGATCGGCCACACCGTCGACCGATCAGAAGCTGCGTGGCAGCCCGAGCACCTGGGTCGCGAGGTAGTTGAGCAGCAGCTCCTCCGTCACGGGCGCCACCTTCCCGATGCGGGCGTCCGTGAGCAGCCTGGCCACCGGATACTCCAGCGAGTACGCCATCCCGCCGTACGTCTGGAAGGCGGCGTCGGCCGCCTCCCACGCCGCCTGTGAGGCGGTGAGCTTGGCGATGTTGGCCTCGGTGCCGCACGGCAGACGCCGGTCGAACGACCACGCGGCCTTGTAGATCATCAGCCGGGCCAGCTCGATCTTGGCCTTGACCTGTGCCAGCGGGAACGCGATGGCCTGGTTGGCGCCGATCGGCCGGCCGAACACCTCGCGCTCCTTGGCATACCGCACCGCGACCCGCAACGCGACCTCGGCCCCGCCGAGCGCGGAGGCGGCGAGCAGGACGCGCTCGGGGTTGAGGATGTCCCACAGCACCGCCGCGCCCTGGTCGATCTGCCCCACCACGCTGGAGGCGGGCACCCGGAGGTCGTCGATGAACACCATGTTCGACGGCGTCGTGTTGGCGCCGAGCTTGGGGATCGGCTGGTAGGACAACCGCCCGGCCGCCACCGCCTCCGGCACGTTCACCAGGAACACCGTCAGCCCGTGCGTACGCGGCCTGGCCTCGGCCGCCGGGACGGTCCTGGTGACCAGCAGCATCCAGGTGGCCCGCTGCACGCCGGTGATCCAGATCTTCTGACCCTTGATCACATAGTCGTCGCCGTCGCGCCGGGCCGCCGTGGTGATCGCCAGCGAGTTGGAGCCCGCGTCCGGCTCCGTCAGCGCGAAGCACGTCTCCACCTCACCCGTGGCCAGCCGGGGCAGCAGCTCCGCCCGCTGCTCGGCCGTGCCGTGCCTGGCCAGGGTGAGAGCGCCGAACCCGGGCGTCAGCACGTACGTGAACGCCGAGCCGCCGGCCGCCCCGGAGGCGGCCAGCGTCTCCGTCGCCACCGCCAGCTCCAGCAGCCCCTGGCCGCCCCCGCCGAACTCCTCGGGCACGGCCAGCCCCAGCCACCCGCCCTTGGCCAGCTCCGCCCAGACCTCCTCCGGCCAGCGCTTGTCCGCCTCGCACCGCTGCCAGTAGTCGAGGTCATAGTGGGCGCAGATGTCGCCGATGCCGCGCTGGACGGCCAGGGCGCTTTCGGGAAGGGTGAAATCCATCACACCATCGTAGAAGTAAGTTCTGTTCAGGGTCGAGGCCGGCGGGCGTGGAACACGAACGCCGGAGGCGCGTTGCGCCACACCGTACGACCCCGCACGACCTCTTCGAACCGCTCGGCCAGCAGCGCGCGGAAGCGGCGCGCCGAGTTCAGCGGGACGGCGTGGATGTAGGAGAAGGTGGTGAACGCCCCCGCCGGGCTCAATGTCGAGGCCACCGCGCCGAGCAGCCCGCGCTGCAGGTCGTCGGGGAAGGCCGCCCAGGGCAGCCCGCTGACCACCACGTCCGCCTGCCGCAGGCCGCGCTCGCTGAGCAGGCGGCGCAGGTCGGTCGCGTCGTCGTTCGCGACGTCCACGGTGGGGAACCGCTCGGCCAGCAGCGCCGCCAGCGACTGGTTGACCTCCACGGCCAGGTGGTGGCCGCGCCCGCCCAGCCGGCGCTGGATCTCGGCGGTGAAGGGCCCCGTACCAGGGCCGAGTTCGACCACGGTCGGCTCGCCGCGTTCCGGGACCGGCGCGCAGACCGCCGCCGCGAGCCACCGTGAGCTGGGCGCGAGCGCCCCGATGGTGGCCGGAGCGCGCAGGAACTGGCCGAGGAACATTGCGGTGTCATTGGGCATACCACAAACGTAAGGGAGTTCTCGCCCCGATTTCGTCCCCCCAAGGGAGGAAGCTGCGGCCACTTGGAGGAGACCGCCTCCTCCGGCGGGAGGAGCCGCGGGCCCGCCGTCGGGTGCTCGCCACCCGGATACCGTGTCCGCATGCGATGGCGTGGTGTGCCCCTCGACCTGGTGCTCGCGGCCGCGGGGACCGCTCTCGACGTGTTGCTGTCGGCCAAGGGCGGCGGCTCCGCGCTGCTGCCGGGCAACGAGGTGATCCCGATGGCCGTGGGCGTAGGCGCGCCCATGGGCCTGGTCAGGCGCGCGCCGCTGGCGGTGAGCCTCTACCTGGCCGCCTTCCTCGTCTTCACCGACCAGGTGGGGTCCTTCACCTCCAACACCGCCCAGATGCTGCTCTGCGTCTCCGTCGGCCTGGTCGCCTACCGCTCGGGGTGGCGGCCGACCTGCCTGGCGCTGGGCGTGGCCATCGCCGCGACCGCGGTCAACCTGGCCGACCCGGGCATCGCGTTCACCTCGAACGCGTGGATGTACTCGGTGCTCGTCCCCGCCCTGCCCGTCCTCATCGGCGCCTACCTGCGCGGCCCCGCCGGGCGGCTGAAGGACGCCGACCTCACCCCGGACGTGCTGCTGGCCGGCGGCGGGGTGGCGTTCACGGTGCTGAGCACCTGGACCGAGTGGCACAGCGGCACCGCGCCGGTCTGGGTCGTGGGGCTGCTCGCGGTGCTGGGCGGGCTCTCCCTCGGCGTCGCGCGGCGCTTGCCCGGACTGGTGTTCATGTTCCAGAGCGTGCTGCTGATCGCCGCCGACCAGTATCTCAACGAGGCGGTCACCACCTGCCTGATCCTGACGCTGATCGCGCTCTGCGTGTTCGCGATGCGGATCGCCTCCTGGGCCTGGATCACCGTCACCTACGTGACCTGCACCATGCTCGCCTCCATCGCGATCGTCCAGGACTCGACCGAGGTCACCGCCTTCCGCGTCGCCGTCCTGATGGCCCTGGTGACCACGCCCGTCGCGATCGGCCGCTACCTGGGCGTACGGCAGGCGGCCGCCGAGGCCGAAGGGCTGCGGCTGCGCGAGTCGGCGCGGCTGGCGGTCGCCCAGGTACGCGCCGACCAGCTCCTCGAACGCGAGAACATCGCCCGCGAGGTGCACGACATCGTGGCCCACCACGTGGGCGCGATGGTCCTGCGCGCCGGCGCCGCCCGCTACGCCGCCCCCGAGGGGCCCGTGGCCGACGCGCTGGCCGATATCCGCGAGACGGGCCACCAGGCGCTGGAGGACCTGCGCGGGCTGCTCGACGTGCTGCGCGACCCCGGCCGCCGGCCCGACATGGCGGCCGACCCCGCGGCCCTCATACGCGAGTCCGCCGAGCGGATGACCGCCGCCGGCCTCCAGGTCGAGCTGGAACTCGACCCCGCCACCGCGTACGCGCCCCTCGTGGCCCGCGCCTCCGCGGCCCGCATCGTCCAGGAAGGTCTCACGAACGTGCTCAAGCACGCCGGTCCCGGCACTCGGGTGAGTGTCGCCGTCACCTCCGCCGGCCAAGGGCTGACCGTACACATACGCAACGGCTCCCCGCCCACCACCATCGAACGCCTGCCCTCGTCCGGCCGCGGCCTGGCCGGCATGCGCGAGCGCGTCCGCGCGCTCGGCGGCACGCTGAGCGCGGGCCTCGACCAGGACGGCGGCTGGCAGCTCACCGCGAACCTGCCCACCGCCCCGCACGCCACCGAGCCCGTTGGTGAGCGCACGGGGTGCGTCACCGACCGCTTTTTCACCGGGGGCCTCACGGGAGGTGGCGCGTGATCCGCGTGCTGGTCGCCGACGACCAGGCGCTGGTCCGCGCGGGCGTACGCATGCTCCTGCAGGTCACGGGCGACATGGAGGTCGTGGCCGAGGCCGAGGACGGCGCCGAGGCCGTACGCCTGGCCGAACTCCACCTGCCCGACGTGATCCTGATGGACCTGCGCATGCCCAGGGTCGACGGGCTGGAGGCGATCAGGCGGATCCTGGTGGCGCGGCCGGCCACCAGGATCGTCGTGCTCACCACGTTCGCCGAGGACTCCAACGTCTACGCGGCCCTGCGCGCGGGCGCCGTCGGCTTCCTGGTCAAGGACGACGAGCCAGAACGCATGATCGACGCCGTACGCAGGGCCGCGACCGGCGAGCAGCTCCTGGCCCCCTCCGTGCTGCGCCGGGTGGTCGCCCGCTTCCTGGCGGCCGAGGAGGCGGCGAGCGTACCGGTCCCCGCCCTGCTCACCGACCGGGAGCTGGAGGTGCTGGCGCTGGTCGGCACCGGCCTGTCGAACGCGGAGATCGCCGAGGAACTGAGCGTCGGCGTCACCACGGTCAAGTCCCACGTCGCCGCCGCCATGGACAAGCTGGGGCTGCGCAACCGGATCCAGGCAGCGGTCGTCGCCTACCGCACCGGCCTGGTGGACGCGGCCTTCCGCCCGGTACACCACCCCTTACGCCAGCCCCTCCGCCACTCCCGCGGCGGCCCTGCGGGTGATCCCCTGAGCTGAACCGCGCGCTGTCCGGGGGTTGCCGGGATCCCGGTCGCCGCCGTCCGCTCGGGGTCGTTCGCTCGGGGGTTACCGAGTCCCGGTCGCCGCCGTTGGCCGTTAGGGTCGACGGTGTGTACGTGAAGATCTGCGGGTTGAGCGAGCCCGAGCACGTGGCGGCCGCCGTCGAGGCGGGCGCCGACGCCATCGGGTTCGTGCTGACCAGAAGCCCTCGTCAGGTGACCCCGGAGCGGGCCGCCGAGCTGGCCGCGGCGGTCCCCGCCCACGTCCTCACCGTCGGCGTGTTCCGCGGTGAGAGCCCCGAGGCCGTCCGCGCCGCCACGCTCGCCTCCGGAGTGCGCGGCGTCCAGCTGCACGGCCGGCATCCGCACGGCGACTTCACCGCGTTGAAGGATCTCGGCCATACCCTGGTCAGGGCCGTCGACGCCGAGGCCGACCTGCGCTGCGGCGCCTACGACGAGGACCTGCTCATCGTCGACGCGCCCCGCCCCGGCTCCGGCGAGCCCTGGGACTGGGCGGCGGTACGCGGCCGCCCCTCGGGGCGCTGGCTGCTCGCGGGCGGCCTCGACCCGTCCAACGTCGCCCAGGCCGTCGCCGCCGCGGCGCCGTGGGGCGTGGACGTGTCCAGCGGGGTCGAGGTGGCGCCCGGCGTGAAGGACACCGACCTCATCAGACGCTTCATCGCGGCGGCCCGCCCATGACCGGCGGTTTCGGCGGCGCGGATGCCGGGCCTCAGGATGCCTTCACCAGAAATGGCGCGTTGACGCCCGACTCCGTGCGCAGTGCGGCCTTCGTGCCCGACTCCGCGCGCAGTGCGGCCTTCGCGCACGACTTCGCCCGTAGTGTCGCCTTCACGCACGACTTCACCCGGCGGAAGGCGGGGCGGACCGTCGAGGTGCCCGGCGGGTTCGCCGTGCTCAACGACCGCTACCCCGGCTCGTACGACGACAACAAGCTCGTCATCTGGTCCGGCGACGATCCCGGCGCGGCGCTGAAGGCGGCCGACCAGGTGCTCGCCGGGTACGCCCACCGGCTGGTCAACGTCGACGACGACCGCCTGGGCCGGGCGTACGCGCCCGCCTTCGAGGCCGCGGGCTACACCCACGAGACCAACCTGGTCATGGTCTTCCGCGGCACGTTCCCGCACGACGCGGCACCCGTGGAGCACCTCGACCTGCCCGCGCTGCTGCCCACCCTCCGGGTCGGCTGGCGCGAGACGCTGCCCGAGGCCACCACCGACGTGATCGACCAGCTCGCCAGGCGCGTGGAGGAGCGGCTGCGCGGCGCCGACACGGTCGGCTTCCGCGGCGTACGGACGGAGGACGGCGAACTCGCCGCCCGGGCCGACATCTACCGGAACGGCGCCGTCACGGAGATCGAGAACCTCTACACGGGGGACCGCCACCGAGGCCGGGGTCACGCCCGCACGTTGATGAGGGCGCTGCTCGCCGAGGCGGCCGGCAGCGAGCTGGTGTTCCTGCTGGCCGACGCCGCCGACTGGCCCAAGGACTTCTACGACCGGCTCGGCTTCGAGCCGGTAGGCCACACCCACAGCTTCCTCCGCACCTGACCGACCGCTGACCGACGAACAGGCCCGCGCACATCACGATCAGGACGTTCCTCTTCATCCGCTATGCCTACCCCGCTGCGGAGAAAGGCGACGCAGTAGGGTCGGCAGCGTGAGCGAAACTTCCGCCGAGGATCGGATCTGGACGGTTCCGAACCTGCTGAGCTTCCTGCGCCTGCTCGGCGTTCCTGTCTTCCTCTGGCTGGTATTGGGACCGAAGGCGGATGCCTGGGCGATCCTCGTGCTCGCGGTCGCCGGCTTCACCGACTGGCTGGACGGCAAGATCGCTCGCGCCTTCAACCAGATGAGCAGGCTCGGCCGGATCATCGACCCGGCGGCCGACAAGCTCTATGTCTTCGCCACGATCCTGGCGCTGCTGGTGCGCGACGTCATTCCGTGGTGGCTGGTGGCGATCATCTTGGGTCGCGACCTGTTCGTCGCGTGTTTCATTCCCGTACTTCGGAAGAGCGGTTACAAGGCACTTCAGGTGCATTTCCTGGGCAAAGCCGCCATGTTCAACCTGATGTACGCCTTCCCTCTGCTCTTCCTTGCCTCCCACACTGGGTGGTATGCCGATATAGCACGAATTGTCGGGTGGGCCTTTGCGCTCTGGGGAACGGGCCTGTACTGGTGGTCGGGGGTGCTGTATGGGGTACAGGTACGACGGCTCGTAACCGCGACCAAGGAGGAGTGATCGGGTGAAGGCGGTCGTCATGGCGGGTGGAGAGGGCACTCGGCTGCGTCCGATGACGGCCAACCAGCCCAAGCCCCTGCTGCCCGTGGTCAACCGCCCGATCATGGAGCACGTGTTGCGGCTGCTCAAACGGCACAGCATCACCGAGACCGTGGTCACCCTCCAGTTCCTGGCCGCGCTCGTGCGCAACTACTTCGGCGACGGCGACGAACTCGGCATGAGCCTGCAATACGCCACCGAAGACGTTCCGCTGGGCACGGCGGGCAGCGTGAAGAACGCCGCGGCCCGCCTGCGCGACGACCGATTCCTGGTGATCTCCGGCGACGCCCTGACCGATATCGATTTGTCGGATATGGTCCGTTTTCACCGTGAAAATTCGGCGCTTGTCACTATCGGGTTGAAACGGGTGCCCAACCCCCTCGAGTTCGGCATCGTGATCGTCGACGAGGGCAACCGGGTCCAGCGCTTCCTGGAGAAGCCCACCTGGGGACAGGTCTTCTCCGACACCGTCAACACCGGCATCTACATCATGGAACCCGAGGTCCTCGACGCGGTCGCCTCGGGGGAGCCCGTCGACTGGTCGGCAGACGTCTTCCCCACCCTGCTGGAGCGCGGCGCCCCCATCTTCGGCTACGTCGCCGAGGGCTACTGGGAGGACGTCGGCACCCACGACAGCTACCTCAAGGCCCAGGCCGACGCCCTGTCCGGCCGGGTCGCCGTGGACATCGGCGGCTTCGAGGTCTCGCCGGGCGTCTGGGTGGCCGAGTCGGCCTCGGTCGACCCCGACGCGGTGCTCAAGGGCCCGCTGCTGGTCGGCGCGTACTCCAAGGTCGAGGGCGGCGCCGAGCTGCGCGAGTACACGGTGCTCGGCAACAACACGGTCGTGCGCGAAGGCGCCTTCCTGCACCGGGCGGTCGTCCACGACAACGTCTACCTGGGCCCCGGCAGCCACCTGCGCGGCTGCGTGATCGGCAAGAGCACCGACGTGATGGCCGGGGCCCGCATCGAGGAGAACGCCGTCATCGGCGACGAGTGCGTCATCGAGCCCGAGGCGTACGTCTCCAGCGGCGTCAAGGTCTACCCGTTCAAGACCATCGAGGCCGGCGCCGTCGTCAACACCAGCGTCATCTGGGAGTCGCGCGGCCAGCGCAGCCTGTTCGGCCCCCGCGGCGTCAGCGGCCTGGTCAACGTGGAGATCACCCCCGAGCTGTGCGTACGGCTGGCCAGCGCGTACGCCACCACCCTGAAGAAGGGCGAGCACGTCGTCACCTCGCGCGACTCCTCGCTGGCCGCCAGGGCGCTGAAGCGGGCGGTGATCGGCGCGCTGAACGCCAGCGCCATCAACGTCCTGGACCTGGAGGCCGCGCCGCTGCCGGTGGCCCGCTTCCACACGGCCAGGGAGTCGGCCGCGGGCGGCATCGCGCTGCGCACCACCGCGGGCGACCCGCAGAGCATCGACATCGTCATCATGGACGACCGCGGCGCCGACCTGCCCCCGGCCGCCCAGCGCAAGCTGGAGCGCGTCTTCTCCCGCCAGGAGTTCCGGCGCGCCTTCCCCGGCGAGATCGCCGAGCTCCGCTTTCCCGCCAGGGCGGTCGAGGACTACGCGTACGAGCTGCTGCGCTGCGTCGACATGACCGGCATCAGGGACATGAAGGTCGTCGTCGACTGCGCCGGGGGGACCTCCGCGCTGGTCCTGCCCACGCTGCTCGGCCGGGTCGGCGTCGACGTGCTCACCGTGAACGCCCGCCTGGACGACATCTCGCCCACGGAGACGTTCGCCGAGCGCCGCAGGGACCTGCAGCGCCTGTCGGAGCTCGTGAGCTCCTCCAGAGCGGCCTTCGGGGTGCGGTTCGACCCCGTGGGGGAGCGCATCGCGCTGGTGGACGAGATGGGCCAGCTGATCGGCGAGGAGCGGGCCCTGCTCGTCGTGCTCGACCTGATCGCCGCCGAGCGCAGGACCGGCCGGGTGGCGCTGCCCGTCACCACCACCAGGGTCGCCGAGCAGGTCTGCCGTTTCCACGGCGTACAGGTGCGGTGGACCTCCACGGCGGTCGACGCGCTCACCTCGGCCGCGGTGGACGAGGACATGATCTTCGCGGGTGACGGCAGGGGCGGCTTCGTGGTGCCCGAGTTCGGCCCGGCGATCGACGGGGTGGCGGCGTTCATGCGGCTGCTCGGCCTGGTCGCCCGCACCCGGCTCTCGCTCAGCCAGATCGACGCGCGCATCCCCGAGGCCAAGCTGCTCAAGCGTACGGTGCCGACTCCGTGGGCGGCCAAGGGCGCCGTCATGCGCTCGGTCATCGAGGCGGCCGAGGCCGAGCCCGACGGCTGCCGCGTCGACACCACCGACGGGGTGCGGGTGGCCGCCGCGGACGGGAGCTGGGTGCTGATCCTGCCCGCCGCCACCGAGCCGGTCACCGATCTGTGGGCCGAGGCCGCCGACGTGGACACCGCCCAGTCGCTCCTGGAGCACTGGGCCCGCGTGGTCGAGGAGGCGGCTTCCTGACCCTCGGAGCTGAAATTTGTCCGGCAATCCGCATGAAACCATCACGCAGAGTGACACTGGCGGATCGGTGGCGGCGGAACGTACAAGATCGTAATGTAGAAACGCGCGGCGGCATGGACCTTGGGGCTCGGGCGGCGGTAACTTTGTCACCGTCCGAACCCGTCGTCCAGCGCCCCGCCTTGACCTTTGCCGCTGATCAGCGTAAGTTGCGGCATTCGCAAACTTGAAGAGCGAAGCGAGGCGCGCCCAGATCCCCGTTGCCGCGTCTTCGCGGTAGGAGGCCGAGCCGATCGATGCCGAGCGTCTACTGCACGCAGTGCGGGCACGCCAACCCCGAGGATGCCCGTTTCTGTTCCCGTTGTGGGTCACCGCTGACCAGAACCGAGGTCGCCGGGGACACCACATCGACGATCTCTGTCGCGGGAATCGAGGCGTACGAGGCTGAGACCGGTGACATGCTCCTCGCCGAGCGCGCGCTGGTGGAGCAGCTGCCGCCTGGCACGGCGTTGCTCACCGTGACCAGGGGGCCCAACGCCGGGAGCCGTTTCCGCCTCGACAAGGAGCTCACCACCACGGGGCGCCATCCCGAGAGCGACATCTTCCTGGACGACATCACCGTCTCCCGGCGGCACGTGGAGTTCTACCGCCTTCGCGGCGGCCAGTTCTCCGTGCGCGACGTGGGCAGCCTCAACGGCACCTACGTCAACAGGGAGCGCATCGAGGAGGTGCCGCTGCACTCCGGTGACGAGGTGCAGATCGGCAAGTTCCGCCTCGTCTTCCTGATGCGGACCGCCGCCGGCGCATGAGCGAGCGCAGCGAGCGACCGATAGTCACAGCATTCATGCGGCTCACGGAGGAAGCCGCATGAGCGCGCAGGCGGCACGCTCGCACATGAGCATCGGGGAGGTGCTCGCCATGCTCCAGGGCGAGTTCCCCGATGTGTCGATCTCCAAGATCCGCTTCTTGGAGGGCGAGGGGCTCATCGAGCCCGAGCGCAGCCCGTCGGGCTACCGCAAGTTCACCCACCTGCACGTCGAGCAGCTCCGCTACATCCTCACCGAGCAGCGCGACCACTACCTGCCGCTGCGGGTGATCAAGGACAAGATGGCCGAGCACTTCGGCCGCCCGCGTGCCGTGAGCGACCGGCCGGAGACGCGGGAGGTGCGGCTGAGCCGCGCCGAGCTGCTGGAGGCGGCCGGGCTCGACGAGGACACCCTCGCCGAGCTCGAGGACTACGGGCTGCTCGCGGCGACGGCCAGGCGCTACGACGAGGAGGCGCTCAACGTGGCGCGCAGCGTCGGCGCCCTGGCCCGGTTCGGCCTGCACGCCCGGCATCTGCGCGCGGTCAAGGCCGCGGCCGAACGCGAGTGCGGTCTGGTGGAGCAGACGGTCGCGCCCATACTCAAACGCCGGGCCCCAGGGGCCATCGGAGAGGCCGACGAGGCCGCCAGGGAGCTGTCAGCGTTGCTGCTCGACCTGCACGCCGCTCTGGTGCGTACGGGCGTGCGAACCGTTCTAGGCCGATGACCGGACCAGCGGGACATACAAGGCCCCTCGGGTGTTACGTTGAAATGCAGAAGCGGACCGGCTCAATAGCTGTGCCGGGGTCGCCGACCAGTCGAATATGGAGCAGCCCGTGTTGCAGATGGAGGTCGTGGGCGTCCGCGTAGAGATGCCCACAAATCAGCCGATCGTCTTGCTCAAGGAGGCACACGGGGAGAGGTTCCTGCCGATTTGGATTGGGATGACCGAAGCCACGGCCATCGCTCTGGCCCAAGCGGAGGAGCCTCCAGCCCGGCCACTCACGCACGACCTGTTCAGGGACGTGCTGAGCGCTCTTGGCGTGGGCCTGCGCGCGGTCAACATCGTCGCCCTGCGTGACGGTATCTTCTTCGCCGACCTGGTGTTCTCCAACGGCGTCGAGGTGAGCGCGCGGCCCTCCGACTCGATCGCGCTCGCCTTGCGCACCGGAGCACGAATCTTCGCCAGTGAGGAGGTCGTCCAGGAGGCCGGGGTGATCATCCCCGACGACCAAGAGGACGAGGTGGAGAAGTTCAGGGAGTTCCTTGACACGATCACCCCCGAAGACTTTGGCCGGGCGGGGTAGGTATTTCAGTGCATTTACGCTTCACGACGCGCCGAGCGGGATCGTTGACTGCGCATGGTCACGGTCCTACGGTGCAAGTGAAACCCATGGCCGCCTTTTACGAACCCCCAGATCAGGCCATGGGATGAGAGAAAGCCGGAGGTCCGCGTGGCGGTCAGCAGCGGCGAGGGAAAGACGGCCGGCCAGGAAGATCCGGTGCGGCGTGAGAGTGCGCGGCAGCGTGCCGGAGAGCAGGGCCTGCTCTTCGACGAGCAGCCCACGACACTGCCGAGTGACATCGGATACCGCGGCCCGACGGCGTGCGCGGCGGCCGGCATCACCTACCGGCAGCTCGACTACTGGGCGCGCACGGAGCTGGTCCAGCCGACGATAAGAGCCGCGCATGGCTCGGGCTCCCAACGGCTCTACAGCTTCCGCGACATCCTGGTGCTCAAGGTCGTCAAGCGGCTCCTCGACACCGGAGTCTCCCTCCAGCAGATTCGTACGGCCGTACAACACCTGCGTGACCGCGGGGTCGGCGACCTCGCGCAGATCACGCTCATGAGCGACGGCGTCAGCGTCTACGAGTGCACCTCGGCCGACGAGGTGATCGATCTGCTCCAGGGCGGCCAGGGCGTGTTCGGCATCGCGCTCGGCCGGGTCTGGCGTGAGGTCGAGGGCTCCCTCGCGGAGCTGCCGGGGGAAAGAGCGGCGGTCGAGGACAGCGTCCCGGCCGACCACCCCGCTGACGAGCTGGCCCAGCGGCGACGGGCGCGCCGCATAGGGTAGCAATACGGTAGTAACCTTAGAGCGCAAGGCTGACGACCCCCTGCGGGAGAGTCCCGGGCTGGTCCCGGGGCGCCGAAGGAGCAACCCTCCCCGGAATCTCTCAGGCACCCGTACCGCTCGGGGTAGGCAACTCTGGAAAGCAGGCACGCCCGCCAGGCGCGCCTCACCGACGGTGCAAGCCCTCATGGGGTGAAGCTCTCAGGTCGCCATGACAGAGGGGGAGATCCGGCACTCGCCCGCGCCCAGGCGCCGGTCTCCATAGCCCTCGGGAGGCACCTCCATGACCGATCTGTCAGCTCCGCCGTTCTCGACCCGGCACATCGGCCCGTCCGAATCCGAGCAGCAGCGCATGCTCGAGGCCGTGGGATTCGAGTCCGTGGCCGACCTGGTGGCGGTGGCCGTCCCCGAGTCCATCAGGATCAAGGACCGGCTCTCGCTGCCCGCCGCGGCCAGTGAGACCGAGGTCATCGCCGAACTGCGGGCCATCGCGGACCGCAACCGGGTGCTCACCTCGATGATCGGCCTGGGCTACCACGACACGATCACCCCGGCGGTGATCCGCCGCAACCTGCTGGAGAACCCGGGCTGGTACACCGCCTACACCCCCTACCAGCCGGAGATCTCGCAGGGCCGCCTGGAGGCGCTGCTCAACTTCCAGACCGTCGTCTCCGACCTGACCGGGCTCGCCGTCGCCGGCGCCTCCCTGCTCGACGAGAGCACGGCCGCCGCCGAGGCGATGACGCTGGCCAGGCGCGCGGGCAAGTCCAAGAGCGACGTGTTCGTCGTCGACGCCGACGCGCTGCCCCAGACCAAGGCGGTGCTGGCCACCCGCGCCGAGCCGCTGGGCATCACGCTGGTCGAGGACACGCTCGACGGCGATCTGCCCGAATGCTTCGGCGTGCTCATCCAGTACCCGGGCGCCTCCGGCCGGCTGCGCGACTTCCGCGCCGTGGCCGAGCGGGCGCACACCGCGGGCGCGCTGGTCGTGGCCGCCGCCGACCTGCTCGCCCTGACCCTGGTCACCGCGCCGGGCGAGCTCGGC
>NZ_JBEZDM010000018.1:0-33218 GCF_040648335.1 Nonomuraea sp. NPDC049158
GGGGCCCCACCACCCCCTCCACCCCCCCCCCACCCCCCCCCCGCGGGTCGCGCCCCCAACCACCCCCCCCCCGCGGCCCCCCCCCGCCGCCCCCCCACGTCGATATCGGCCGGCGCCGGGGCGCGCCGACCAGTGATCCCTCGGCGCCGGTACGTCCCCATCGTCAGGGCGCCTGGAACCAGGCGTTGATCGTGTCGTACGTCCGGCCGGAGATGGGGTCGCTCGGCAGGTAGATGCGCAACTGGCCGCGGCCGCCCAGGTGGCCGAACTCGGGGGAGACCGCGCGCATGTGGCCCTCCTTCGTGACGATGATGGCCGAGTCGGCGGCGATCACGACGTGGCCGGTCCGCCGGGCGACGTTCAGGGGATGGTTGCCGGTTCCGATGTCGCAGTTGGCCAGCAGGATGACGTCGCTCGGCTTCAGCTTCGGCAGGTTCAGGAGGAGGTCCGAGATCTGCGCCGCGTCCAGGGTCTGGCCGCCGATCTTGTTTCCCCGCTCCGAGCCGTGCCCGTCCACGTACAGGGCACCGTCGATGCGCCGCACTTTGCGCGCGGAGGAGGCCAGGCCGGCGTCGTGCGGGTGGTCGAGGTCGCGCAGCCAGACACCCGCGTCGGTCTCCTCGACGTGCCGCTTGAGGTGGTGGTTCAGCTCGGCGGTGAGCGGCCTGCACACCCAGGTCCATCGCGAGCATCAGGCCGCCGAACAGCCCGATGTTGAACAGCAGCCGCTTGGCCAGCTGCCTGACGATCGCGCGGGTGAAGCGGGCGCGCCACCCCGCGGCCGCCAGCCCGGTCCCGGCCGTGGCGGGGTTCGCGATTATCGGCATCAGTGTCCACAGCTGGAAGATCAGGAACGCGATCGACAGCTTGATCAGCCGCTTGGTGTACTGGACTTGCACGCCGAGGTCGTTCAGCGCCATCGCCATCCCCGCGAGGCGCTTCAGCAGGTTGGCCTCGCTTTCGCCGACCTTGAGCGAGGCGTTCCCGACGAAGGCCTGGAGCGCTTCGCCGTCCCAGATGTCTCGATCGGGAACGGGGACGCCACTGCCCTCCGCGACCCGGTAGGCCGCATCCGCCAGCGCGTCGGCCAGCGCGAACAGCTTGGACTCGTCGCCCTCGGGCCAGTCCATGCCGACGGCCCAGCCGATCCACGGCCGCATCCAGCCGGGTATCTCCCCGTCGAGCAGCACCGCCCGTCAGGTCCCGGGGTGCTCCGCGCCCTGGTAGTTCGCAGCCGTCACCTGTATATCGTCGCCGACGCCCTCAAGCCGGTCGATGTGGTCGTTGAAGGCGTTGATGACGCCGTCGCGCATGCTGGGGAAATCCTTCTCCATCTGGGCGCCGTACTGGTCATGCCCCATCGGCCGCCCCGCCGCCGCGAACGCCTCGCGTACGTCGTGCAGGATGCCCCGGATGCGCTCGGCCTCCTCGGCGGAAGCCCTCCCATGCTGACGGATGCCGTGCGGCCGCGCGTTGTAACCGGAGACCGTCATTCCTTGGCCGCCGTCCGCCGAAGCTCGTCGAGGAGCTCGAACTCCTCGGCGGTCAGGTCGGCCGCGACGCTCAGGGTGCCGTCCGAGGTGTGCATAGTGATCGGCTCAGGCCGCTCGTCCTGGTCCGGGAGGACCTCGAAGAGCGGAGGCCGCCGGTCTTCCGCGCTCATGCCTCGAATCTACAGGGCGCACTCCCACTGTTGCTCGAACCAGTGGATCGTGCCCGATTCCGAACGCAGATCCGACACGTCGGCGGCGCGAGCAGGGCCACCACGCCAGTCGGACGGCGAGCCGCGGCATGCGGACCTCCCGGACGCCTCGGCAGGATGGCTCCTACTCTACTAGGAGCTATCCTCCTAGTAGGGTATCCTCATGGGTGTGACCGAAGTTCCTCCACCACATATGCGCCAGCTTGCCGAGGTAGCAGCGATAGTGGCCGCTGCAGGTGCCACGGCTGACTGGCTGTATCACCTCAAGGGCGACATGTGCGCGCTGCGTGTGATCAAAGATGGCATCATCTCGGTTCCCGTCATGATCCCTGTAGACCCGGATCGTGACCCGGAGCTTTTTCGTGAAGCCCTCAAGCGCCTGGAGGCGGTCACAGAGAGGATGAGCCGATGAGCAAGACGATCACCTATGTCATCACCTACGAGAACGAGCGGTGGGTGTCGCGTTGTCCCACCGGGGAGACGGAGGGAGTCGGTGTGGCCGGCTCCTTGTCGCAGCTGGAGCGTGATTTGGCGGAGATCCACGCATGGGCTTGGCCTGAGAACACCCCTGGCGTGGAGTTCGTCTTCGACTTGCCTGGGGACGTGGCCGTGCTGGTGGCCGAATACAGTCATGAGCGGGAGTTGGCCGAAGCCCACGCCAAGCGCGCTGCGGAACTGGCCGTCAAGACCGCGAAGGCTCTCACGAGCCACTGGTCGGAGCCGGACACGGCACGTGTCATGGGCCTGTCGAAGCAGCGCGTCCATCAATTGAAGGTCAGCGCCTGACACAGAGTCATGACGGGCTGCGGTCCACGGCGGGCCGCCAGCCGAGTTCGGGCCCCAGCCGGGTGGCCATGTCGGTGAGGATCTGTACGTAGTCCTCGTGCTCGAAGGTGAACGGCAGCGCGAACGCCACCTCGTCGATCTCCCGGAAGGCGGCGTGCGCGTACAGCCGCTCGGCGATCTCGGCGGAGCTGCCGACGAGGTCCGGTGCGAACATCATGCGGGCCGGCCCCTGCGGTGTGGCGGTGCGGGGCGTGCGCTTGTCGGCGTAGGCCTGGTATCTGGCCCGCTGCTCCGGCGTGGCCGTGTCCGTGGGGATGACGACCAGGCCCTGGGAGACGCGGGCCCGCTCGCCGTCGGGGTGCCGCGCGCGGAACGCCCGTACGTGGGAGAGCTGGATCTCGGCGAAGTCCGCCGACTCCTCGGCCTTCACGACGCTGCTGGTCAGGAAGTTCATGGCGTGCTCGCCCGCCCAGGTGGCCGAGCGGAGGCTGGCGCCGCCGTACCACATGCGGGTGCCCAGGCCGGGCGAGTGGGGCTGGACCCGATCGGAGAAGACCTCGAAGCCCTCGACGCCGCTGAAGTCGGTGGCCGGCTCGCCGCGTACGAAGGACAGCAGCCGCCGGACCCGTTCGTAACTGAAGTCCTCCTGGTCGGCGGTGCCGGGATGGAGCGCGTCCTTGACCTGGTCATAGTGGAGCGGCGGGCCGACGCTGACGCCTGGATTGAGCCGGCCGCCGGCCAGGATGTCCACCGTGGCCAGGTCTTCGGCGAGCCGCAGCGGGTTCTCCCAGCCGAGGGGGATGACCGCGGTGCCCAGCTCGATGCGGGTGGTGCGCTGGGAGGCCGCCGCCAGGACGGCGACGGGGGAGGAGATGCCGTACTGGAGGTGGCGGTGCCGCACCCATGCGCTGTCGAAGCCCAACTGCTCGCCCAGCTCGATGATCCGCAGCGTCGACTCGTGGCCGGGGCGCGGGTCGTCACCGTCGAACAGGCCGATCGTCAGGAAACCCAGCTTGCGCAGCGGTTGCGTGGGTAGCGGCACGATGGTTCCTCCTCCTCGTCATTCCTGGCAGCGGAGAATAGTCGCGGACCTAGTGCGTCCGTGCCACCAGGTCGCCGATCTCGGGCAGTACGGCGTCCGCGACCGAGATCTCGCGCTCGATCAGCCCGTTGGCGTGGAAGAGGTCGGCGGCATGCTGCTGCTCGGTGACGAACTCCGCACTCACCGGGCGCAGACCCCAGGGCCGGGTACGCAGGGCGTGCTCCCAGGCGTCGAGGTCCCCGTCGAACAGGGCGGCCGCCTGGCGCGGGTGCTCCTCGGTCCAGCGGTCGGCCCCCTGGAGAGCGGTGACGATCCTGGCCAGCTCGTCGGGCCGCTCCAGCGCGAAGTCGCGGCGGGTGAACCAAAGAGAGCGGTGGCTGAACAGGCCGTCGGTCTCCACCAGCGTCCTCGTACGCGACTCGACCGGCGTCAGGTACGGGTAGGAGCCCACCCAGGCGTCCACGTCGCCGTTCACCAGCAGCTCGGCGGCGTTGCCGTAGGCGTCCACGGGGACGATGTCGCCCCAGCCGAGCCCGGCCCGCTCCAGCGCCAGCAGCAGCAGGGTGGTCTGCCAGGAACCGTGCCCGAGCGCGACCCGCCTGCCCTTCAGCTCCGCCACGGAGCCGATCGGCGAGTCGTCCCGGACCACCAGGCGGCCGTTCTCGACGCGCGGCCCCGAGATCGCCACGTACACGATGTCGTGCCCCTTGGCCTGGGCGGTGACCGGGGGAGTGGAGCCGGTGCCGATGAAGTCGTACCCGCCGTCGAACAGGTGGTCGCCGTGGGCGGACGGGAGCGCCTTCGTGGGATCGACCCGCTCGCCCCTGCCCAGGCTGTTCAGGCCCACCCACTCCACGTCGGGCAGCAGGTCGCGGTGGCGGGCCACCCACAGGGTGTTGTTCTGCGGGAAGAAGCCGACGCGGGTGGTCATGAGGTACGTCCTTTCAACAGGGGCAATACGTGGCGGCCCACGCGGCGGGCCTCTTCGAGATGGGGGATCCCGGCCAGGATCAAGGCGTCCACGCCGAGGTCGAGGAGCTGGTCGAGGCGTTCGGCCACCTGGTGGTAGTCCCCGACCAGGCCGAAGGCGGGGCCGTCGCGGAGCGCGTTGAACCCGCCCCACACGTTCGGCGCGACCTCCAGGGCGCGGTGGTCGTCGCCGGCCTCGGCGAGGAAGGAGCGGCTGCGCCGCACCCCGACGGAGTCACCCTGCCCCGCGCCGCCCTGCCCCGCGCCGCCCTGCCCCGCGCCGACCTGGCGGGCGCGCTCCGGGTCGGCGGCGCGGGCCCGCCAGCCGTGCGCGATCTCCTCCCACGCCTCCTCCTCGCTCTCGCGGGCGAGCAGGTCCACGCGTACGGCGAACCTGGGCGGGGTGTCGCTGTGCGCTCGTACGGCCGCGAACTTCTCCGCCAGCGCCTCGTACGGCTCCAGCCAGGACAAGTAGTAGTCGGCGTGCCGTCCGGCGGCGGCGATGGCGGCGGGGGAGGAGCCGGAGAAGAAGATCTCCGGGAACGGCTGCCCGGCCAGCTCCGCCGGCAGCCCGGCGTGCTCCGTACGGTAGAAGCGGCCGTGGTGGGTGAGGTCACCCGCCCAGACCCCCTTGAGTACGTCGAGGAACTCCGAGGTACGCGCGTAGCGCTCGTCGTGGTCGACCTTGTCGCCCCACCACAGCTGCGCTGGACCGCCGCCACCGGAGATGACGTTGTAGACGACCCGGCCGCCGGTCGCCCGTTGCAGCGTGGCCGTCATCCTGGCCGCCTGTACCGGGTGCAGGAATCCGGGCTGGAAGGCCACCATGAACCGGTACGACGTGGTCTCGCGGGCCAGTGTCGCGGCGGCTGCCCAGGGATCGTCGGTGTGCGGGAAGTTGGGCAGCAGCCCGCCGACGAAGCCGGACTCCTCGGCCGCCCGCGCGACCTCGGCCATGTAGTCGGCGTGCGTGTAGCCGTCGTCCCGGCCGTCCCGAGTGCCCGGGGCGGTGCCGCCGGGGGCGAACCCGCCGCGGCTGCGGACCCTGCGGCGCAGCGAGGACTGGTCGCCCTCCATGTGGATGCGCCAGTAGATGTCAACCGGCAAGAGCCCGCTCCTTCATGTGCTCGCCGAGGCGATAGACGTCCTCGGTCTGGAGGAAGAACTCGGTGACGCCCCGCCCGGCGTACGCGTCCGCGTGGTCGAGCGAGGACAACTGGACGCCGTACCGCAGGCCGGGCAGCTCGGGGACGAGGGCGTCCAGGTCGTCGCCCTCGGCGAAGACGTGCACGTCCGCGTGCCGCCGCGACAGGGCCAGGGCCTCGGGCGAGGTGCCCGACAGCTGTACCTCGGGGAAGGGCGGCGCCGACAGCGGCAGTCCGAAACCGCCCTCGACGACCTCGTAGAAGTCGCCGTGGAAGTCGAAGGAGCCGCGCCAGACGCCTTTGGCGACGGTCAGGAACTCCTCGGCGCGGGCGTACCGGTCGGCGCCGGTCAGGAAGTCGCCCTGCGCCCTGGCCACGGCCGGGTCCAGGTCCACCGCGAGCCGCCAGCCCAGGCGGCCCGCGGTGAAGCGCTGCAGGGAGGCCGAGACCTTGGCCGCGTAGACGGGGGTGGCGACGGCGGCGTGGAACTCGGCGACCACCCGCAGGTGCCGGGTGCGGCGCAGGACGTTGGCCGCGACGGTCAGCGACTCCTGCCCGCCGGGGTCGAACGGCACCAGCGCCCCCGCCAGCCCCGCCAGGTCCGCGGCCACGGCGATCCGCCCGGCCGGATCGGTGGGCGCGGGCCGTACGTCGGTGACGAACGCGGGCAGTTCCGCGCGGGCGGGACTTCTGGTGGGGAGGATCACGTGAAAGCACGTCATCACGCCACCGCCCGCAGGGTGGACTGGCTGCCGGAGATGAACAGGGCGGTCATGTCACATCTTTCCTAGGAGTTCGGTGGAGACGGGCGGCGTCCTGACCGGGCGCGCCGACTGCCCTGTCTCTTCGAGGAACGCGGCCGGCGGAGCCCCCGCGTGGGTGTCCACGCCGAGGTCGGTGAGCAGCTTGCGGCGCAACTCGACGAAGTCGGGGTCCGTACGGTCGCGCGGACGGTCGATGCCGACCCGCAGATCCGTGACGAACCTGCCCTCGCGCAGCACCGCGATCCGGTCGGCGAGCAGGATCGCCTCCTCGACGTCGTGCGTGACCAGCACCACGGCCGGGCGGTGCCGGGCGCACAGTTCGGCGATCAGGTCCTGCATGTGCAGCCGGGTGAGCGCGTCCAGCGCGGCGAACGGCTCGTCCAGCAGGAGCAGCTCCGGCTCGCGGACCAGCGCCCGGGCGAGCGCGACGCGCTGGGCCTCGCCACCGGACAGCGTCGCCGGCCAGGCGTCGGCGTGCCGGCTCAAACCCACTTCCGCGAGCGCCGCCAGACCCTTGGCCCGCGCGGAACGACCCTGGCCGATGATCACGTTGGCCAGCGCCCGCTTCGACGGGATGAGCCGCGGCTCCTGGAAGACGACCGTGCGCACCGGCGGCACCAGCACGCTCCCGCCGGTGGCGGCGTCCAGCCCGGCCAGGATGCGCAGCAGCGTCGTCTTGCCCGTGCCGCTCGCGCCGAGCAGCGCCAGGAACTCGCCGCGCCGCACGTCCAGGTCCACCCCATCGAGCACCGCGCGGTCGCCGAAGACCTTGCGCAGCCCCGTTGTCCGTACGGCCAGGCTCATCGGATCGTCACCGCCTTGCGCCAGGGCATCAGCACCCGTTCGGCCCCCCGCAGCGTCAGGTCGGCCAGCAGCCCGATCACCGCGTACAGCAGCACGCACAGCGCCAGGATGTCGGTGCGCAGGTAGTCGGTGGCCCGGGCCATCAGATACCCGAGCCCGGCCGTCACGTTGATCTCCTCGGCGGCGATCAACGCGATCACGCTGAGCGTGGTGGCCAGGCGCAGCCCGGCGAAGACCGACGGCAGCGCGCCCGGCAGCACGACCTCGCGCGCGATCGCGAGCCGGCCGAGGCCGAACGAGCGGGCCGCCTCGACGACCCTGCGGTCCACGTTGCGTACGCCGCTGGAGACGTTGACGTACATGGGGAAGGTGCAGGCCACCCCGATCAGCAGGATCTTGGACGCCTCCTCGATCCCGAACCAGACGATGAACAGCGAGGTCAGCGCCAGGAAGGGGATGGCGCGCAGCGCCTGTATCGAGGAGTCAAGGAGCTCCTCGCCGAGCCGGGTGAAGCCGGAGACGACGCCGAGCAGCAGGCCGGTGGAGGCGCCCAGCACCAGGCCGAGGCCGGCCCGGGTGATGGAGACGCGTAGCGCCTCCGGGAGCTGGCCGTCCGCCCACAGCTCGCCGAAGGTCTTGATGACGTCCTGGGGACCGGCGAGCACGTCCTTGGTGAGGGCGCCGGAGGCCGTGGCCGCGTACCAGGCCACCAGCAGCAGGACCGGGCCGATGGCCCGCAGCGCGAACGTCGCCGCGGGGTGGCGACCGGCCGAGCGGGGCGGATCCGGCGCGACCAGCCCCGCCACGAGGGTCTGCGCGGTCATGACGCGGCGTCCTTGGCCGCGCTGTCCTTGGTCGTGTTCCCGAGCTCGGCCGCGTTCCCTTGCTCGGCCGCGTTCCCTTGCTTGGTCGAGTCGCCGAGCTTGGTCACGTCCACGACGTGCTGGGAGACGTCCAGCGGCGCGGTGAGCACCTTCTGGTCGAGGAAGAACTTCGCGACGTCCTGATATTTCGCGATCTCGGCTGGGGTGACCGCCTGGGCGGGCTTGCCCTTCTTCTGGATGTCGACCACCAGGTCCTTCTGCTTGCCCTGTACGGCCTGCGGGCCCGCCTGGGTGAAGACGTTCAGGTACGCCGCCGGGTCGGCGATCTCCTTCGCGCTGCCCTCCTTGATGAACTCGAACAGCGCCTTGACCACCTCGGGATGCTCGTCGAGCAGCTTCTTGGCGGCCACGTAGATCACGTAGTTGTCGGACTTGATCGCCTCGCCGTCGGCCAGGATCCGGGCGTCCAGGTCGGTGACGGCGGGGATGAGGAAGGTGGAGAACGTCGACCAGCCGTCCACCTTGCCCGAACCGAAGACCGGTGCCGTCTGCGGCGGCGGCAGGTAGACGCGCTTGACCTTGTCCACCGGCACCTCGAAGGTCTGCAGCGCCTTGAGCAGCAGGTACTCGCTGGTGCCGCCGTGCCCGACGGCCACGCTGCGCCCGGCCAGGTCCGCGACCGACTTGATCGGGGAGCCGTTCTTGACCACGATTCCCTCGCCGGCGAGGTCGGGCGGCACGGTGGCGAAGATCTTGAAGCTGGGCTTGACGGCCAGCGCGGTGACGCCGGAGGTGATCGAGCCGGTGGCGATGTCGAGCGAGCCGGCGTTGATGGCCTGGGCGGCCGGGGCGAAGACGGAGAAGTCGCCGGCCCACTTGACCTTGGCGTTGACCTTGGCCAGGGCGGCGTCCAGACTGCCGTCCTTCTTCGCGACGGCCAGGAAGCCGCTGTTGCCCGGGTCCGAGATTCTGACCACCAGCTGCTCGGGGCCCGCGGTGGCGTCGGTGCTGCCACAGGCCGCGGCCAGGAGGACGAGGGGGAGGGCGAGCAGCAACTTACGCATGGGTGACTCCTTGCAGCGGGGTGTGATCGGCCCAGGCCGCGACGTCAACGGGCGATTCGAGGAAGCCGTGGGCGCGCAGGAAGCGTTCCTGCCGGGCCAGCAGGTCGAGGCGTTCGGGCGACAGACTGAGGTGCAGCGAGGCGCCGGGGACGTAGGCGGCGGTCACGCCCGTCGCGCCCGCGCCGGTCTCGGCGCCGAGGATCCTGGCCACCTCCGCCGGGTGCTCGGCGGCCCAGTCGGCCGCGCGTACCAGGACGCCGAGGAAGCGGGCGACCACGTCGGGATGCTCGTCCAGCAGCCGCTGGTGCACGGTGATCGGCCGTGGCGTGCCGTTGTTGACCCGCGCCCGCCGGTCCGGCACCTGGTCGAGGTCGATGCCGACCTCCACGCCGTGGCGCAGGGCGGCCTCGACGGCGAGAGCGCCCTTGACGTAGACCGCGTCCACCTCGCCGGCGGCCAGCGCGGCCAGCTCGGCCTCCCATTGGCCGCCGCCCGGCTCGGCCTCGACGTCCACCGGCTCGGCGTCGCCGAGCCCGAGCCCGGCCAGCCTCAGGGCGCCGTGGAAGCCGTGCAGGGCCATGGCCCGCCAGAAGTCGATCGCGATGCGGTGCCGGGGAATGGCCAGCCGCAGGCCCTTGAGCTGCCCGGGGTGTTCCAGGTCGGTGCCGGAACGGACCAGGATGGCCTGCCGCTCCTCGATCCAGGTGAGCCCGATGAGCCGGGTGGCCTCGCCGCGCGAGCGCGCCCAGAGCGCGGGCACGTTGCCGCCCTCGCGGAACAGGCCGGTCAGGGCGTGGGTGTAGTGCGTCTCGCGGGGGACGTCGGGAGAGTCGTCCTGGAGGGACCGGACCTCGATCCCGTCGCCGGCGAACTCCCTGGCCAGCCAGCCCTGGTCCGCCGCGATACCCGTGGCGGTGGGCACCGGACAGCGGGTGAACCAGAGGGTGTCGAGTGCGGTGGTGGTCATGGGAGAGAGTTTGCTAGTAAATTGGTAGGAAATGCAAAGAATGTCCCGCGATGCGGGAAGCGTTTCCGGCCGGACCGGCTCTCACCTGGTCCCTGCTCTCCCTACTCGGAAGACGGAGTTTCCCGCATGGCAGCAGAAGGCGGCGTCCAGTCCGTACACAGGGCGATCGGCATGCTCGACTGCTTCGGCGGCGGGGACGTCTCGCTCAGCCTGTCCGACCTGTCCCGCAGGATGGAGCTGCCCACCTCCACCGCGCACCGCCTGGCCAAGACCCTGACCGGCGCGGGTTTCCTGGAGCAGGAGGCGCGGACGGGCCGCTACCGGCTCGGGCCGTCGATCACGGAACTGGGGCAGCTCTCCTTTCACCGGCGCGGCCTGCACCGGATCACGCCCGAGCTGGCCGAGCTGGCCCGTATCACCTCCGCCACCGTGGACCTGGCCGTCCGCAACGACAGGCTCGCGGTCATCCTGAGCGGCGGCTCGCTCAACCGCGACAGCGGCATCGGCCTGCGCCGCCCGCTGCACTCCACGGCGCTGGGCAAGGTCCTGCTGGCCTGGGACCCGGAGGGGAAGGCGGACCTGGCGGCGCTCGGGCCCCTGCCGGCGCTGACCGGCCGCACGATCGTGGACCACGGCGAGCTGCGCGCCGAGCTGGACCGGGTACGCGAGGCCGGGTACGCGCTCAACGACGGGGAATCGGGCGACGGGATCCGCACGGTCGCGGTGCCGGTGCTCGACCGGCTCGACCACGTCCGTTACGCGCTGGCCGTGCGCTCCACGCCGCTGGTCATGAGCGACGCGCGGATCGGCTGGTTCGTCGCGCACACGCGGGCCTGCGCGCGGGCGCTGGAGGTGCTCCTGCTCCCTCCGGCCGAACGCAGGCCGCGCGCGGGCTGATCACGCCGCCCGCCGGGTCGAGCACCTTGACGCCCGCGCCGCCGGAGCCGGTGATGCAGACGTCACGGATCACCCCGTTCACCATCGTGTTGTCGCCCGGGTCGATGGTCGTCCCGTTCTTCGAAGACGCGCTGCCTCGCGCCGGCCTGCCCGCCGCCTCGGGCCGGCCGAGATCGTAGGCTGGGCCGTTGTGGGAGATGGCCGGCCGGAGTGGCGGGACGTGCTGCTGCCGGGGATCCTGGCCGTCGCGCTGATGGCGCTGACGGTGTCGCATCGCTTACCGGCGGCGCTCACGTGGGTGGCTGACCCGGGGTCGCCGCTCGCGGCGGACAGTCCTCTCGCGACCACGTACGCGATGCTGGGTTCGGGTGCCGCCTGCGTCGCCCTCGTCTTTCGCCGGATCGCGCCGGTGTGGGCCTTCGGGGGCACGCTCGCGGCAGCGGTACCGAGCATCAGCGCAGGTGGCGGTGGCGTCCTGTCAGGGGTGGTCACCGTGATGGTGGCGCTCTACGCGCTGTCCCTGCATCGTACGGCTGGGGTCGCCGCGGTCGGGGCCTGCGCCGTCACGCTGGCCGGTGCCGCGCTGACGCTCGCTGCCGGCGCGGGGGCGAAGATCGTCGCCGGGGTCGCGTTCCAGGCGGCCGCGATGGCGGCGGTGGTCTGGGTCATGGGGAGGTCGCGACGGCGCAGGCGAGCCGGCCGATCGGCCGTCTCGGCCTATCACGCGGGCTCGGCGTCAGTGCCTCGACTCGCCGCCGGTGCGGAACGGCGGCGGCTGATCGCGGAGTTACATGACGTGGCCGCGCATCGGCTCACCGGCATCGTGGTGTCGGCCGCCACCGCCACGCGGCTCACCGATCCCGAACTCGCCGCCGCCGCCACCCGGCACGCCGCGGAGGCCGGGCGTCAGGCTGTGACGGAGCTGGACCGTCTCGCGGAGGCCGGGCGTCGGGCCGTGATGGAGCTGGACCGTCTCGCCGAGGCCGGGCGTCGGGCCGTGACGGAGCTCGATCGCCTCGCCGAGGCCGGCGGACCCATGGCTGCCGTCGAACCCATGACCATGGAGGACATCGACGTACTCGTCGCCGAGCACATCGGCCTCGACTATCGGCGCACCGCCATCAGCGCGCCTCCGGAAGTCATCTTCATCGCCTACCGGGTGGTCCGCGAGGCGCTGACGAACGCGACCCGATATGCCGCGGGTGCCTCCCGGGTTCGGCTCGACATCCTGGCCGGACACCTGGTCGTCACGGTCACCGACGAGGGTGGTGACGCGGCGGCCTCTGACCTCGGGACGGGCAACGGGCTGGCCGGACTGCGCTCCGCCGTACATTCCGTCGGCGGCACGTTCTCGGCAGGGCCCAAGGACGGCACGTTGTCGGCAGGGCCCAAGGACGGCACGTTCTCGGCAGGGCCCAGGGACGGCACGTTTTCGGAAGGGCTCAAGGACGGTGGCTGGGAGGTGCGGGCCGACCTCCCCCTGGACCCGTCCGCTCCGACGCGACGAGTGAGCCATGCGCGACCACGGCTGAGACGTCGCATGAAGGCGGCGACAGATGCGGCGACAGATGAGCCGGGCATGGCCAGGGCGAGGCGGATGGCCGATTGGCGGGGGTCCAGGGCGCTCGACGGAGCGCTGGTCGTCCTGGCGATCGCGCTGACGCTGGGCGCGAACCTGCTGCCGGGCGATGACCTCGACCCCTTCGCCACACCCCTCCCCGGCCTGCTGCTGGCGCTGCTGTTCGCCCTGCACGCGCTGCCCCTGGGGTGGAGGACGAACGCGTCCCGCCGCGGCCTGGCGGTCACGCTGGTCTCCGTCCTGGTCTGGCTGTGTCTCGACCTGGCAGGGTGGGCGGGGCCGCCGGTCAGCGACATGTTCCTGTGGTGCTGCTGGATGGAGCTGGCGCTCCTGTACGCGATCGGCGCCCGTACACAATCCCGGGACTGGCCCGCGCCGATCGTGATGGCCGGGGTCGGCGGCTTGGCACTCGTCAGCGGGGACGGCATCACGGGCGATCGGCCGGCCGCGTGGCTGGTGCTGACTGCCATGCTGGCCGTACCTGCTGTGGCGGCCTGGGGCTTGGGGAGGTTCGTCGCGGCGCGCCGCAGACGGCGCAGGACGGCGGTCGCGCGGGAGCGGGACCTGCTCGAACGCGCGGCGGCCGTGGCGGCGGCGGCCGAGCGGCGGCGAATCGTCGGTGGGTTGCGTCGTACGGCACGTCGGCACGCGCAGCGGGTGGTCGACGGAGCCGAGGCGGGGCGGTTGGACGTCGTGCTCGCCGAAGCCCGAGCCGGGTTGGCCGCTCTGCGGGAGCTCATGGAGCAGGAGCGGGACGATGGCGACGAGCCGCCGCACACGGTGAGCGGCATCGCCGTCCTGACCGCGCGACGCGGTGGCGCGGCCCGCTACGTCGGGCTCCGCAGGCCGCTGCCGCCGGCCGTCGAGGTCACCGCCTATCAGGTCGCGAGGGAACTGCTCGCCGAGGGCGCGGCCGTCGCCGTGACCTTCCTCGACGGGGGCGTCACGGTGTCCGGTCAGTCACCGACGAGCGGGGGGCGACTGCGCGCGCTGGTGGACGCCGCGGACGGTACGCTCATCGTCGCCGACGACGGCTCGGCACAGGTGTGGCTGCCGGAGGTGTCCCTCACATGATCAGAGTGGTGGTCGCCGACGACCAGGCCGTGGTCCGGGCGGGGATCAGCGCCTTCCTGGACGCCGAGCCGGACCTGACCGTGGTCGGCCAGGCGGCCGACGGGGAAGCGGCCGTGGCCCTCGTGACCGCGCTCCGACCCGACGTCGCGCTCATGGACATCCGGATGCCGGGCATGAACGGACTGGCCGCCACCACCAGGATCACCGCCGAGGTTCCGGCGACGCGGGTCGTCGTCCTGACCACGTTCAATCTCGACGACTATGTGTTCGCGGCCTTGCGCGCCGGTGCCGCCGGATTCCTGCTGAAGGACACCGACCCCGAGCGGGTGATCGACGCGGTACGCGTGGCTGCGGGAGGCGACGCGCTGCTGGATCCGGTCGTGACCCGGCGGCTGATCGACCATTTCGCCACCAGCCCGGGTCCGGCCGACGCCGGGCGGCTGTCCGTTCTCACCCCCCGCGAGACGGAGGTGCTCCTGCGGGTGGCGCGCGGCCTGACCAACGCCGAAGTCGCGCTCGCGCTCGGCCTCAGCCCCGCGACCGTGAAGGACCACGTCGCCGCCGTACTCGGCAAGCTCGGCGTGCGCGACCGGGTTCAGGCCACGATCGTGGCCTACGAGACGGGCCTGGTACGGCCGGGAGTCGTCTGACCCAGGACCTGACCAGGAGGCGGGTCCCGCAACGGCCGGGAGCTGTCTGAACCACCTGCTCGGAAGCCTGGGTGGCATCCGCCGGGAAGCGGGGGCGGTATCCGCCGGGAAGCGGGGTTCCGGCGGGTGAAAAACGGTTCTGAAGGGCCAGGGAGCGGCCTTTTCCCGCTCCTAGCGTGATCTCCATGGCCCGAACCTTTCCGCGCCGCCTCCTCGGAGGCGCTCTCCTCTTGGCCGCTCTTGTGGTGGCGCCGCCCGCCGGGGCCGCCGGCTTCCTCGCCACCGCCGCCATAAGCGCACATATCCCGATACTTGCGGCCGCTGGGCTGGTGACGATGGCCGGCACCGGTTTCCTGCTCGCCGCTCCGGCGCTCAAGCTGCTCGGCGCGCGCCGGAGCCGGATGGTCGCGCTGCTGGCCGCCATCGGCTTGACGGCCGTCATCGCCGGGCTCGCGGCGGCCACCGTCTTCCGGCCAGGCCCGGTCCCGAGCACCGCCCCGGCTCCCGAAGGCGTCCGTTTCTGGGATCTGCCGACCGGGTCCAGGATCGCGTACGTCCACGCCGCCGCGGCCGGCAAGCCCCGCCCGACACCAGTGATCTTCCTCCACGGCGGCCCAGGTACGCCAGGAGAGGGGATACCGGTGGGTGGCGAGGCCCTGGCGGCGGCGGGTTTCGACGTGTACGCCTACGATCAGCTCGGCGCGGGACGCTCCACCAGGCTGGACGACGTCACGGGCTACACCGTCGCCCGGCACGTCGCCGATCTCGAAGCGATCCGCCGCGTCATCGGCGCGGACAAGGTCATCATCGTCGGCCAGTCGTGGGGCGGGTCGCTCGCGGCCCAATACCTGGCCGCTCATCCCGGTAACGTGGCCAAGGTGGTCTTCACCTCGCCGGGCACGCTCTGGCCGGGCGCCAACCCCGACCGCGATCTCTCGCAGCTACTCACTCCGGCGCAGCGGGAACGCCACGACGAACTGACCGAATCACCGCGGATGCTCACCACGTTCCTCCTGCTGGGCATCAACCCCGAGGCCGCGCACGCCCTGCTCGGCGATCAGGAGGCGGACGAGCGCTTCCACGAACTCGCTCTGGTGAGCAAGGACACCGGCTCGTGCCCCGGCACTCCCTCACGCGAGCCCCATCACAACCGCCAGGGCTTCTACGTCAACCAGGTCACCAGCGACGACTTCCGCCAGGTCCCCGACCCCCGGCCCAAGCTTCGGCGGATCGGGACGAAGGCGCTGATCATGCGTGGTAGCTGCGACTTCATTCCCTGGGAGAGCACGTACGAGTATCGGCGTACGCTGCCTGGCTCGACGCTCGTGCCCATCGCGGGGGCGGGACACGCCATCGCGGGCGACCAGCCCGCCACCTACACCAGGCTTCTCCAGGCCTTCCTCACCGACCGGCCCCTGCCCCTGCCCGCCCACGACTCGGCCGACCCACCCCGCTGACCGGGCGCGGCGGCGTTACCGGCCTGCCTGGCGAGCCTGCCTGCGGTGTCGCAGCCAGAAGGCGAGCAGCAGCAGGGCGACCGCCGACGGGCCGGCGAGTGCGAGATGGCCGGTGATGCGGTGGATGACCTCCGGAGCCAGGAAGCGGCTCAGGCTCACGAGCGTCGCCGCCCAGGCGGCGGCGGTCGGCAGACTCGCGCACGCGAAGGCCCGGTACGACATGCCAGACCAGCCCGCGAGACGGGGAACCAGCGTGCGGGCGCTGCCCAGCCATTGACCGGCCAGGACGGCCCAGACCCCACGCCGCACCAGCAGGCGGCGGCCGTGCTCCCAGAATCCCGCCAGAGCGTCAAGCCGACTTCCCGAGGTGCACCACTTTCCCAAGGTGCGCCGCCTCCCTAAGGTGCGCCGCTGTCCTAAGGCGCGCCGCCGTCCCATGAGGAAGGACAGCTGCGTACCGGTGATCGCCGCGAACGCCGCCACCGCGATCGTCGCGCCCAGCGGCACCACACCCAGATGAGACAGATAGCCGAGAGCCACGAGCACGCTCGTCCCCGGCAGGAAGACCCCGATCAGCAGGCCGGCCTCGGCCACGATGAGCAGCCAGCCGACGATGAGCACCAGCGGCGGTGAAAGCTGCCCCAGCAGCTCAGACATCGAGGACCGGCCGCCGGCACACGTACGTCATTCCGGGCGGCAGGTTGCGCCAGACCGGCCCGGTGGTCAAGACCTCCTCGAAGGCGGACCGGAGCCGCCGCCGGAACGCCCTGGACCTCGGGAGCGGCATGGCGTACAGGTAGGTCACCGTGGTGAAGGCGGCGCCCGGCGCCAGCACGCGACCGATCTCGTGCAGGATGCGCGACTGACGGGGGCCGGGGAACAGTGACCACGGCAGTGTGCTGACCACCGCGTCGACCCGGGTCACGCCGGCCGCCGCCAGAAGGGCGCCCAGCTCCACCGCGTCGCCGTGGATCACCTCCAGCCACGGCTTGGCACGGCGCAGGTGGGCGACCATCGAGGGCTCGACGTCGATCGCGAGCTGGCGGGCGCCGGGCGGCAGCCTGCGCCGGATGGCCTCGCTGATCGACCCCGTACCCGGGCCGAGCTCCACCACGACCGGGGTCCCCGAGTACGGCACCACCGCCGTGAGCGCCCGCGCGAGCGACGGCGAACTCGGTGCCACGGCGCCCACCACACCCTGGTTGCGCACGGCCACCGACAGGAAGGCCCGCAGGTCGGTAGCTCGTGCCGACCGCAAGGCAGCTGTCTCGTTCATGGAGCAATGACATCGGCGGCGACGCCGCGGGCGCAGGGAGAGAGGGCCTACTCTTCGAGGTAGGGCTGGGTATACCTCCGCGGTAGTGCGAGGCCCATCGGCAGCGCCCCCGCCACCCCCTTATCTTTTGGGAGTGCGACCACGACAGGCCTGGCAGGCGCTCGCCCGGAGAGATCTGATCCTCTCCTCCTTGCCATGGCGCGCGATGGCCTACCTCGTCACGGGGGTGGGCGTCGGCGTGATCGTGCTCGCGCTGTGCCTGGGCTTGCTGGTCACCGGTTCCGTGCTGAATCTGGTGCTGATCGGCATCCCGGTGGTGCTGGCGCTGGGGTTCGGCGGTGTTCCGGTGGCCGCGCTGGAGCGCAGGCGCCTGCGGATCATCGACGGGGAGCCGGTCACCACTCCCCATCGCGTGCCCGCCCGGCCCGGGCCGCGCGCGTGGCTGGAGCTGCGTTTCAGTGAGCAGGCCACCTGGAGGGAGCTGGCCTACACCGGGCTCCTGGCCCTGGTGCTGTGGCCGGTCGAGTTCGCCATCGCGCTCTACGGGCTGGTGGTGCCCGTCGTGATGATCTGTACGCCGCTCGCCGTCGGCGAAACGGGTTCGATCAACGTGCTCAAGCTGTGGCACATCGAGGGCTATCTTCAGGCGTTCCTCGTGGCGGTGCTGGGCGTCGTCGTGCTGGTCCTCACCATCTATCCCCTGACGGCGCTGGCGCTGGCCCACGCCATGCTGGCCCGTTTTCTCCTCACCCCTCGAGACGACGAGCAACTGGCCGAGCTGACCCGTTCCCGCACCCGCCTGGTGGAGGCCTTCGAAGCCGAGCGGCGGCGCATCGAGCGGGATCTGCACGATGGCGCTCAGCAGCGGCTCGTGTCGTTGACGATGACGCTCGGGCTGGCGAAGATGTCGGATGGCGAGGAGGCCGCCGAGCTCGTCGACGAGGCGCACAAGCAGGCGAAGCTGGCCTTGGCCGAGATCCGCGACCTGATCAGGGGCATTCACCCGCGCATCCTCACCGACCGAGGTCTGCCCGCCGCGCTGGCGGACGTGGCCGACCGCTCTCCGGTGCCGGTGGAGGTGTCCGTCGCGTTCTCCGAGCGCCTGCCGGGGCCCGTGGAATCGATCGCCTACTTCGTCGTCTGCGAGGCGCTGGCCAACGTCGCCAAGCACAGCAAGGCCCGGCGGGCCATGGTCGAGGGGCGGTTCGAGGGCGGGCGGCTCACGGTGGAGGTCCGAGACGATGGCGTGGGCGGCGCCGACGCCTCGGCCGGTACGGGGCTGGCGGGCCTGGCCGACCGCGTCTCCGTCGTCGACGGCAGACTGATGCTGTCCAGCCCCAACGGGGGCCCGACCCTGTTACGGGTGGAGATCCCTTGCGCGTCGCACGTTCCCTCAAGATAGTCGTCGCCGAAGACGGCGTGCTGCTGCGCGAGGGGCTGTCCGGGCTGCTGGCCCGGTTCGGCCACAAGGTGGCCGCCTCCGTCGGAGACGCCGACGCCTTGATCACGGCCGTCGCCGAGCACCGGCCCGACATCGTCGTGACGGATGTACGGATGCCGCCAGGTTTCTCCGAGGAGGGGTTACGCGCCGCCGTCGCGCTGCGCACCGCCGACCCGAGCCTCGCCATCCTGGTGCTCAGCCAGTACGTCGAGCAGACCTATGCCTCCGAGCTGCTCGACTCCGGGGACGGCACCGGGGTCGGCTACCTGCTCAAGGACCGCATCGGCGACGTCGAGGAGTTCTTCGACGCCCTGCACGCCGTCGCGGCGGGCGGCACCGTCGTGGACCCGGAGGTGGTCAGGCAACTACTGCGGCGCCGCCGCGGCCCGCTTGAGCGCCTCAGCCCGAGGGAACGGGAGGTGCTCGCCCTGATGGCCGAAGGGCGGTCCAACACCGCGATCGCCCGGGAACTGGTCATCTCGGAGGCCGCCGTGGGCAAGCACATCGGCAACATCCTCACCAAGCTCGACCTGCCGCCCGCCGAAGACGACCACCGCCGCGTACTCGCGGTCGTCACCTACCTACGAGGCTGATGCCGCCCCTCGACCCTGCGGGCCACCGACCCCGGCGATCACCGACCCCGGCGGCCCACCGGCGGCGCTGACCCTGTGCGGGGGGCCGAGCGCCGCCGGCGCGCACGCGTCAGCGGAAGTCGGAGACGCGGAATACGGCCATCATGTCCTTGGTCCTGACCCCGGAGTAGAAGGACGCCTCGGCGCCCACCCAGCCACGGAAGGCCCCGCTGTCGTCGATGATCTGCTCAAGCGGCTTGATGTGGGAGTTGCCCGAGTAGCAGAACTGCTTGGCCTCCATGGCCAGGCAGGTGCACCAGTGCCACAGGGTGTCGCGTCGGTCGCGGTTGGAGACCTTGACGAGGTAGTACTGGATGGAGCTGACGTTCGCCTTGGTGCCGCCGCCGACGTTGGGGCAGCCGCCGGACTTCTGGCAGGCGCCCGGGGACGACGGCTGCAGGTACGTCAGGCACCAGGTCGTCGTGGCGCAGTTGCGGAACGAGGACTGCTTGAAGACCTGACCGTCCGACTTCACGATGCGGTTGCCCGCCCAGGAGACCAGGTCCTGCTTGAGCGTTCCGGAGAAGGCCCGCACGGAGCTCATCGCGCGGCGAGTGGTGAGCGGGGCGTTGCTCCCGTAGCCGTATCCGTTGGTGGCCAGGGTGCCGCCGGCGAACTGCAACTGGGCGAGCTTGCCGTCAGGCGACAGCTTCACGCGCCACTTCTCGGTCCAGGTCTGGGCGATCTTCCACCTGATGCTCACCACGTCGCCGGCCACCGTGTACGTTCCCGTACGGGATTCGTCCGGGGCGCCGGTGAAACCGGCGGCGGTCAGTACGTCGCAGGCGCGTACGCGTGAGCTGGAGCCGCCTGCCTTGGTCGCGCAGCTCGAATCCGGGACGACACCGGTCTTCTGCCTGCCCTCGGGCTTGCGCTGCCACCAGAGGTAGGTGTTCGCGCTGACGGTGCCGCCGGCCTTGAACTGGTACGTACCCAGACGCACCCAGTTCTGAGTGGACCCGGCGCGCAGGAAGCCCTGCGAGACCACAAAGTTGGCCTTCCCGCCGGGCAAGGACGATTGGGATGGTGCGGCGCTTGCCGAACTGGCCACGGTGGCCAACATGGTGAGCGTCGCGAGCACGGCGGTGAGAACTGCGCGCACGAGAACCTCCTTGAATACGGTCTTTACCGATTCTTGCCCATGCGGCCCTCCGATGCCTGACTGTTTGACATATGTTCATTGCCGTAAGTCACGATTGTTGGAACTCCCGGTCTGCGGATTCAGGCCGGCAGACCGGCGAGCCAGCCGGTGAGGATCTCGTTGACCTCCGCAGGGCGTTCCTGCTGGACCCAGTGACCGCAGCCGTCGAGGATGTGTGAGGAGACCAGGCCCGGCAGGGTCGTCGGGAACGCCTTGATGGCGCCGGCCAGCCAGGTGGCGGTGGAGGCGTCCAGCGCGCCGCCGATGAACAGGGACGGCTGGGTGATGGGGGCGCCGTCGAAGTCGGTGAGGTCCTCCCAGTCCCGGTCCATGTTCCGGTAGCGGTTGAGCGCCCCGCTCATGCCGGTCCGCTCGAACTCCGCGGCGTAGACATCGAGGTCGTCCTCACTGAGCCAGGCGGGCAGCCGATCAGCGGGGAAGCGCTCGCGCAGCGTCCCGCCCCGGGAGACGAGAAGCGGATGGGGGGCGTCAGCGGGCGGCATGGTGTCGGCGGACAGGGCGGCGTAGAGGCCGGCGAGCCAGCCGCGGACGTCGGGCTCGATCTCGGCCTCGGCCCGGCCGGGCGCCTGGAAGTAGCCGACATAGAACTCCTCCTCCCCGCCCATGCGCGCGAACATCTCGCTGGGCCGCGGCCCGCCGCGCGGGGTGTACGGCACGCTGAGCAGCCCGACCGCGCGGAAGACGTCCGGCCTGACCAGGGCGGAGTTGGCGGCGATGGGCGCGCCCCAGTCGTGGCCCACGATCACCGCCGTCCGCTCGCCCAGGGCGTGCACCACGTCGACGTTGTCCTCGACCAGGTCGAGCATCCGGTACGCGGCTATGTCCGCAGGCTTGGAGGAGCGGCCATAGCCACGAACATCGACCGCGACGGCCCGGTAGCCGGCCGCGGCCAGCGCCGGCAGCTGGTGGCGCCAGGAGTACCAGGACTCAGGGAAGCCGTGCACCAAGAGCACCAGCGGCCCGGAGCCCTGCTCCACCAGGTGGACGCGGCCGGCGCGAGTCATGACCAGCCGATGTGTGAGCTCTGCGTCCGGGGCGGGCCGCATCATCGATCCTCCAAGGCTTGTGAGTTTGGGAATCATCCGGGAGACCATGAGGCCGCCGCGAATCGTGTTGCCGCTTCGGCAAAACCTCTCGAGGATACTCTGCCCGCTTTGACTCGGGATCAGCGTGCTCGGCGCCAGAGAGACGGGCTGACGCCGCGGGCGCGCTTGAAGGCCACGCTGAAGGCGAACGGGTCCTCGTACCCGACCGCGTGGGCCACTGCGGCGATGGTCATGTCGGTGTCGCGGAGCAGGTCCGACCCCAAGGTCATCCGCCAGCCGGTGAGGTAGGTGAGCGGGGGTTCGCCGACCAGGTCGGTGAAGCGGGCGGCGAAGGCGGCGCGGGACATGCCGACCTCGGCGGCCAGCGCGGCGACCGTCCACCGGCGCGCGGGATCCTCGTGGAGCAGCCGCAGCGCGTCGCCGATGGCGGGAACGGTCAACGCCCGATACCAGGCGGGGGACGCCGCCTGTGGCGTGGCGCACCAGGCCCGCAGCGCCAGCACGAGCACCAGATCCAGCAGCCGGCCCAGTACGGCGTCCTGGCCGGGCTCCTCGCGGGCGATCTCGGTGGCGAGCAGATCCAGCGCTGCCCGGGTACGGGGGCCGGCGGGGATGACCGCGAGCGGCGGGAGCATGGTCAGCAGGCGGTCGCCCACGTCGCCGTAGAGGTCGTAGCCGCCCCGGATCAGGGTCGTCGCCCCGGGCAGACCGTCGCCGTAGGTGCGGGGAGCCAGTCTCCGCTGGGCCCCGGCGGCACTTCGCTCCCGTCGAGAAGGTGTTTCCTGCCCTGGTACAGCACGACCTGGGGTGGGGTGGACGGGTCGTCGGCGATCGTGTGACGGCCGGTGCCGCTGATGAGGGCGAGATCGCCCGCGGACAGGCGTACCGGTGCGGCATCGGCCTCGTCGAGGCGGACCGACGCGTGGCCGCCGAGCGTGGCCACGATCGTGAGCGGAGGAGCGTCGGCGAAGGTCAGCGACCACGGTGGCCGCTGGATCAGCTGCCTGATCGTCGCATTGCCGGCCCGGGCCCGATGCAGCAGATCGCTCAGGACGTCCATGGGGCGGTCGCGCGGCTGCTCGCCGGCGTCCTGGTGGCCATCCGAGACGGCGGGGGCACTGAGGTCGCCGACGGCGTGGAACGAGCCCTCGGCCGCCGGCCCAGGCCTTTCGAGGACTATGTCACCGAAGCCGCCACGGCCGGTCACTGGAACTGATCGAACGCCGACCATCATGGGCGGGCCCCACGTGGCGCGGGGTCCGGCGGGTGCCACGTCGATATGGTGCCCACCGGACTCGGCGGGGTGACGATGACCCTGGAAGGGGAGCCGCGCGAGACGTGCCGTGGCTGATGAGCGAACATGTCGCGGGGGATAGGCGAACATGTCGCAGGTTATGAGCGAACGTGTCGTGGGTTATGAGTGGCGAGGAAGGCTCCAGCTGTGCAGCGACTGAGTGTGCCGGGCGAGTTGGCCCCACCCCTGCGGGGTCATCTGCGTCTTGGCGATCCGGCGCACGGGCCCGACGCGATCGAGGTGAACTCGCGCCACCTGACCCGTGGCGGCAGGCCGTGGTTTCCGGTCATGGGCGAGTTCCACTACGGCCGCTATCCCGCGGGCGAGTGGCGGGAGGAACTGCTCAAGGTCCGGGCAGGAGGAGTAACGGCGGTCTCCACCTATGTGTTCTGGAACCTGCACGAGGAGCGGTGCGGTGCGTTCGACTGGACGGGCGACCGTGACCTGCGCCGGTTCGTGATGACGTGCGCGGAGCTCGGGCTGGACGTGGTCGCACGCATCGGCCCGTGGGGTCACGGGGAGTCGCGCAACGGGGGATTCCCTGACTGGGTGCTCGCGGCGGACGGCGAGCCGCGTACTGACGACCCGCGCTACCTCGAACTCGTCCGGCCGTTGTTCGAGCAGATCGCCGCACAGCTCCAGGGCCTGACACGTGAGCACGGGGGCCCGGTCGTGGCCGTCCAGATCGAGAACGAGCTGTACGACCAGCCTGACCATCTGCTGACTCTCAAGCGGATGGCCCAGAAGGCCGGAATCGATGCCCCGCTGTGGACCGCCACTGGCTGGGGTCATGCCCAGTTGCCGCCGGACGAGCTGATCCCGGTGTTCGGCGGCTACTCCGAGGCGGCGTGGGACACCGCGCACGATGGGTGGCCGCAGCAGAGCAGGGCACACTACTTCTTCGGTCCGGGCCGTGACGACGACTCCATCGGCGCCGACCTGCGTACCGTCTCATCGTCCTCTTCCTTGGAGACTGACGAGAGTCACCTGGCGCGCTACCCGTTCGCCACCTGCGAGCTGGGTGGAGGCATGTACACCTCCTACCACCGTCGCCCCCTGGTGACGGCCGCCGACATCGCGGCTCTGGCGCTGGTCAAGCTGGGCAGCGGCTCTGTGTGGCAGGGCTACTACATGTACCACGGCGCGTCCCAGAAGATCGGCGCCCTGTCCACGTTGCAGGAGTCGCACGCCACCGGCTACCCCAACGACTGCCCGGTGATCACTTACGACTTCCAGGCGCCGCTCGGCGAGTACGGGCAGTTCCGCGACTCGTACGCCTACTTGCGGATGCAGCATCTGTGGCTGGCCTCCGACGGGCCCGATCTGGCCACCATGGTGCTGACGATGCCGCCGGACGCGCCGGACGACACCGCCGACCGGCGGTCCCTGCGCTGGGCCGTACGCTCCGACGGGCGCTCGGGGTTCCTGTTCGTGAACAACCACCAGCCGGTCGAGACACTGCCCGACCAGGAGAACGTCCGGTTCGCCGTCGAGCTGGCCGACCGCGAACTCGTCGTCCCGAGCGAGCCGGTGACCGTACCCTCCGGGGCCTACTTCGTCTGGCCCCTCGCACGTCCGATCGGGCGCAGCGTCCTGCTGACCGCCACCGCCCAGCCGGTGTGCGTCATCGACGGCGCCGAGCCCGTTCATGTGCTGACCCAGACCGCGGGCATCCCGGTCGAGCTGGTCTTCGACGCCGACACCGTCACCACGATCGACGGCCCGGCAACCGTGACCGGCAACGGCGGCGATGATGGCGGCAACGGCGACGGCGGCAACGGCAGCAAGGGCGCTAAGGGCGGCAACGGCGGCAAGGTCGTCGTGCGTGACCTGCGCCCCGGTGTCGACTGCCTGCTGCGAGTCACTGCCGCCGATGGGTCGAGCGCGCACGTCCTGATCCTGGACGAGAAGAGTGCGCTCACCGCCACGCGCGCCAAGGTGTGGGGCAGGGACCGGCTGATCCTCAGCTCCCGCCCGGCGGTCGTGGACGGTGACCAGCTCGTCCTCTACGGCGGCGGCCCAGGTGATCTGCTGCGCGTCTTCCCGGGCCCGAACAAGGAGTACGACGGCTGCGAGGTCATCGAACTGCCCGCCCCATCCGCCGAAGCCCCGTCCGCTGAGATGGCGTCCGCCGAGACAGCGTTCCCCGAGACAGCGGCCGTTGAGACGGTGGCCGCCGAGGTGGAGCAGGTGGTGGTGGCGGGGCCCGCCAGGCGGCCGGTCATCGACGAGGCGTCAGGCCGTGCCTCGGCCCCCGGCGACCAGGACTTCGAGCACGCCGCCGTCTACCGGATCACCGTGCCCGCCGCCCTGCTCGGCAGCGAGGAGGAGGTGTTGCTGCGCCTCGACTGGTCCGGTGACGTCGGCCGGGCCTACATCGGCGGGCGCCTGGTGGCCGACCGGTTCTGGTACGGCCCGTGCTGGGAGATCGGCCTGCGCCGTTTCCGCACGGAGCTGCTGGAGCACGGGGCGATCGAGCTGCGCCTCCTGCCGTTCGCGCAAGACGCGCCCGTGTACGTGCCTCCCCGGACGCGCGCGCGGAGGTGGCCGCTGGAGCTGCGCTCGGCAGAGTTCGTGCCGGTCACGCGTACCGTGCTGGAGACGAAGTGAGCGCCCGCTGAAGGAGACCACGAAGGCGCCGGGTGGAGCTCAACTCACCGCCCGGACGGCGCCGGGTGGAGTTCGACCCACCCCCGGGCGACCCCTACTCCACCCAGTCGGCCAGTTCAGGCATGGCCTTCTCGTTGACGTGCAAACCGATGCCCGGCTCCGCCGGCAGGTGCGGAACGCCGCCGATCACCTCGGCCTCGCCCAGGAACAGCGGTTCGACGCGCTGGTCCAGACCCCAGTACGACGGGTTGGTGAGGTGCTCGATCCACGTGCGGCCGGGCTGCGAGAGCACCACATCGACCGCGCCACGTGCCGCGCTTCGACTCGGATGATCTCCATCATCCGCTCCTTCGAGGTGCCCCCACCCACGGTGAGCGGAGGCGTCGACTATATTGCAAATGCAGCACAGCCATTGCAGAGAATGCAATATGGAGGGTCCAATGCAGGTAGTGACATGGGCGGGGGTGGATCGGCCCGCCCATGAAGAGGTTCCGGCTCTGGAGCTCGCGACCGGTCAGGTGCTCGTCAGGGTGTCGAGAGTGGGCATCTGCGGGTCCGCTCCGCATGTACATCGACGCCAACGAGGGATGAACGGCCGATGAGACCCGTAGACGTACTCGCGATCGGCGAGACCATGGTGATGGTCACCCCGACCGCGGGCGGCCGCCTCGACGCGGACAGCAGCTTCATCCTGCGCCCAGGCGGCGCGGAGTCCAACGTCGCCGCGCTGCTCGCCCAGCTCGGCCACACCACGGCCTGGGCCGGCGCGGTCGGCCGCGATCCGCTCGGTGACCTCGTGGTCGACTCGCTCCGCGCTCGCGGGGTGGACGTCGGCCTCGTCCATCGCGACGACGAGCGGCCCACCGCCGTGTACTTCAAGGACCCGACCGCCTCGGGCACCTCCGTCTACTACTACCGAAGCGGCTCGGCCGCCTCGGTCATGACCGCCGCCGACGTCGCGGGCTGGGCCGTGCGGCCGGCGAGGGTGACGCACATCTCTGGCATCACCGCGGCGATCTCCCCGCAGTGCCTGGAGCTGACCAGGCACATCGTGTACGACCGTCCGCTGCGGCCGTCCGTGGTGAGCTTCGACGTCAACCACCGGCCGCGCCTGTGGGGGAGCGGCGCCGTCGCCGCGTCGGTGCTGCTGGAGCTCGCGCAGCGGGCCGACATCGTCTTCGTCGGCCGTGACGAGGCGGCGGCGCTGTGGGGCACCACGGACGCCGAAAGCGTGCGCGCGCTGCTCGACGGGCCCACCTACCTGATCGTCAAGGACGCCGCGATCGAGGCGGTCGGCTTCACCCCGACGGGGGTGCACCGGGCGCCGTCCCTGCCGGTCGAGGTCCTCGACGCGGTCGGCGCGGGCGACGCGTTCGCGGCCGGGTGGCTGAGCGGGTTCCTTGATGGCCGCGACGAGGTGACGCGGCTGCGCCTGGGACACTACGCGGCCTCCCGCGTGCTGATGTCTCCGGCCGACCTGGCCGATCTTCCCCCCGCTGACGAGGTCGTCTCGCTGCTCGCAGAAGCAGAAGCAGAAGCAGAAGCAGAAAGAGAAGGAGGAGAGCACCACCATGTCGCAGACCGTCGCCCGTGCCATTGACATCGTCGGGTTCGTCTCCGTACGGCACCGCACGCTCGGTGAGATCGCCGAGCACCTCGGGGTGCACAAGTCGACCGCGCTGCGCCTGCTCCAGACGCTGGAGGAGGGCGGTTTCGTGCGGCGCGTCCCTGGCAGCGCGTACGCCATGGGCTTCCAGCTCATCGCGCTCGGCCAGCTGGCCCTCGACCAGGTCGAGGCCCGCTCCCTCGCGCATCCCATCCTGAACGACCTGAGCGAGCGCTACGGCCACACGGTCCACCTGGGGGAGCTGGCCGGAGACCAGATCGTGTACGTCGACAAGATCGACGGCCGGGGCAGCGTGGCCATGGGCTCCCGCATCGGCCTGCCCGCCCAGGCGCACAGCGCGGCCGTCGCCAAGGTCATCCTCGCCTACCAGGACGACAGGACCCGCGCCCGCGTTCTGGAGCGCGTCACGTTCACCCGCTTCACCCCCACGACCATCACCGACGCCGCCGCCTTCGAAGCCGATCTCGCGCTCACCAGGGAGCGGGGCTGGGCCGAGGACGACGGCGAGCATGAGGACTACATCAACTGCGTGGCCCTGCCGGTGTTCGACGCCCGCGGCAAGGTCATCCACGCCATCTCCATCACCGCCCTGCGCGCGGTCGCACCGCTGGAGCAGCTGCGTGCGCACATCGACGACTTCCGCCAAGCGGCCCACGAGATCTCCAAGACTCTGGGCTGGACAGGAGACGACCATGGACGCCGCTGAGTTCTTCGGCAGCCACCTCGACCGCAACCCGGTCCTCGGCATCTTCCGCAACCTCGATCCCCAGGCCACCGTGCGGATGTGCGAGCACGCCTGGGCGTCCGGCATCGAGCTCGTCGAGGTGCCGGTACAGACGGCCGACGCGTTGCCGTCGCTGCGCGCGGCGGTGGACGCGGCCAAAGCGAGCGGAAAGAGCGTCGGCGCGGGCACGGTGACCACGGCCGAGCAGCTGGCAGCCGTCAGCGAGCTGGGCGTCGCCTTCACGGTCGCCCCCGGACTGCATCCCGAGGTCGCGACGGAATCGCTGCGGCTCGGACTGCCGCACCTGCCGGGTGTGGCCACCTCCACGGAGATCGCCGCGGCCCTGGCCCGTGGCTTCACCTGGCTGAAGGCGTTTCCCGCGGCACAGCTCGGCGCCGATTGGATCAAGGCGCAGCTCGCGCCGTTCCCCGGAGTCAGGTTCGTGGCGACGGGGGGCATCGACGCGTCCAACGCCGCCGACTTCCTCGCGGCCGGATGCCGGGGTGTCGCCCTGGGCTCGGCGCTGAACGACCCGGACGCCCTGGAACGGCTGCGCAAGCTGACGAATTGTTGACAGCCATAATCAAACAGATGCCGGGTCCTGGGCCTGGCCGCCGGGAGGCGCGGTGGAGCGGCGGACGACCAAGGTCGGCGTGACGGAGAAGTGCACCGCCGCCGTGCGGCCTTCGATGCGCTCCAGCAGCAGCCGTCCCGCCGTACGGCCCATGACCGCTCCGTCCTGATCGACCGTGGTCAGCGCGATGTTGGGATGGGCGGCCAGCCGGGTGTTGTCGTAGCCGGCCACGGAGACGTCGCCGGGGGCGGAGAGGCCGACCTCATGGAGGGCGGCGAGGACGCCGAGAGCCGCCTCGTCGGAGCCCGCGAAGATCGCGGTGGGGCGTGGGGACCGGCCCAGCAACTCATAGGTGCCGCGATGGCCGCCCTCCTCGGAATATGAGGTCGCGACCACGGCGATCTCCTCGGCCAAGTCGTGATCGCGCATCACGCGTTCGTAGCTCTCGGCCCTGATGCGCGGCACCTGGTCGGCGGGTCGCCGCTGGTCCTGCTGGAAGGTGATGTGCCCGATGCGCCGGTGCCCGAGTGCGATCAGGTGCTCCATGACGAGCTCGGAGCCGATCCGGTCGTCATCGACGATCGAGTCGTACGCCGCCGACCGGTCGTGCCTGCCGAGCACCACGGTGGGGATCTCGCGTGCGACCTGCTCCAACCGGGTGCGCCCGGCGAGCGGAGCGATCATGAGGATGCCGTCCACCTGCCGATCGATCAGGGCGTCGATCGCTCGTTCCTCGGTCTTGTCCTGGGTGCCGCCCTGGATCATGATCGCTTGATAGCCGGACTCCGCGAGCTGCTCCACCAGGCCGCTCATGATCTCGGCGTAGAACGGGAGCCCGATGTGCCGCATGAGCACGCCGATGGTGTACGCCCGTCCGCGCAGCGCTCGCGCGGCGGCTTGCGGCCGGTAGCCCAGTTCCTCGATGGCCCGCTGGACGCGCTCGCGCATGGCCTCGCTGACGCCGTAGTCGTTGCGGATGACCTTCGAGACCGCCGCCTTGGAGACCCCGGCGTGTTTCGCCACGTCAGAAATGGTCACTCTTCGTCGTCGCTCGGACGCGACCATGGGGCATCCCTTCTCGCCGAATCCCGCAGAGGTCAGGATGACCTGGTACGCGGAGCCAGTGCCGCCTGGATACGGTCATGAATCCCGGCCGCCTCCGCCGACAGCGGCGGCCTGCGCACCGTGGGAAGACGGCCGGCGTGCCGCAGCACCAGCATCGCGAACCGCTCGGCCTCGTGTTCCTGCGGCTCTGAGTATGTCGTCCGGCCGAGCACCGAGCGGACCATGGCCGGGTCCAGCGTCGGCAGCAGGATGCGCAGCAGGGCGTCGGGGGCGATCGGCGCCGACTCGTGCTCGCACAGCATGTGGCCCAGTTCGTGCAGGATGATGTGCTCCTGATGGCTGCGGCTGGTCCGCTGCTCGTAGCAGATGAAGTCGACCGAGTCGGTGGCCAGCCACATGCCGCTGGGGCCGTCCGCGGCGGTGTCGACGGGCCTGAGCTCGATGCGCCGCCGCCGGGCCCGCGCCACCTGGTGGGTGAACTCCACGATGTCGAACGGGTGCGGGATCTCCAGCCGCTCGACGATCTCTTCCAGGCGTTCGCCGCTCACGAACCTCCTCATGGGGCGTACCGGCCACAACACCCACATCATAGGCCGCCCGCGAAGGTTCAACAGAAGTTTAAGCACGCAGCCGCCCGTCTTGGCTTAGATTGACAGGGAGTGCGGCAACTGCCGTTTATCCACCATCCATACCCCGGCAAATCCCGGCAACACGGTCCGTAGCTCGTCCCCGTGGGAGGTCAGGCATTGGCAGGCGCGTCATCCGGAACGGCTGTGGGATCACATGGCGGCGACATCAGCTTCGGTGTATTGGGGCCCTGGGAGGTGCAGGTCGGTAAGGACGCGGTGGCGGTGCCCGTCGGCCAGTTGCGGACGGTCCTCGCGTCGTTGCTGCTGTCGGTCGGCCAGTCGGTCTCGACGCCCACGCTCGCCGAGCGGCTCTGGCCGGGCGAAGGACCGGGCTGGCCGCGCGGCGCCGTACACACCTATGTCACCAGGCTGCGGCGGCTGATCGGGGCGGACCTCATCCAGACCGAGCCGGACGGCTACCAGCTCCAGATCGAGCCCGACGCGGTGGACCTGCACCGCTTCCGCGGCCTCGTGCGGCGCGCCGACGACGCCGGCTCCACCCAGGAGGAGATGGACCTGTTACGCGAGTCGCTGCGGTTGTGGCGCGGTCAGCCCTTCGGCAACGCCAGCGGCCCCTGGCTGGAACACGAGGTGATCCCCCTCCTGACGGAGGAGTGGTTCGGCGCCACCGAGCGCCGGATCGACCTGGAGCTGGCCAGCGAGCCGCCGGGGCGCCTCATCGCCGAGCTGACGGAGCTGACCAAGCGCTACCCGAGCCGCGAGCCGCTGTGGACGCGCCTGATCACCGCTCTGCACCGCAGCGGCAGGCGCGCGGAGGCGTTGAGCGCCTACCAGCGCGTACGTACGGTGCTGCGCGAGGAGCTCGGCCTGGACCCGAGTGAAGAACTGGTCCAGCTGCACCAGACGGTGCTCATGGGCGACACCGGCGACCACCCGGGCGGCACGGCCATCCGGCGCGGGACGCCGAGCCCCCGGCAACTGCCCCACGGCATCGCGCGCTTCACCGGCCGGGAGGACGAGCTGGCGGCACTGGACCGGCTGCACTCAGGCGTGGCGGCGTTGGGCCGGAACGGCAGAGGCACGAACGCCCCGATCATCGTGACCATCGACGGCGCTCCCGGGGCGGGCAAGTCGACGCTGGCCGCGCACTGGGCCCACCGAGTCGCCCATGACTACCCCGACGCCCAGCTCTACCTCAACCTCCGCGGCTACGGACCGAGCGAGCCGATGACGCCGGCCGCGGCGGCGGAGAGCCTCCTGCGCGGTCTCGGCGTGGAGAGCGAGGCCATCCCCGTCGACGTGGACGAGCGCTGCGCGTTGCTGCGTACCATCCTCGCCGACCAGCACGCGCTCATCCTGCTGGACAACGCCCGGAACGCCGACCAGGTGCGCCCGCTCCTGCCGGGCGCCGGCGGCCTGGTCATCGTGACCAGCCGCGACCAGCTACGGTCTCTGTCGATCCGTGACGGCGCGCACCGTGTCACGTTGGGCGCGATGCCGGAATCCCAGGCCGTCGAGCTGCTGGCGGCGGCCGTCGGCCCCTCCCGGGTCGCCCGCGAGCCCGCGGCGGCCTCCAGGCTGGTCGAGCTCTGCGACCATCTGCCTCTCGCGCTGGCCATCATCGCCGAACGCGCGCAGCGCGCCGCCACACTCGCCGAGGTCGTCGACGGGCTGGCGGACGAGAAGGCCCGACTCGACAACCTGGGAACCGGCGAGAACGATCCGAACATCGACCTGCGCGCCGTTCTGTCCTGGTCCTACGGAGCGCTCAGCCCGGCGGCGGCCGCCACGTTCCAGGCGCTGGGCCTGCACCCCGCCAGCGACATCGCGCTGGAGACGGTCGAGGCACTGGTCGACCTTCCGCCCGCCGAGGTCAAGCGGGGCCTGGACCAGCTCGTGGCGGCCCATCTGCTCGAACAGCGCCGCCCCTGCCGCTACCAGCTGCACGACCTGATCCGGCTGTACGCCGTCGATCAGGCACGGCTGCACATGCCGCCCGGCGAGCGGCAGGCCGCCATACGGCGCTTCCTCGATCACTACCTCTTCACCGCTGTGAGCGCCGACCAGCACCTGGTGCCGTACCGCCGCCGCGACTTCCTCACGCCGATGCGGCCGCGCCGGCGTCCTCTCGCGTTCGCCGACGCCGACGAGGCGATGGCCTGGCTGGAGCTGGAGTACGACTCTCTCCGGGCGGTGACGTCATGGGCGGCCACGAACGGGTGGGCGCACTACTCATGGCGCATAACCATGGCCATGACCAGCTTCTTCGACGCGCGCATCCCGTGGTCCGACGGCCTGGACAGCCTGAAGTCGGCGGTACGCGCGGCGCGGGCCGCGAGCGAGCCCATCGGCGAGGCCTACACCCTCAACTCCGTGGGCTGCATCTACTCCGACAGGGGTGACGTCGAGCCGGCGGAGCGACATTTCCGCGAAGCGCTCATTCATTTCGAGCGCAGCAAGAGCCCGTACGGCGAGGCCATGGCGCTGTGCAATCTCGGCATGACCTATGGCGAGGCCGGCGAATACGGAAAGGCCCAGCGGCATTTGATGCGTGCGCTGGATCTGCACGAGCGGAACGAATATCCCCGTGGCATCGCCCTGGCCCTGGACAACATCGGAATCGCGCAGACCGTGGCCGGCCATTACCGCTGCGCGGTCAAGGCGTTCCAGCAGGCGCACCGGATCAACCTGCGGCTCAGGGAGTACACGTCCGACGCGATGTGCCTGCGCAACCTGGGCCGCGCCTACGTCATGACGGGCGACACCCGCGCGGCCGTCCGCGCCTTCCGCCAGTCCATCGACCTGTTCCGCCGGACGAGGAACCAGCGCTGGGAGGCGATCACCCTCGCCGATCTCGGCGACGCGCTCAACGAGGCCGGACACGACATGCTGGCCCGCGGCATCCTGCGGACGGCGCTCGACCTGATGGCCGGGCTGGCCGATCCGCGAGCCCACGACATCGAGGCCGTTCTCGCGTCCACCGCGTGAGGGCGGCCTTTCCAAGAAGCTTTTCAGCGCGCCGACAGGTCGGTGACAGGCCGGTGAAAGGCGCTTCTCCGCGCGCCGGAGTTAGCCTTCCGTTCGGAAGCCACTAGCCGCATTTTTCCTGGCGGATTATGCGCGGCTATGGGTCTTGCGATTTTCTCCCGAGAAAGGCTGACAAGAGAATGAGCGTTTCCCAGAAGCTCGACTTCGACCTCAAGAACCTGCCGATGGACGTTTTCGACCTCGCCGACAGCGGTCTCGCCATCGAGTCGCTGACCGCGGGCCACGGGATGGCGGAGAACGGCGCGTCCGTGCTCTGCCCGAGCGTCTGCAGCACCTCGACGTCGTCGACGAGCTCGAGCAGCAGCTGATTCCCGGCCGGGGGGGCGGCGGGGGGGGCGCCGGGCCCGGCCCGCCCGGCGAGGCGGGGGCCGAGCTAGTAAGGAAGAGCACCCGGCACAACGCCGG
>NZ_JBEZDM010000018.1:33228-206856 GCF_040648335.1 Nonomuraea sp. NPDC049158
GTCTTTTCCTTCACCTGGATGTTTCGTTGTGTTTGTTCTTGGGTTTCTGGCCGGGGGGGGGGGGGGGGGGGGGGCCGGCGCCCCGGCTCTGGCGCTTCCGGGAGGAAACGGTGATCTTAACGAGCGGCGCCCACGTGGAGTCGTCTGTCGTGGTGCGGATCGCGGGTGTGCCGGTGGCGGCGTTGTCGCGGCTGCGCCTGGACAGCGCGTACGGCCGGGCGGAAGAGCTGGCCCGGCGGGCGGCCACGTTACGGCGCGACGGCGAGGCGTTGGCGGAGGCGCTGTATCCCCTGATCGGAGCGCTGGACCCCGGCACGGCCAAGCCGGCGCTGGTCGGCCTGCGCCGGGCGCTGCACCAGCGACGACTGCCCCGCGACACCGAATGGAATGCGCGGGTCGCCGCGCTCGTCCCCGCCGAGATCGGCGACGCGATCGAATCCTGGATCGTCTCCAGGCACCGGCTCGACGAGGGGCGACGCGCGCTCGACGACGTGTTCGCCGCCGAAGTGCGGGAGAAGGAGCTGGTCCTGCGTGAGGTGGTCGGCCATCCGGGCTTCCGCCGGGCACTGTCCCAGGCCAGCCCGGCCCTGTTCGGCGAGCTGGCCAAGTGGCTGGCGGACGCGCGGCGGCGGCCGCGCAGGCAGTCCATGGCCCGGCTGGCGAAGTACCTGGCGAGAGCGGCCGCCAAGACGAGTCCCTACGGCACCTTCATGGCGAGCGGCACGGGAACGTGGGCGGACGGCGAATCAGGTGAGCCCGTACGGTTCACTCCCGCCGAGGTCCAGGGAGTGCTCGAGATCCACACCTTCCTCCTCCAGCGAATCGGCGAGACGCTCACCCGCGATCCGCGCCTGGCCCGGCACCTGGCCGTGCGGGTCAACCCGAGCGCGACCTCGCGGGACGGGACCGTCAGCTTCATCGGGCGCTCCGCCGAGGAACCCATCGTCACCCTGCCGGCCACCGCCGCGGTCGAGGCATGCCTGAACCTGGCGGCGCGCCGCCCGGGGTCCACGCTGGCCGGGCTCCGTTCCCGCCTGGCGGGCGGCGCCGCCGACGAGTCCCCGGTCGAGGCGTTTCTCCAGGCGTTGGTGCGGGCCGGGCTCCTGGAGGAGCAGCACCCCGTCGCCGACCAGTCGGCCGATCCGCTGGGCGACCTGGCCGCGTGGGTCGAGGACCACGGGGGAGCCGAGTTCGCGGACGTCGTCCAGGCGTTGCGGCGGGTACGCCGGCAGGCGCGGCTGCCCGTGGTCGTGGACGACGTCGAGGGGCATTGGAAGCGGCAGCACGAACTGGAAACCGCGCTCACCGACCTCGCGGAACCGCTCGGCTTCGAGCCGGCCGCGCTCGACGGGCAGGGCCGGCACACCTTCCGTGAGAACGCCGTCTTCACGGGTCCGGTGGCGGAGGCCGGGTCGGCGGCATGGCGTCCGGCTTTGGAGGATCTGGACGTGGTACGGCGCTGGCTGGGCGCCTTCGACCTGACGCTGCCGTTCCGTATCGCCCTCGGCGCCTACTTCGCCGAGCGGTTCGGCCCGGATGCCAGCGTACCCCTGCTCGTCCTGCACCGAGCGCTCCAGGAGGTGCTCGCCCAGGACGGCGAATCCGCCGAGCTGAGCGACGCGGCGCGCGAGGTCGCCCGGCTGATGGGCCCGTCGCTGGGGGCGGGCGGCGCTCTGTCCGAGAGCCCGCTGCCGCGGCTGCGGGAGCTGGCCGCGATCCAGCGGGAGGCACGTCAGGCGGTGCTCGCCCAGCCGGAGAAGGACGGGGTGGTGAGCGTCCCGGCGGAGCTGATCAGGAAGCTGACGGAGGACTGGCCGTCATGGGTCGTCCCGCCGCGCTCCCTCGCCTGCTATGTGCAGGTCGTCCCCGGCCCCGGTGAGCTCGGCCTGGTGCTCAACGCGGCGCACACCGGTTACGGCCGTGGACGGAGCAGGGTGCTGGCCCTGATGGCGGAGGCCACGGGCGAGAGCCAGGCCACGGGGCATCGGCCGAGTGCCCGGGTGCTCGCCGAGCTGGGCGGAGTGGCCGCCTCGGCGTTGAACCGACGGGTGCCGCATGTGGCGTACGAGATCGACTATCCCTTCGCGGTCAGCAGCCGTCCCGCCGAAGAGCGCATCCCCCTGGGAGACCTCGGGATGGCCCTCGATCCGCGCAGCGGCCTGCTCAAGGTGGTCTCGGAGCGACTGGGCGCCGATCTTTCCGCACTGCATCTGGGCATGATGTCGGACCTGCTGCTCCCACCGGCGGCTCGGCTGCTGATCCAGGTCTCGGGAGAGACGCACTACGTACATCCCAGCATTCCGTTGCTGGCGGATCAGGCCGATCTGGACCTTCCCTCGTCGCTGGTGGCCTATCCCCGGGTGGAGATCGGCGGCGTGGTGATCCAGCGCGCCCGCTGGATCTTGCCGAAGGAGCTGCTTCCGGAACGGGCCAAGGGCGAGGGCGACGCCGCCTACCTGCTGCGCCTGGTGTCGTGGCTGCACGAGCACGACATCCCGGTGCGATCCTTCGTCCGGTTCGCGCATTCGGAAGAGGGGGAGGGGGCGGGGGACTGGACGCAGTGGATTTTCGACAAGTCCCGCAAGCCTGTCTACGTCGACTTCGCCAACTGGTTCCTGGTCACGGCCTTCGAGAAGATGCTGGCGAGTTCGGGGCCGATGGTGATCTTCGACGAGGTGCTGCCCGACTTCGCGGACGCGCTGGGGCCGGACCCCGATGACCCCAGTGTCACCGAATTTCTCATCGAGATCTCTGACCAGGACGGCCGGCATGCATGAATCGGACTGGGTCAGCGCCCACGTCTTCTATCACGAGAACCTGGACGTGCTGCTGACGAACGCGGCCGGTCCGCTGATCGCCGAGCTGGCCGGGCGCGAGCTCGCGGAGGCGGCGTTCTTCCTGAGGTACTGGGACGGGGGGCCGCATCTGCGCTTCCGCGCGCTGCCCGCCGACCCCGCGTACCGGGCCGAGGTGGAACGGGTCATCGCGGAGCGGTTCGAGAAGTATCTCGCCGAGAATCCGGCGGGTCGTTCCATGAGTCAGCGGGACTATGCCGGCATAGGCGAGGCCCTGTCCCGGTGGGAGGGGCTTTCCGGACATACGGCGCGGCTCTTCCCGAACAATTCGGTGGCGTTCATCCCGTACCGGCGTGAACACGACCGCTACGGCACCGGGGCCTCGATGGAGGCGGTTGAGCGGCACTTCGCGGAGTCCAGCCGCATCGCCCTCGGGCTGCTGCGCGACGGCCTGCGGCCGGCGGACCGCACCACCGCGGGAGCCGCGATGATCCTGCTCACCTGGTTCTGCGGCGAGCGGGACGCGGCCCGGCTGGCGCCGTGGGTCAGCATCGACCAGGACCGGCCCGGCGACATGGCGGAGGCCGACCGGCTCGGCGACACGACCGAGGCCGACCGGCTCGGTGACGCGACGGAGGCTGACCGGCCCGGCGACGCGACCGGGGCCGGCTTCACCCAACCGACCGCGCAACCGACAGCGCGCCAGCGTGATCGCGTCGTCGGCCTCGCTCGCGGGATGAGAGAGCTCGCCACGCACCTGGAGCACGTCTCCGGGCCGGGCTCCCTGGTGGACTGGGCGCGATCGGTGTCCACGCTCCGTGACGCGCTGGCCGTCGAGGCCGCCGCCGGCCGGTTCGAGCCGCCGCCCCGAGGCTGGGAGGGGGAGGGCGCGGTCAAGACGCGGCAGGTTCTCACCGTTCTCGACATCTGCGCCCACCTGGTCTGCAACCGGCTGGGCGTGACCGTGCAGGAAGAGGGGGCCGTGCGGCGGCTGTGCGCGGACGCGGTGGCCGTACTCGCGGAGGAGGGGAGATAGTCCGTGCGCTGGAACAGCATTCACGTCCGCTACTACGACCATGACAAGGACCCGTTGATCCTGCACGGAGTACGCCCGCTCTTCCATGAGGTGGCCGGGCAGGTGGACGGGCTCTTCTACACCCGGCACTGGCGGCAGGGCCCGCATCTGCGGCTCAACTTCCGCACCGACCCCGACACCTTCACGCACGTGGTGCGGCCGGCCGCCGAAAAGATCATCGGCGGCTGCCTGGCCGAGCACCCTTCATCGCTGCCGCTCGACCCCCAGCGGGAGCACCCCTCGCATCAGCGGCTGGCCGAGCTGGAACGGGAATCCGGCCCTCTGACGCCGTGGTTTCCCGACAACACCCTGCGCGTCGCCGAGTACGACGACCGGACAGAGGTACTGGGCGGGCCGCACATGGCCGACCTCGTGGCGGATTTCTACGCCGACACCACCGACCTCGCCTTCGCGATGACCGAGGCCGGTGGCGGCGCGCGACGGCGGCAGCTGGCGTTCAAGCTGATGGTGGCGACGGCGCATCGCCTGTCGGGCACCGACATCTCCCAGGGATACTTCACCTTCAGGTCGCACGCCGAGGCGTTCCTGGCGACCTTTCCGGAAGCGCGCGGGATGCGGCCGATGTGGGACGGCTACTTCCGCGAACACCGCCCGATCCTCCTCGCCCAGCTGCGGGCGGTGCTCGGCGGCGACGACGTGGACGCCGCGCTGCTGGCGGACTGGGAGGCCGCGCTCATCCCGTACCTACGGCGTGGGGCGCGGCTGCTCGAACAGGGCGCGTTCGTCGTGCCGACCGTCAGCGCCGAGCAGGAGTCGAAGCTGGCCGAGTCGAGTCCCTTTCATCGCGCGGGTTACGCCGATCCCGTGTGGGCGGAGATCCGGGACGCGCCCGAGTTCCTGTTGTACCGGCTGATGCTCAACCTGACTTATCTGCACATGACCCGGCTCGGCATCGTCCCGGTCGAGCGTTTTCTCCTGTGTCATCTGCTCGCCAACACCGTGGAGGCGTACCTGGAAGGAAGTGGATCATGACCGGCGAGGCTCCGGCGTACGAGGAACATCTGCGGCTGCGGCCGGGGGTCTACAGCGCGACGGGCGCGAACGGCGAGCTTCATCTGTTCCGTCATGATCTGTGGCGGAGGGTGGCCTCGTTCGGGCCGGTGGGCGCGGGAGGTCGGGCCGTACTGCGTCGCCTGGCCGAGGGGCCGTGCCCGCCGTCGGAGCTGACGGCGCTCGGTGCGTCCGACCCAGAGTTCCTCGGGGCGCTGCGGAGCGGGGGATGGGTGACGACCACGCTGAGCCATCTCGGTCGGCCGTTGTACACGGTGCAGCCCGTCCGAGCGCCCGACCCCGACGTGGAGCAGGACATTGACCATGAGGTGAAGCTGTCCGGTTTCGCGGTGTTCCGGCGTGAAGGGGAGGACATCCTCGCCGAGGCGCCGACCTCGTGGGCGCAGGTGCTGATCCATGATCCGGAAGTCGCGGCCATGCTCACGGAGATGGCGCGGCCGCTCTCGGTCAGCACGTTGAAGGGCCCGCTGCCCGAAGAGCTGATCGCCAGGCTGCTGCGGGATCTGAGCTGGACCGGCATCGCGATCCCCGCCGGGAGCGAGGCGGAGTCGGAGTGGCGCCTGCGTCAGTGGCGACCGCACGACCTGTGGTTCCACTCGCGCAGCCGCAACGGGAACGGGGGCTACCTCGACGCCGGATTCGGCCGGACGAAATGGGGACAAGGGCAGTTCCCGCCGCTCCCCGCGCGCCGGGAACCCTATCCGGGACCCGCGATCGACCTGCGGGTGCCGGACCTGGACGAGATCCGCGTGCGCGACCTCGGGTTGACCGACGCCATCGAGGAGCGCCGCTCGATCCGCGAGCACGACGACGACCGCCCGATCACGGTCGATCAGCTCGCGGAGCTGCTCTACCGATGTGCCCGGGTACGCCGGGTCAACGTGTGGGAGGGCGTGGAGTACGTCGACACGCCCCGTCCCGCCGGTGGCGGGGTGGACGAGCTGGAGCTGTACCCGGTCGTCCGGAATGTCGCTGGCCTGGCGCCGGGCATGTACCACTACGACGCGCACGAGCACAGGTTGCGCCTGGTCCGCGACCCCGGGCCGGCGGTCGGGCGGCTGCTCGCGACCGCGGGCCGGGCGGCGGCCACCACCACGTTGCCCCAGGTCCTGATCGTGGTGTCGGCCAGGTTCGGGCGGGTGATGTGGACGTACGAGGAGATGCCGTACGCGCTGATTCTCAAGCATGTCGGGGTGCTCTTCCAGACCATGTACCTGGTCGCGACCGCGATGGGACTGGCCGCCTCCGGTCTCGGCGGAGGTGACGCGCCGGCCTTCAACGAGGCCACGGGAGCCGATCCGGCGATCGAGGCCAGCGTGGGCGAGTTCATGCTCGGGAGCCGGCCGAGCGCGCCCGCCGACGAGGAACAGGAGTAGACGAACGTGGGCCTACTGCTACGCCCGGATGCGTTTTATGCCCCGGATTCTGCGGGGATGTACTTGCTCACGTATCGGGGATCCAGCCATTTGAAAGGCCGATCCGTCGGTCCGTTGATCGACCTGTTGAAGCCTCCGGCCAGGAGAGCGGCCTGGAATATGTGGGCCACGAGAGCACTCTGGAATATCCGGAATATCGCCATGAGGTGGCGTTCATCGGGCATTTCCGAGACTCGCCTATCACCATATTTCGGGCATATCGGGATAAAGTGGTGCTCGTTCTGGGGCCGGGGGACATGGTGCCGTGGGTGGCGCGTGCCGCCGTGCTCACGGGATCGCGCCTGGTGAAGATGGCGACCTTGGAGCCTCAGGACGTCGAATGGGTCGAGCGCGGGCGGCGTACCCCTGACCAGAAGGTCGAGTGGCACCGGTTCGCCGACTTCAGTGAGGAAGGGCTGCTGCCCCTGCTCGACAGCGCGGACCTCGTTCTGCACGTCTCCGGCGGCGCGGCGCATGAACCGCTGCTCGACCGGCTCTGCGCGGAGCGGAGAATCCCCCTGGCTCAGGCGGTCGTGCTGGACGACGAGGTCTGGCTCGGCCCCGAGGACCTCGGCACGCGATCGGCGGCGAACTGGACGGCAGGCCGCCGCCGGGTGTCCGCCCGGCCCGCGCCGCTCCCGCCCACCACCGCTGACGAGCCGTGGGCCGCCGCCGGAACTGCCGAGGAGACGCACACCGCTGCCGGGGCCGTCGACGAGACGCGGGTCGCCGCCGGGGCCGTCGATCGGACGAGGGCTGCTGCCATCGCTGGGGTCCTGGTTCAGCTGGCCTTTCGAACCGTCACCGGGTTGCTGGACGACCACCGTGCCCGGCTGACCAGGATCGACCTTTCCACGCTGCGCCGTACGTCGCACGTCTTCGTCCCGCACCCCTACGCCCGGTCGGCCGAACCCGTGGGGTCCGGAGCCGCCGACCCGGCCCGCGACGGCGCCGTTCTCGGTCGGGAGGCGTTCTCGCGGCGGGCGGTGGTGTGCGCCGACGATCTCCTGGGTGTGTTCGGGGAGCCGACCGAGCGCGATTACGCGCAGATTCCGCTGCACGTCAGTGAGGTGGAGGTGCCGGACCCGGTCGGACTGCTCGGGGGCGCCGTCTCAAGGGTCGTTGGGACGGGGCTCGACTTCGAGTCCGCGCGCCACCGGGCAGCCCTGAAGGCGTTCGCCGTCTACGCCTCGCTGATGGTGGATCCGCGCCGGCTGCTCGCGGCCGACGGCCGCACTCCGCTGGCCGCGCCGGGGTCGGACCCCGACGCCCTGCTCGCGGACCTGCGGACCGGCAGGATCAGCGGGTTCGTCCTCGGCCACCGGCTCGCCGACGGCGGCACGCGAGCCGTAGCCGCGGACGTCGCCTTCCCCGCGCTGGCCGGCACGGCCCGGGCCGGTGGCCGGACGCCGACCCGGACCCCGGGGATCACTGCGGGACTCGCTCCGGAGATGGCCGCGGAAGTCACTGCGGGAGCCACTGCGGGCATCGCCGCCGGATACAGCTGGCAGGAGGCTGTCGACGTCGCGCTGGCCGAGCAGGCGGGGCGGCTGGCACTCGCCGACCTGGCGCACCGGACGACGCCGTTGCCCCGGTTCGACCTGGACAGCGGGTCGCTGCCACCGCGTGGCGAACGGTACAGGTCCATGCTCCAGGCCACGGGCGAGGCGGTCACCTGCTACGACCTCACCGGGCCGTCGGGGATTCCGGCCGCCATGAGTTACCTGGGTGACACGCCCGTCGGATACGCGGGCGGGTCGTCGGCGGCTGAGGCCGTGACCGGTGCGCTCGAACAGGCCCTCCTCCACTACCAGGCGCGGCAGAACAACCAGCCCGCTTATGCGCCACCCGTGCCGCCGGGCATACCGCCCGGGCTACGCGGCTCGGCGATCCGCCGCCTGCCCGACGACTTCCGTACCGACTCGGCGAGTCTGGTGTCCGCGCTGGTCAGACGCGGCCTCTCGCCGGTGGCGGTGCCCCTCGACCACGATCGTGAGGTTCATTCGATCATGCCGTACACCGTCCGCGTGGTGCTGACCCATGCATGAGATCGCCGTCCTCGGTGAAGGGCTGCTCAAGGAGAGCATCGTCGCGGCGCTGTCCGGCGGCGGATCCTCCGTCTCGCCGCTCCTGACGTCCGGTGCCGTCGCGGTCGTCGTGGCCCATGACCGCTGGGACCTGTCCGGCTACGCGGAGGTCAGAGCCGCCGCCGCAGAAGCGGGCGTGCCCTGGTTGCCGGTACGGGCCGAGCTGGGGCGGGTCGTCCTCGGTCCCCTGGAGGAGTCCGGGCTGCCCGGTTGCGTGGACTGCGGCGAGTTCCGGCGGAGACTGGCCCATCTCCAGCCCGACGGGCACGAGACGGTGTGGCGAGAGCAGGGGGCCGCCCTGTCCGCGCTGCCGTCGGCCTGGCTCACCGGACTGTCGGCCGACCTCGCCGCCGCCTTGGTCGCCGAGGAGATCGCCCGGGTCGTCGACCGGGAGACCGCTGCCGCTGAGGAGATCGTTCGGGTCGTCGACCGGCAGACCGCGCGTACGAGGTCCGCCTTCGTCTACGTGGATCTGGAGACGCTGGCCGTCGAGGCGCACCCGTTCCTGCCCGACCCGCTCTGTGACACCTGCGGGGCGCTGCCGCCCGACGACCGTTCGCGGGCGGACATCTCCCTTCAATCCCGCCCCAAACCGGCCCCGGACGTCTACCGGCTCCGCTCGATGACCGGCGAGGTGGACACGCTCAAGGCCAGGTACGTCGATGGCGAGAGCGGTCTCATCCGATCCGTCCTGAAGAGCACCGAGGGCGGCATCGTGGTCGCCGCGGCGCCCATGGGCCTGCGCCAGGGCTCGACCGAGTACGGCTTCGGCCGTACCCGTAACTACCAGGGCAGCCAGGTCACCGCCATGCTGGAGACGCTGGAACGGCACGGCGGCATGGAGCCCGGGGGAAAGCGCACCACGGTGTCGGCCAGTTACGCCGAGGTCCGCCGCGACGCGATCGACCCCCGGACGCTCGGCCTCTATCCGGCGGAGCGGCATCGGATCCCGGGCTTCCCGTACCGCCCGTTCGATGAGGAGCAGGTGTGCCGCTGGGTCTGGGGGTACTCCTTCGCCCGCAGCGCTCCCGTGCTGGTCCCCGAGACCTACGCCTACTACCGGGCCCGCCACCATGACGCCGCGCGCCCGCCGTTCGTCCAGGAGGTCTCCAACGGCTGCGCCCTGGGCGGCAGCCTGGAGGAGGCCGTCTTCCATGGGATCCTCGAAGTGGCCGAGCGCGACGCCTTCATGATGACGTGGTACGCGCGCATGCCGGTCCCGCGGATCGACGTGACCTCCGCCCGCGACTCGATGATCCCGCTGATCACCGAGGCCATCGAGGCCGAGAGCGGCTACCAGGTGATGCTCTTCGACACCACCCTCGAACAGGGCATTCCCTGCGTCTGGGCGATGGCCGTCGATCCAGGCGACGACGAGAAGCGCCCGAAGGCCGCCTGCTCGGCGGGCGCTCACCCCGTCCCGGAGCGCGCGATCGAGAACGCGCTCAACGAGCTCGGCCCGCTCCTCGCCGACCTCATCAAGCGCTACCCCGACCACATGGACGAGGCCGGCCGGATGGTGGACGACTCGTCGCTGGTGAAGGAGATGGAGGACCATCGTCTGTTGTACGGCGACCACCGGACGTACGACCGGCTGCGCTTCCTCACCGAGACGCCACGGCGGCGGCACATCGACGACCTTCCGGCGCCGGCGCGACTCCGCAACGCCGATCTCCGGGACGACCTGATCGAGCTGGTCAACCGCTATCTCGTCACCGGTGCCGACGTCATCGTGGTGGATCAGACGACCCCCGAGCACGAGGTGTCCGACCTTGCCTGTGTGAAGGTCGTCATCCCCGGCACCCTGCCGGTCACCTTCGGCCACGAATACCGGCGGGTCGACGGTCTGCCGAGGTTGTACGACGTGCCGTACCGGCTCGGATACCGGGATCGGCCTCTGGAGCCGCAGGACGTCAACCCGTACCCGCATGCTTTCCCCTAGAAGGGCCGGCCATGTTCGTATCGATCGTCGCCTGGGATCTCAGCAGGTCCACGGAGACCGTGGAGAGCCTGCGCGACTACCTGCGGGACTACGCCGTCGACGCCTACGCCACGCTTGAGGGGATGCGGCTGAAGGTGTGGTTCTCCAATCCCGCCCGCCAGACCTGGGGGGCGGTCTACCTCTGGGACTCCGCCGACGCCATGGACGGGCCCGCCCGGGTGAGCCGCGTCATCGAGCTCATCGGTTACCCGCCCACGTCGGTGAGCGTCTTCCAGCTGGAAGCCATCGCGGAAGGCATCAGTGTGTATCCGAGCCTCACAGGGCTCGGCGCCGCGATGGAGACCGTGAGGGAAGCCACGATGGAAGGCGCGATGGAAGGCGCGATGGAAGGAGACCACTCGACCGCGGGCTGAGCGGGTTCGCCTGCTGTGAGGTCTCTGGTTCGGCTCTGACGGCCGCCGCCAACCGGATCAACCAGTCGAGTTCGGCGTCGGGGTCGGCCGGGCTGTTGTCGGGGATCGCCGGTCCGGGCGGATCCGGCCGCTCGCCGAGCCTGCTGCGGCGCAGGGCGGAGGCGATCAGAGCGGCCTCGACGGCGATGGTGCGCGCGTCATCGGACAGGCCCGTGGCCTGCGCCCGTCGCGTTTCGGCGATGCGCGGGTCGAAATAGGGGAGGAGCAGCAGGCGGCCGTCCCAGATTTCCACGATCCGCCGGTACAGGGCCTGTTCCGGTTCCCGGAAATCGACGTGCCGGGTCCTCGGCGGATCGAGGGCGATGGCCGGGAACGCGTCGTACAGCGGTTTCCAGAGCGGGAAGAGCTTGCGATAGGAGCGATCGAGCGACCACCACCGCGCGAGATGGTCCAGGCCCAGTCGCGGGCCCGTGACGGGCAGCAGGATGCCGGTTACGACGAACAGGATCGCCAGGCGGAACACATCCCCGATCAGGTTGCCGTACAGCCACGGCACGTCCCATCCGAGAAGGTGAGCGGACATGGCGGCGAACCGCAGCACGGCATAGGCGATGGTGCAGGCCAGACCGAGCAACAGCAGCCGCAGGCCGTTGCGGAGGGAGAAGCCGCTCGCGGCACTCGCGCGGTAGTGCGTGGCGCGCGCGACCTCGGTGACGGTCAGCGCCAGGTACGCGACATAGACGTAGGCGGCGGCCGAGATCACCGGGATCTGTACGGCCATCCGCTGGCTGGCCAGGGCCTCCGCGTAGTTGGACGGGGTCGTCGCGTGCAGCACGCCGATCAGTGCCAGGACGCCGGTCAGCAGCCGCAGACGTAGCCGGGCGCTCCGCATGGCCTGCTCAGCCGGATAGACCATGTAGAGAAACGCGCATTGCCCGGATGTCGCGGCCATCAAGGTCAAGCAGTTGGAGAGGGTGCCCGCGGTGTTGAGTGCCGTGTGGCCGTCGATCACCTCGTGGACGGTCTGGTCCTGCAAGCAGATCGACACCGAGAGTGTCAGCAACGCGGCGCACAGCCAACGCGTCGACCGGCAGCCGGGTTGGGCGCGGAGGTGGAACAGCTTGATGCCCACCGCGATCCAGCCGGCGACGGCCAGGCCGATCAAGATAGGCGCGCCATGGCCGGCGGCGGACATCGAAGATCGGCCGCCAAGAGATCATTCATCGGAGGGATTCTCCAGCTTCCAGAGCTGATTGACCATTTCGGTGATGGCGGCGCGGCTGCCTTGGGTCAGCTCGGCGCTGCGCAGGGCGATGTGCGTGACACCCGCCTTCCGCATGCCGGCCAGCAGCTCCAGATCCTTGTCGATCTTGGCGGTCTCCGCGTCGTCCAGGAAGTAGGCGACCGGCACCCCGAAGAACGCGGCCAGCGCCGTCAGGTGCATGATCGTCGGATTGACCCGCCGGCCCGTGCGCAACTGCCAGATATAGGTATGCGAGATCTGTACGTCCTCGCCCTTGCTGATGGCCTCCGCGACCGCGACGTTGCTGTATTCGGCGTCACCTTGGCGACGGACCGTCTGGAACAGCCGGTTCAGCTTGTCGGCCAGCGTCCGGGGAGTCTCATCAACGCTCATCGGAGTGCCGATCCTTAACAGCCAGAGTTTAGCGACTTTGCCGTCATCCTACACAGAGGTTGACGGGCGGGTCCTGGCAAGATAGCGGCATGGAACGTGTGCTTGGAATCGGCGGATATTTCCTGCGAGCCACCGACCCGGTGGCCCTGGGCGCGTGGTACCGCGATTGCCTGGGCCTGGACGCCGACGAGAACGGCCTGTGGCGTCAGCAGACCGGGGAGACGGTGTTCGCGACTTTCGAGTCCGAGACCGAATACTTCGGCTCCCGCGCCCAGCAGGCGATGCTCAACTTCCGGGTCCGCGACCTGGACGCGATGCTCGCGCAGTTGCGCGCCAAGGGCGCGGACGTGGCCAAGGAGACGCAGGACATGGAGGGTGTCGGCCGGTTCGGCTGGGTGACCGATCCTGAGGGCAATCGGATCGAGCTGTGGCAGCCCAGCTGACAGCGTCTCACGCAGGGAGGATGAGTGCGTAGTTCGGGATGGTGGGTCTCAGCCGCTGATACTCCTCCTCCCCCGAAGCCGCCACGGCGGCTTCGGGGATCTCGACGCGGCTCAGGTAAGGCCCCCGCAGGCAATGGTCGCACCAGAAGTGGGCGTCACCGATGAGCAGGTGGGGGATCCGGAGCCGATACACCAGGCGGAGGCAGGCCCGGCCACAGTTCGGGCAACGCCTGGTGATCGGTCCGGGCAGCTCGTCCCGTGCCTGCTCATAAGCGTGCAGCCAGCTCTCCCAGCGGAGTGCCTCGTCATGAGTGTTCGACACTGGGGCCACCTCGGTGCTCGAGCCGTTTTACCTATGGTCCCTCTACTGGTTACGTGGATGGTTGTCCCACCAGTCGTCCTCGAAGGCGTAGGCCCGGTCTTCCCATGGTCTCGCCTCTTCCAGCGTCTTCGGGAAGACGCCGCCCCCGCGTATGTCCTCCACGTGGAAGCGCTCGTGGGCGAGGGTGCGGGCCAGCAGTTCCTCGCTGCGGAAAGCGGCTCGCCGCAGCAGGACCATCTGGTTGGGGAAGGTCACGCCGGCCAGCCCGTCCTTCACCTTGTCGATCTTGATGGTCAGGTCGTCGATCCGGATGTCCCAGTCCTGGGCCACCCGCTGGACCGTGTCCATGTTCATCGGGAGCCTCTCGCTCCACTTCGGCCTCTCGCTGGGGCGGCGGTTCAGCGTCAGGAAGTCGTTGCCGAAGCCGGCGCCTTCGCTCGCCAGGGCCGCCGCCTCGGAGGAGGAGGAGCAGGCGGCGCCGGCGCCCGTCACGCCACGGCAGGGGGCCAGCTGCACCGTCGGGTCCGGCGGGACGCCCGGGCCAGGATCGACGCGGCAGTCCTGCATCGCGTCCGCGCCGAACACACCCGAGCACTGGCCGACGACGTGCGGAGCTGAGTCGAGGCCGCCGTTGGGCTGCCCGTCGCCGGCCCTGGCCTCGATCGGCGTGAAGGCCACGCCGACCTTGTCCAGGATCTTGTCGATGGCGTTGTCGACCCGGTGGTTGAGTCCCTTGTCGAGCGCGTCGGCGAGCGAGGTGCCCGCCGGACCGGGCAGCCGGTCGTGGTCGATCGGGCCGGGCCTGGCCGCGCGCGTCTTCGCCGCGATGTCGGCCAGCTCCTGGGGCGTGGGCGGCGGAGGCGGCGGCGGATCCGCCTTGGGCGGGCCGTTCGGGCCCTTGCCGGGCGAGGCGCCGGGATCGCCGTCGCCGGGCGTGCCGTCGGGCGTGCCGCGGGTCTTGCCCTTGCCGGGGGAGCCGCCGCCGTCCGGGTACTGGATGTACGGCCCGCTGCCGTCCGGCCAGCCCTTCCACCAGTTGTTATTCCACCACTTCGCCGCGTAGTAGGCCGCGCCGGCGGTGACGCCGGCCGCCGCGAGGCAATAGAGCCAGGCCGGACCGCAGAAGCGTGAGCCGCGCGCGGCCGCGCCGAACTCGCCGCCACCGGTGAGGACGTAGTCGGCCGCGTTCCAGGCCGGCCTGGCGATGTCCCGATAGACGACCTTGATCGCCTGCTTGGCGGTGCCGCACACGAAGGCGGGGCAGCCGAAGTGACCGGTCGGGTCCACCTGGTTGACGGGGTCGCCGTCCGCGTAGGTGAAGCGGTTGCCCTTCGCCGACGGCATGGGATTCACGTCGAGCGTGTCCCGGCTGGGGAACGCGCCGGTTCCGGGGTCGTACCAGCGGGCGGCCATGTTGACCTTGCCGGTGGCCGGGTCGGTCCAGCCGCCCTGGTAGCCCACGTCCCGCTTGGTGCCCGAGTTCGCGACGACCTTTCCGTACGGGTCGTAGGCCGCCGAATCGGTCAGCACACCCGCGCCGGTGAAGGTGGCGGTCAGGTCGCCGTGCCGGTCGGTGTAGGCGTACAGCCCCGCGACGGAGACGAGGTCGCCCGACGGATCCCTGCCGTAGAGCTCGGCACCCGCCGCGGCCGGGGTGTTGCCCAGGCCGGAGTAGCTGAACGTGCGGCCCGCGGTGGACGCGAGCCGGTCCAGCCCGTCATAGGCGTAGCTCGTGGCACCGTCGGTGATCATCCGGTCGAACGCGTCGTAGCTCGTCGCGCTCGCGCTCCCGCCGTTCGGCGTCCTGGACTTCAGGGTGCCGCGCGCCGAGTAGGCGTAGCCGGCCGATCCGTCGGAGACCAGCTGGTTGCGCGCGTCGTAGACGGAGGCGGCCGTGCCCGCCTTGGTGCGGTTGCCCGCGTCGTCGTACTCGTAGGCGACCGAGTTCCACGAGGTCAGCCGGCCCGCCAGGTCGTAGCCGTAGGTGTTGGCGGCGGCGCCCGCCGTACCGGTCGTGGTCTTGGTGGTGAGCCGGTCGGCGTCGTCGTAGCCGTAGGCGATGCCGGCCAGCGCCGCGCCCGCGGTGGTCTTGAGCGTGTCGGAGGTGGGCCGGTGCAGCGCGTCGTAGTCGAAGGAGCGCTTGGCGCCGCCGTAGTCCACGCCCTTGAGCTGGTCCATCGTGTCGTAGGAGTAGATCGAGGTGCCGCCGGTCAGCGGGTCGCGGACCGTGGTGAGGCGGCTGCCCGCGTCGTAGTCGTAGGCGGCCGTGCCCGCCTTGTCGGTGCGGGTCTTCATGCGGCCGTCGGCGTCGTAGGTGAAGGACGCCGTGCCGGACGGCCCCGCCGTGCTGACGAGATGATCGCGATCGTCGTAGCCGAAGGTGTTGCCCCCGGCCGAGGTCAGCCGGCCCACGGTGTCGTAGCCGAAGCTGTGGGCGGTCGTGGCGGTCTCGGCGCCCGCGCCGGTCTCCGCGGTGAGCCGGTTCTGCGTGTCGAAGGTGCGGGCGATGGTGACCCCGCCCGGCTTGGTGATCTGGAAGGGACGAGCGGCCGCGTCGTAGTCGGTGATCGTCTGGCGTTCGGCGGGCGTGGTGTAGGCCGTGGTCGGCGGGACGAACATCGCCACCTGGAGGTTCCACGGGTTGAAGGCGTACGAGGTCGCGTTGCCGTTGCCGTCGGTGAAGCGGGTGCGGTTGCCGACCGCGTCGTAGCCGAAGGTCGTGGAGATGGTGTGCGTCGGCGTGGACTTCTCGTGCTGGCCGGTCAGCCGGTTCAGCGCGTCGTAGTCGTAGGTGGTGACCCCGCCGCCAGGCCTGTTGACGGTGACCGGGTTGCTCCCGTCGTCGTAGCCGACCGTCATCGACCGCAGCTGCTTGCCCGCCGCGTCGAAATCCGCCGTCCCGGTCGCCCGGCCGGCGCCGTCGAACGTGAGCGTGCTGCTGGTGCCGTCCGGGTTGGCGACCTTGGTGGCCCGGCCGGCGTGGTCGCGGGTGTACCAGTGGCCCTGGGTCAGCGGGTTGACGTCGACCACGACCTCGCCCGCCGCGTTGTAGCCGTACTGGCTGCGCGCGCCCGACGGCGTGGTGACGTAGGTCAGGTTCCCCGCGTCGTCGTACTCGTAGGCGGTGGTGTACCCGGCCGAGGCCGGTGTGCGGTCGACGACGGTGCTGGAGACCCGGCGGCCGAGGTCGTCGTACGTCGCCCCGGTCACCCGGCCCGCCTGGTCCCGTGTCCAGAGCCATTCCCCGGCCACGTCGAAGCCCGAGCGCGACTGGTTGCCCGCCGCGTCGGTGGTGGCGACCAGATTGCCCAGCTGGTCGTAGGTGTGGGTGTCGCCGTGACCGAGCGCGTCCTCGACGCGCGTCACGCGGCCCAGCGCGTCGTACGTCGTGGTGGAGCTCGCCGTCACCGTGGCACCGGCGCCGAGCTGCCGGTAGGAGGGCAGGGTGAGGACACGCGGCCGGCTCATGCCGTCGTAGGTGACCGTGGTCCGGTAGCCCTCGGCGTCCTCGCTCGTCACGACGTCGCCGAAGCTGTTGTAGCCGGCCCGCGTCATCGGCCTGACGTTGTACGGCGTGCCGCCCCCGTGCTCGATGGCCACCGTCGGCGCCTTGGTCGTGGTGAGCCGGCCCGCCTCGTCGTAGGTGTAGTCGGTCACCGCGCCACGGGGGTCGGTCATCGTCTTCGGAAGGCCCCGCTGGTCCCTGGTCCAGGACGTGGTGAGCCATTCGTCGCCGTCCCAGACCTTCTGGGACAGGGGCCGGCCCAGCGCGTCGAGGTCGAACGCGGTCCACGTGTAGCCGCTGTCCTGCGCCTGGACCAGGGAGACCACGCCGCCGTCGGCGTCGTAGCCGTACGTGGTCCTGCGCTTGATGCCGGAGGGGTCCAGCAGCGCCTCGGTGACCCGGTTGGCGGCGTCCACGGTGTAGGCGGTGGTGCTCTTGCCGTTGCCGGTGACCCGCTTGATGAGGTTGCCCGCGCTGTCGTAGGTGTTCTGCTGGAGCGGGATGTCCCGGGTGGTTCCGTCGGCGTTGTGGAAGCCCTCGGCCCAGACCGATTCGAGCAGGTTGTCGTCGTAGTAGCGGTAGCGGGTGGTCCGGCCCATGGCGTCGGTGACCGTGGCCAGGCGTCCGGCCGGGTCGTAGGCGCGGGATTCGAGGACCAGTTCCTTGGGGGCGTCGTTGTCCAGCGGGTTGCCCACCCAGTTGGCCAGGCTCGTGGTCAGCGGCAGACCGGTCGGCCCGTAGGTGTGCCGGAAGTCGGCGCCGGTCGCGTCCACGGTGCTGGTGAGGTTGCCGTAGACGTCATAGCCGTAGGTCGTGGTGTTGCCCGCGGAGTCCTTGACGGACGAGACGCGGGCGGCCGCGTCGTAGGTGTAGTCCGTGGTGCGGGTGACGTCCTTGCCGGTGGGGTCCGTCCGCTCGGCCTTGGTGACGTTGCCGTCGACGTCGTAGGTGTAGATGACCCACGGGAGATGCTTGACGCCGTTGATCACGTCCGTGGTCGCGGGGCCGACGGTGGCGGTGAGGTGGTTGAGCGCGTCGTAGCCCATGGAGGTGCTGACGCCGTTCGGGAAGGTGTCGGAGACCTTCGTCTCGGAGATGGGGCGGCCGACGCTGTCGTAGTCGTACTTCGTGGTGAGCCCCGCGGCGTCCACCACCTGGGCGAGATCGCCGTTCTGACGGTAGCCGTAGCGGGTGGTCTTGCCGCCGGGGGTGGTCGTGGAGGCGAGCAGGCCGTCCGGGACGGTGCCGCCGTCGGTGGCGGCCTCGTCGCCATCGGTGTAGGCGTACGTGGTGGTGCCGCCGTTGGTGGATCCGGCCGCGGGAGGCGTGGTGACGCTGAGCAGGTCGCCCGAGATGTCGTAGGTGTAGCTGGTGCGGTGCGCCGCGTCGTTCCCGGCGCTGGCCCGGGCGTCGTACGCGCCGGTGAGCTTGTCGTTGCGGGGGTTCAGCGGGTCGCCGGCGTCCAGGTAATAGGTGAAGTAGGAGGTCTGGCAGGAGCGCGGGCCGCGGCAGGTCACCTTCATGACCGGGTTGCCGCGGTCGTCGTTGTACAGCTGCGTGGTGTGCCCGTCCGGGTCGCTCACCGTGGCCAGGTTGCCGTTGAGGTCGTAGCCGTAGCGCGTGGTGCCGCCCGAGGCGTCGTACAGCGAGGTCGGCCGGCCGCCGTTCTGAGGGTCATAGCTGTAGACCATCGCCTTGCCGCGCGGGTCGGCGGCGAGCACGGTGGTGGCCGGGATGCCGAACGTCGCGACGTCCTTGTAGTGCGCCTGGATCGCGTCGGTGTGCAGGCTGTTCCAGTAGATCGCCACCTCGTCGATGGTGCCGTTGAAGTGGCCCAGGGTGTCCGAGGGCTTGGCGGGCCAGTTGCCCGCGATGAAACCGGCGCCGACGTAGACATGGTTCTGCGCGATCGTGGACACCGGGCCCTTGGACCTGGTCCCGACCACGGCACCGTCCAGCCAGAGCCACTGGGTGCTGTCGGAGGCCGTCAGGACGGCGTGGTGCCAGCTCGAGTCGGTCACGCTCGCGCTCGTGGTGATGGGCGCGACCGCGGCGCCGTCCCAGAACTGGCCGCGCAGCTTGCCGTCCGTCCCGACGTACAGCGCGGGCGTGTAGTTCGCCTGTGGCCCGGCCGGGTCGGTGATGGCCTGGGCCTGGTAGGCGAGCAGGACGCCGGGCTTGGCGGTCTTGAACCACAGCTCCGCCGACAGGTCGCCGCCGCCCTTGATCTCGCCCTCGGGCAGCTCCAGGTAGGAGCTGGAGCCGTTGAACCCGGCGGCCGTGTCGCCGCCGGTGGCCAGGACGATGGGTGCGCTCTGGTTCAGGGTGACGTTGTGGTAGGTCGCGCCGGTGTCGCGCCCGTCGCCGTAGGCCGCGCTGGCCGCCTGGGTGCCGGAGAACTCGGCGAGGCGGTAGTACTCGCGCGGCCGGCCGCTCAGGACCGCGTTCGGGTAGTACTCCGTGCTGGCCTGCGTCTGGGCGGGGTAGACCCGCCACTGCCCGCCGTTGGCGTCGGTCATCGAGGCGACGCGGTCGTTCTGGGTGTCGTAGGCGAGGGTGGCCTGCAGCTTGCCCGACGGCAGCTTGACCGTCTCCAGCGCGCCCGTGTACTGCCCGGCCGCGTACTGGGCGGCGACCGACGTGGGGCCGAGCGGGTGGGTGTAGAAGGCGGGGTCGTCGATCTGGCCGGTGAAGTGGCCGCGCGTGTCCGTGGGCGCGGCCGGGCACCAGCCCGAGGTGTTCACGTAGCCCGCCCCGATGCTGGCGTTCGGCAGATGGGTCGCCTTGACCTGGTTGAAGCGGCTGCCCACGATCGCCCCGTCCAGGTACATGCCCTGCCAGGTGCCGCTCGCGGTCAGCACCACATGGTGCCAGGCCCCGTCGCTCACCGCCGCCGTCGACGTCATCGAACCGCAGCTGCCGTCGTCGGCCATCTGGCCGTGCAGCTTCCCGTCGGTCCCGACGTAGAGCATCGGCAGGAAGCCCCACGGGAGCGGGCCCCGGGAGTCCTCCAGCGTGTTCATCTGCGCGCCGTACAGCACGCCGGCCTTGGTGGTCTTGAACCACATCCCGACCGCCGCGTAGGTGGTGTCGTCGGTGACGCTGTACGGCATGCGCACGTAGGAGCTCGTGCCGTTGAACGTCGCCGAGCCGTCCGTGGTCCCGGCCGGGGCGCCCGCCGCGCCGTAGGTCAGGTTGACCGCCTGCGCGTCGTCCTGGCCGACGAACATCTGGGTCTCGTTGGTCGTGCTCTGGTGGAGCCGGTAGTACATCGCGGGGGCGGCGTCCACGACGGCCGTGCGGTGGTGGGACACCATTTTGTAGGTGTACTTCGTGCAGGCCGTCGTCGTGCCCGGCGGGCAGACCTGGGCGAGCAGGCCGTAACCGTAGCCGTACGTCCACGCGGGCGCTCCCTGGGCGGGGTCGGTGGCGACCGAGGTCACCACCCCGCTGTTCCAGGTGAAGTAGAGGCCGCGGCCGCTGACCTTGTTCACGACCTTGGCGAGGGTGCCGTCGCCGTTGTAGGTGAGGAACTCGCCGTGCTGGTCGTCGTCGTAGATCCCGGTCAACCGGCCTTTCGCGTCGAACACGTACGCGCCGCCGGACTTGTCACGCAGGAACCACGCCGTGTCGGCCTTCACCAAGCTCACCGACCGGCCCTCGGGCGGCGCGAACGTGCCGTCGGAGTTGCGGCCGAAGCGCGCCTGTCGCCCGTCCGGGTAGGTGACCACGACGTTGCCCGTCAGGTCGCTGTCGGTGACGATCTTCATGTCGTAGGCGGTGGTCCAGCCCACGCCGAACAGCCCCGAGCGGGAGTTCAGGCTGCTGTACGAGCGGGTGATCGCCAGTGCGGGACCGGCGGTGGTGAGGCTCGCGTCCGTGGTGGTGGCCGCGTACTGACCGGTCAGCGGGTCGATGCCCTTGACGGCGGCCGTGCCCGCGCTGTCGGAGACGTGTGAGGAGACCAGGGGCTGCGGTACGACCGTGCGGAAGGTGCTCCATCCGGAGGCCGGGCTGGAGGTCTTGCCGTCGGTGACCAGGGCCTGCCACATGTACTGCTCGCCCCATTTGAGCTTGCCCTGCGGCACCGTCCAGTTCGCGCTCTGTTCACCGGTGTTGGAGTCGCCCGTGACCAGGCCGGTCGCCGGGCACGTGCTGGGGGCGGAGACCAGGCAGATGTTGAAGATGAAGTTCAGCTCTCCGCCTGGCCACTCGTCCTGGTCATGGCCGGTGACCGTGAACTCCGGCATCAGCGTGGACTCCACGTAGCCAGTGCCCGGCCACATCGAGTCGATCTGGGGCGGCACGTTGACCACGGACAGGCTCACGCACCAGACGGGTACGCCCCAGTCGGAGAAGAACTGCCCGTTGGCCACCATGTCCCAGCAGACCTGGTACGAGCCCGGGTTGAGCGGGTCGATCGTGGCGCTCACCTTCGCCGAGCCGTTGTTGCCGATCGTGGCGGGCAGAGTGGCGGCGGCGGTGGAGCTGCCCACGAAGCTGCCGCCGAGGGTGTACACCTTGTAGCCCAGCTTCACCGAGCCGGGGGACCAGGAGTTCATCCCGTTGTTGATCACCGTGACGGGCAGCCTGCCGAAGCTGCTGGCCGTCACCGGCGGGTCGATCGTGGCACCGGAGTCGATCGCGTACAGCGCTCGCCACGGGCTGTAGTCCACCTGCAAGTACGGCGGGTTGGCCGAGTTGGCGCTGGCGAACTCCTTGAAGCTGTCGGCGGTCAGCGCCAGGCCGTTGTTGCCCGCGCCGTTGGACCAGTCCGACAGGGCGGACAGGCCCGCGCTGTTGATCCCGATCCACGCCCAGCCGGCGCCGCCGCAGGTGACGCCGCCGCTGAAGCTGGCCGACCCCCAGGTGCCGCCGAGACTCACGCCGGGATAGGAGGAGATCGTGCCGACGTTCCAGCTGCTGGTGATCTGCTTCACCGTGACGGGGTTGGCCGCGCAGGAGTTCGACAGGGTGTTGTAGAGGAAGAGCGCGGCGCCGGTCACATAGGCGTGGGGGATCTGCGAGGCGAGGTTGAAGTTGATGTAGGCGTTGTTGCGCTTGGTGCCGTCCTGGGAGCCGACCAGGAGCTGGTCGCTGCCGGAGTGATTGGCGCCGGAGTGGTTGTCGACGTAGGTGTCGGAGGAGGCGCCGCTGGTGGTGCGTACGTAGGAGGAGGGGTCGATGACCACCGGGAACGCGCGGTCCTTGGCGTGCAGCCACTTCTGGTCGGCGCTGACCCGCAGGACGTCGCCGACGAGGGTGTAGTGGACCGCGTCGGAGCGGGCGCCCTTGGCGTCGCTCATGAATCCGGCGGGGACGGTGACGCGGACGGCGCCCTGCTCGTCGACGAACTCCACGCCCTGCGGCGCGCTTCGCGGCGTCAGGCCCTTGGCCTGGAAGGGGAAGTCCCAGGGGCCCGTCGCGGCCTGGCGCGAGGTCAGGACGAGCGACTCCTTGATCCCGTTCCAGGCGGCCTCGACCTGGAGGTCCGTCCCCGGCAGCACCTCACCGTACTTCGCGATATTTCCCGAAATATTGGCTTTGGTGCTCTTTGCCCCTTGGAGGGCGAAGGACAGGCTGTGCTCGTTGTCCAAGGTGAGCGACTGGAGCCTGGGGTCGGCGGCGTCGTCGGCCACCTCGGCTCCGACGTCGTTGGCCCTTGGCCGCCAGCGTCCGTCGGCGCCGGTCAGGTTGAGGTCGATGTCGGCCCACTCCCCGGTGGCCGTCCGATACCTCACGGGCCTGGAGTACGTACGCACGGTGTAGGTCTGATCGGGGTTCTGGAAGACCTTCGACGTCGCGTCGCCCAGCTTGGGCGCCACCCGGCTCTGCTTGGCGTCGAACCCGTGCACTTCCCCATTGCCCGGCTTGCCGGTCGCCTTGCCCACCCGCTGCGTTGTGTTCGACAGCTGGGAGACCAGCTTGGGCGGCTGCTGGGCCTCCCGGGGCACGACCCCCTTGGGCAGCTTGGCGGCCTTCTTCTCCGGCAGCTCGGTCCGCGCCCGGGTCGCCTCCGCCGCCACCTGGTGCGCGCGGTTCGCCGCCGAGCCCAGACGCTGCTCGGGGAGCGTCGGCTCCTTGGAAGCCGCGTGGGCTCCCTGACCTGCCATGCTGATGACAAGGGTGGTCACTGTCAGTGCCGAGCAAAGACGAGTGGCCCAACGATTCCTCATGCCGACCTCCGGCGGCGACCGTAGCCGCCGGCTATCCGTCCCACATCTGTACGGATGACCTGGTTCGAGGGTGTCGGAATGTTCCCGGTTAGGTATGAGATCAACTCCGAGTCCGGTACTCTCGCCTGGTGCTGCACGGGCGCATCGCGGAGCAGAGCGGAATCACGCGACTTCTCGCTGGTGAGAGCGGCGCCCTGATGGTGCGCGGGGAAGCCGGGGCGGGCAAGAGCGCGTTGCTCGCCTTCGCGGCCGAGCTCGCGAGTGATCAAATCGTGCTGCGCGCCTCCGGCACACCGGAGGAGTCGCACCTCCCGTACGGCGGCCTGCACATGCTGCTGGCGACCACCCGCCCGCGCTGGAAACACCTGCCCGCCCAGCAGCGCGACGTCCTCGACCGCCTGGGCGAGCCGCTGTCGGGCGGCTCGCCCTACCTGCCTGTCTGGGACCTCCTGCGCCACCTCGCGGGCAAGCAGCCGGTGCTCTGCCTGATCGACGACGCGCACTGGCTGGACCGGGAGAGCCTGGCGGTGCTGTCCTTCTGCGTCCGCCGCCTCGCCGCCGCGCGCGTGGTGATCCTGGTGGCCGCCGAGGGCGAGGTGCCCGCTCTCCAGGGAATCGACGAGCTGGACCTGCCCGGTGTCGACCGGCAGGCGGCGATGGACATCGTCGCCGAATGCCGGCCGGGCATCGTCCCGCAGGTACGCGAGCGGATCGTCGAGGACGCTCGCGGCAATCCGCTGGCCCTGCGCGAGCTGGCCGCGGGGATCAGCCCCGCGCAGGTCGAGGGCAGGCTGTCGCCGCTGGGACTGCACACCGGCTGGCCCGGGCGGTCACGGCGGGCCGATCAGCTGTACGGCGCGAGCTTACGGGCCCTGCCTGAGCGCACTCGCTTCCTCCTCCTGCTGGCCGCCACCGACCCCGCGGCCTCGCTGCCCGAACTACTCGCCGCCACCGGAGCGACCCCGGCTGATCTGGAGCCCGCCGAGACCGCCGGGCTGGTGGAGGTGCGGCCGGACAAGCTCACCCCGCGCCACCTGCTGATCCTGGTCGCCGCATATCAGCCCGCGCCCGTCGCGGCCCGCATCGCCGCGCACCGGGCTCTGGCCGAAGCATCGCCCGAGCGGCGAATCTGGCATCTCGCCGCCGCGGCGCTGGGGCCGGATGAGGAGATCGCGCGTGAGCTGGCGGCCGTCGGGACGTCGTCGGCGCTGGAGCGGGCGGCCGAGCTGACCAGCGATCCCGAGCCGCGCGCCCGGCGCTACGCCGCCGCCGCGCTCGCCGCGTGCGACGCCGGTCAGCTGCGCCGCGCGGCGGACCTGGCGACGTGCGCGACCACGCTGAGCGCCGAACCCTCGACGCTGGCCTCGGCCGCCCGCGTGCTGGCCACCGTGGAGTCCGAGATCGGCTCGCCGACCAAGGCCGCGCGGATGCTGCTGGATTCGGCGGCCAGGATCGGCGACGACGACCACGCCATGGCCATCGTCATGATCGCCGACGCGATCCGCCTGTTCGGCTACAGCGGCGACGAGGGGCTCGCGGCCGAGATCGCCGCCGCCGTCTGGTCGGCGCCGTCGGCTTCGCGAGCTTCTTCACCAGATCCTTCGCGAGTCTCTTCACCAGCGTCCTCGCAGGCTTCGTCACCAGCTCCTCCGCAAGCTTCGTCACCAGCGTCCTCGCAAGCCTCTTCACCGGCCTCTTCACCGGCCTCTTCGCAGGTCGTGCGGTCAGGAGCCCAGCCCACCTGGTCCGCTCCGCTGGCCCGGTCGCTGCCCACGCTGGCGAAGATCATGGCCGGTGACCCGTTCAGCGGCTTCGCCGCCATCGGCGAGCTGGTCGAGCACACGCCCGCCCTGGCGACCCAGCAAGCCATCACCGCCACCTCTTTGAGCCTGATGGCCGCCGACGCCGGCTCGGCGCTGCGCCTGACCTCCACCTTGGTGACCGACTGTCGCCATCAGGACCTGATGGGACTCCTGCCGTACGCCCTGCAACTCCACGCCCAAGCCCTCCTGCTGAGCGGCCGCGGCGCCGAAGCGCTCCGGCTGGCCACCGAGGGGCTGAAGCTCGCCGGCGACCTCGGCCAGACCCACCGAGTCGGGCACCTGAGCGGCCTGGTCGCGCTGATCGCCGCGTTGAACGGCGATGAGAAGCGCTGCCGGGCCTACGCCGAATCGAGCCTGGACTACTGCGCCGACCACGACGCGCCGGCCAGCGCGGCGCTGGCCACCTGGGCGCTCGGCCTGCTGGAGCTCGGGCTGGGCCGGGCGGGCGTCGCCGCGGCGTACCTCGAGCGCGTGGTCTCGGGCCCCGCGCACCACCCGGTGATCGCGGTCTACTGCGCGGCCGACCTGGTGGACGCGGCCGTTCAGGCCGACCTGCCCGGCGCCACCGTCGAGCCGCTCGCCCTGCTGGAGCGGTGGGCGGGGGACACGCGCCAGCGCTGGGTGGGCGCGGTGGCGCTGCGGTGCCGGGCGCTGGCCGCGCCGGACGGCGAGGCGGAGCCGCTCTTCCTCGGCGCGCTCGACCTGCACGGCCCGTCCCTGACCACCTTCCAGCGGGCCAGGACCGAGCTCGCCTACGGGCAGTGGCTGCGCCGTATCCGGCGCAGGTCCGAAGCCCGCTCTCACCTGCGGGCCGCGCGTGCCGCGTTCGAGCAGCTGGGCGCGGCCCCCTGGGCGGAGCGCGCCGCGGCCGAGCTGAGCGCGTCGGGGGAGGCCAGCCCCGCGGAGCCGCTGCCGGAAGCACTGCGCGGGCTGACGCCGCAGGAACGGCACGTGGTGTTCCTGGCCGCGCGGGGGTCGTCCAACCGGGAGATCGCCACCCAGCTCTTCCTCAGCCCGCGGACCGTCGGGTTCCACCTCTACCGCGCCTTTCCCAAGCTGGGCATCACCTCCCGGACCGAGCTGGCGGAACTGCTGCGGCAGGCCGGCCACGAGACGATCACGCCGGCCGCCGGAACGGTCGCGCCGATGACCGGCCGCCCACGTCCGGAAATGACCGCGACGCCGATGTGATCACCGGTCGCGTCCGCAGGTCCTGCGACGCCGATGTGATCACCGGTCGCGTCCGCAGGTCCCGCGATGCCCGTGTGATCATCAGCCGCGTCCACAGGGCCCGCATCGTCCGGATAACGATTGTCGGCCAAACCGATCGTGATCCCGGGTTGTGATCCGCCTCCGGCATGATCACATCTCATGAAAAAGATGATCACATTAGTGGCGGCCTGTGGCGCGCTGATGGTGGCCGCCGTGCCCGCGCAGGCGGCCCCCAAGGACCCCGTCAGCGCGCTGAAGGCAACGCTGGTGGCCGGGCACGGCGTACGGTTCACCGACACCGTCACCTGGTCGGACGGCACCGACGAGGAGGGGGCCCGGGACAGCAAGGGCGTCTTCCAGTTCGGCAAGAAGGGCATCGCCGCCTTCGACATCTCGATGACCTCCGGCGACGAGAAGGAGCGGGTCATCTCCATCGGCAAGACCGGTTACTACTCGGGCGGGGACGTCGCCAGGGTGCTCCCTGACGGTAAGACCTGGTACAAGGGCCCGGGCGGCGCCATTCCCGATTCCTGGGCGCAGTTCCTCAACCCGGCCGAGCCCAAGACCCTGGCCGCGTTGATCAAGAATGGGAAGTCGAAGGGCAACTCCATCACCGGCTCGATCACGGTGAAGGAGCTCAAGGCGGTCTCGGCCTGGATCGCCGCCGCGGGGATCGACAAGCAGCACGAAGGCATCAAGATCTCCTACACGCTCACCCTGGCCTCGACAGGCCTGGTGAGCGGGGCGCGGAGCTCGTACACGGTGACTGAGGACGGGGACAGCAACATGGTCACCGTCGACAGCCGCTACACCGGGTGGGGCAGCAAGGTGTCGATCAAGGCGCCGGATCCCAGCACGGTGACCACCAAGACCCGCTGACCTTCTTCTTCCGCCGCGGATGCCCGCCCGGCCGGGCATCCGCTCCGCGTCGTGTCCCGCCCGAGATGCCTTCTCCGGCGCGGCGAGGCCAGGCCCGGTGCGACCATCATGCCCTCCAAGGTGAGAATCCCTTGACTGCGCTGGTCAGATCGATTAGACCTCAGGAAACCCAGCGATCATCACGCAGTGGAGGACAGGATGCCCGGCAGAGCATTGGTACGAGTCGCGGCCCGCGCCGCGTTATCCGCGGTCACGACCGGCTCGCTGATCGCGATCGCCGCGCTGCCGGCCTCGGCGGCGACCTTGGACAGGCCGCCGCGAACGACCAAGGGGCCGTGCCAGTACACCGAGACTCCCGATGACCCGGCCGTGCGGGACGTACCGCTGCCGCCGGACCCGCGCCGCACGCCCACGCGTCCGGTCTCCGCGGTGCTCCGGACCAACCACGGCGACATCGGGCTCGCCCTCGACCCGGCCAAGGCGCCGTGCACGGTGCAGAGCTTCGTGCACCTGATCCAGCACCGGTTCTACGACGCCACGTCGTGCCACCGGCTCACCGCGTACGACCGGCTGAAGGTGTTGCAGTGCGGCGACCCCAGTTTCACCGGTGAGGGCGGGCCGGGCTACAAGTACAAGGACGAGCTGCCCACGGATCTGCCGCCGTGGCCGGGCGATTCGACCGGGGTGCGCAAGACGTACGCGCGCGGGGTGCTGGCCATGGCCAACGCCGGCCCGAACACGAACGGCAGCCAGTTCTTCCTGGTCTACGGTGATTCCGGGCTGGCGCCCAACTACACGATCTTCGGTACGGTGGACGCCGCCGGGCTCGCCGTCCTCGACCGCATCGCCGCCGGTGGCATCCAGCCGGAGCCGGACGGTCCCACGCCTCCGGTGGACGGCAAGCCCGTACTCCCGGCCGACATTCGAGACGCCCGGGTGTGCCGCCGGTAGGCCGTCGTCAATACCGGGCACCTGGCTCGTCCTGATCACATATCCGCAGATTCCCCCTAAGATGCCGTCATAGATGACGAAGGGTGTAGCGTGACCGAGCCTGAGCGGCCTACGGGGAAGATGGATCCGACCGTCCCGACCGTCGCCCGAATGTATGACTATTACCTCGGCGGGAAGGACAACTTCCCGGCTGACCGTGAGGCGGCCGAGCGGGTCCTCGAACTGAGCCGCCAGGGCGGCGCGGACGTACGGGAGATGGCCAGGGCGAACCGTGGTTTCCTGATCCGCGCCGTGGAGACGGTGGCCAGGGCCGGTGTCCGGCAGTTCCTCGACATCGGCACCGGCCTGCCCACTCAGGACAACGTGCATCAGGTCGCGCACCGGATCATCCCCGACGCCAAGGTCGTCTACTCGGACAACGACCCGATCGTGCTGGTCCACGCCCGCGCGCTGCTGGCCGACAACCCCGACACGGTGATCATCGACGGCGACGCGCACGACCCCAAGGGGATCCTGGCCGCCGCCGCCCAGCATCTCGACTTCAGCCGGCCGGTGGCGGTCCTGGCCGTCGCGCTGTTCCACTTCTTCAGTGGCGACGACGAGGTGGCCGGCATCGTCCAGGCGCTGCGCGAGCCGCTGGTGTCGGGGAGCCACCTGATCATCTCCCACGCGTACGTGGAGCGGGGCCAGAGCACCCTCGACCGGCGGATCGAAACCGAGGACGTCTACCGGCGGACGACCTCCGGCGCGCTGCACTGGCGCGACCGCGACATGGTGCGCACCTATTTCGACGGGCTGGAGCTGCTCGAACCCGGCGTCGTGCCGGTGCAGGACTGGCGCAACGACGACCCGTTCATCGTCCCCGGTTTGGAGAAGGGCGGCATCCTGGGCGGCGTCGGCCGGGTCCCTTAACGCGACCGGTACCTAGCGGCGGGCCTTCAGCGCCGCGGCGACGTGCTTGGCCGCCTGGTCGGCGGTCCCATAGCCGGGCCGAGGGCCCACGTAGTTGACGTACGCCAGCAGGTTGGCCAGGCAGAACGACACCTGCGTGTTGTGGAAGCCCGCGGCCACATCCGGGTCGCGGCGGGTGTACGCGGCCGTCCTGTCGCCGACGACCCGCGCCGAGCGCAGCTTGGTGTCGGGGTGGCGCGCGCGCTCGTCCTTCCCGCGGGTGACCATGCCATCGAGGTTGAGCCCGCAACTCTTGACGGTCGGGGTACGGTACGTCGTCACCATCACGCTGGCGTTGCCGGCGCCCTGCCACTGGCACTGCGAGGTGGACAGGACCTGGCGTCGCGCCGTGCCCCCGAGCAGCGTGCGCGCCCGCACGTTGGTCAGGAGCTTGCAGGCGTCGGGCACCCGGCCGAACAGCTTCACGACGCTCTTCGTCGGGGACGGCTTCGCGGACTTCGCGGACTTCGGGGATTTCGGTGACGGATCGGCGTTCGCGTTCGGAGTCGCGGGCGGCAGGTTGAGCCAGATCGCCGTGGCGGCCGTGCCGCACACCGCCAGCGCCAGCGCGCCCGCCACGACGAGGGTACGGCGGCGCTTGACGGGGGGTTCGCGGTGTGCGGGGATCGTGGTGGGGGTGTCGCCTTGGGCGATGTCGTGCAGCCGGTGGGCCGCCTGCTCGGCCGTACACCGGCGCTGGGGATCCTTCTCCAGCAAGGCCGCGAGCAGGGGCGCGAGCGGACCCGCCAACCTGGCGGGGGCGGGATCGCGCAGCAGCACGGCGGCCATGACCGCGGCCGCGTTGGGGCCGGAGAACCCAGGGCTGCCCTCCACCGCCGTGTAGAGCGTGGCGCCGAGTGACCACAAGTCGGCGGCGGGGCCGTCGTCCTCGCCGCGTAATCGTTCTGGGGCGATGTAGCCGGGCGAGCCGGTGAGCAGGCCGGTCTGGGTGAGCGCGGCGTCCCCGGCGACCGTGGCGATGCCGAAGTCGGTCAGCAGTACGCGGCCGTCGTCGGTCAGCAGCACGTTGCCGGGCTTGACGTCACGGTGCAGCACGCCCATCGCGTGCGCGGCACCGAGCGCGTCGAGCACGTGGCGGCCCACCCAGGCGGTCTGGCGCGGCGACAGCGGGCCGTCCGTACGCACGATCTGATCGAGGGAGCGGCCGTGGATCAGCTCCATCACGATCCATGGCCGCCCTCCGTCCATGACCACGTCGTGCACGGTGACGATCGAGGGGTGCGAGCGCAGCCGCGCCGCCGCCCGGGCCTCGCGCAGCGTGCGCTCGGTGAGCTCGGCTCGGGCCGCGTGGTCGAGCTCCGGCGGCAGGCGCACCTCCTTGACGGCGACCTCCTGCCGGAGCAGCTCGTCCACGGCCCGCCAGACCGTGCCCATGCCACCCTGACCGAGCGGTGCCAGGAGCCGGTAGCGGCTTGCGACGATGGTCATCACGCGATTATACGGACGTATATTCTATAATTTCGCCTCTTATGCCACAGGCGACCCCCCGGTCGCGCGGGTCCCGGCCGTCCGTACGACCCGGTCAGCCGAGGGCCTTTTCCAGCTGCGCCTTGCTCATCTTCGAGCGGCCCTTGATGTTGCGGCTCTTGGCTTCGGCGTACAGCTGATCCCTGGTACGGCCACCCGCGCCGGAATGGGAGCGCAGTCCGCCCCGGCGGCTCGACGAGATGTCCTTGGTGGATGTACGGCTCGCGGTCCGGGACTCACCGGCCCTGGCCCGCTCCTTGTTCACGGTACGGGCGGCGATTTCGGTCGCGCGCTTGGTGCTTTCTCCCCGCTTCTTGGCGCTGTCCTTGATGTGCTCGTATTGCCGTTCCCGCTTCGGGCTCGATCCGCGAGGCATGTCTCCTCCTCATGAGAACCGTCAGACCTTACGGCCCCTACCCAGACGAGAACCATGAAACAGCCGCGTCACATCGCCGGTTCTTCGTAAGGTATGCGGCTCAAATGCAGGATCGTGCCCAGCGTCCCCCACTCGTCGCCGCCGAGCTTGGTCAGCGGGCGCAGCCGCTGGGCGTCAGGCCGGCCGTCGACGATGTAGTCCTCGTGCACTGACGCGAGGAACACCCGGCCGAAGACCAGGGTGGAGTTGCCCATGTGCAGGGTCGTGTGCGAACGGCACTCCATGACCACGGGCGAGGCCGCCACCCTGGGCGGCCGGACATGACGGCTGGTTTCGCGTTCGATTCCCGCGAAGTCGAATTCGCTGACGGCCCGCGGGAAATCCGTCGCGGTGGCGTTGATCAGTTGGAGGAGCGGTTCGGCGGAGAAGTTGACGACGAACTCTCCGGTGTCCTCCACGTTGCGCAGGGAATCCTTGCGGCCGATCGAGGTGAACTGCACGATCGGCGGATCGGTGCTGGCGATGCTGAAGAACGAGTGCGGGGCGAGATTCTCGACGGTTCCGTCCGGCGTGACGGTGGAGATCCACGCGATCGGGCGCGGGACGACGACCGAGGTCAGGAACCTGTAGAAAGCCGGCCCGCCCATTTCCGCAGGATCAAAGTCGACGCGCATGACGATCAATATTCGCCGTGCCCGCCCTGTTCGCCATTCGCCACGCGGGCAGCGGACTTGAAGTTAGCTCGCCAGGACTCGCTCCCAGTCCACCGTCTTGGCCCAGTCGGCGTAGCTGTGCCAGCGCACGGCCGGGAACCTGGCGCGTAGCGGCTCGATGTCGATGAAGTCGGTGTTGTTCTCGAAGCTCTCGAACATGGTGGCCACTTCGTCCCCGGCCCACTGCCGCACCATGTCCAGAGGCAGTAAAGGGGTGGGGGCTGTTCCTCTGCCCAACGCCCGCTGGCTCTGGCGGGTGAGCCACGCGGCGCGGGCTTTCGCCCCGCAGCTGTGGTGGCTACAGTGAGGACGGGCCGTCGTCGCTTCGGCCCAAGCCTCCTGCGCGGCCCATGACCGGCAGGGATATGGCAGAGGTGACCGCACCCCGGCGCTGAACTGGGGTGGACTGTGCTCATCAACGCGACGCCCTCCGGGAGTGTGCCCAGGGCGTACGTTTCCGTCGTCAGGCTCTGAGTCCTGCGCGCGGGTCATGGGGTCGTGCGTGTCGAAGGAGCAGAGCGATGGTCAGGAATCACGGCCGCAAGCAGCGCGCCAGCAAGGCTCGGGAACGCACCGGGGGTGGCCATGCCAGCGCCGCCGCCGGGACGCTGCACCAGCATCGCGGCCCCGTTGTGCCGCCGATCGACGCCAGCGCGTTCGGACGGCCGGGGTTGGTGCGCATGGACGCCGTCGGGCAGCTGGTCGGCGCGGTGATGGACGGGTGCCGCGCTTGTCAGGAGGCCCTGGCTGACCGGGTACTGGACGGCGACCGGGTGGCCGCCGCGAGATTGGTCGGGTTGGTGCTGTCGCTGCTGCCCGGACCTCCCGGACAGTTCTCCAGTGATGCGACCGCGGCCGTCTACCAGCTGGCCGCCGATCACAGGGATGACGGTGTGCGCGTACTGGTGGCTCATGTGGAAGACCTGGATCGTGCGGTCCTGGCAGATGTGCTGGAGGACGTGCTCGATTTCGTGCCGGTCCTCATGGACGCCCTGGGAGAGATGCGCACAGGCACCGCACCCGAACCCAGCGATGAACCAGGCGATGAACCAGGCGGAGAACTGGGGGAGGAAGCCACTTCGAGCGTGGCGATGGCTCTGGCGGTCTACCACGTGGCCGCGTGGCTTTGGAGGTCTCCACCAGCACCGTTTGTAGGTCAGTGCTGACACCACCCGGACCAGGAGGGCACCCTAGTATTGGTGGGAGTTGACACCACCCTGGCGGGCGCGCAAGCGGAGCGAGTCCGAGCAGATTGAGCGGAGGGGGCGCATGTCGGCGACGAAGCTCCTGGTGCTCGGTATCGTGCACCTCTCCGGCGGCGCGCATGGATACCAGGTGCGGTCCGAACTGCAGAGCTGGCGTGCGGAGATTTGGGCCAAGATCAAGCCCGGCTCGATTTATCACGCGCTGAAGAAGGCGGCGGCTGATGGCCTCCTCACCGAACAGGCCGAGCCGGGCAACTCCGGGCCGGAGCGCGTTCTGTACCGCGTGACAGCTCGGGGACGTGACGAGATAGTCGAACTGGTCCGCGACGGTCTGCGGCGCACCCATGACCCCACCATGCTCGACGCGTCCATCGCCATGTTGCCCATGCTGACCAGGACAGATGCCATCGCGCACGTTAACGAGCGGGTCGCGCGCCTGGAAGCGGAGCTCGTAGAGCAGGCCAAGTGGCGGGAGAACCCGAACCCCGACATTCCCGAACACGTCCGCGATCAGGCCGAACTGTGGGCGGGACACGCACGCACCGAACTGGAGTGGGCGAAGAGCTTGAGCAAACGACTGTCTGAGGGCGCCTACACCATGGCCGATGATCCGGGTTCGTGGCGAACGGTCCCCGATCCCCTCAATATGCGCTTCTAATCAACCTTGACTAGACCTTCCTCCTTGTGTACTTTGGCCAAGTAATCAAACTTGACTAGCGAGCCCAATCCGTTCGCAACACCGAGAGAAGGACTCGAACCCATGGGAAAGCTCGCGATCGAGACGAGAGGGTTGAAGAAAAGCTTCGGCAAGACCCACGCGGTCGCCGGTGTGGACCTGGCCGTGAGCGCCGGAGGCGTGTACGGCGTGCTCGGTCCGAACGGGGCGGGCAAGACCACCACGATCCGCATGCTGGCCACGCTCCTGCGCCCCGATGCCGGAGAGGCGCAAGTGCTCGGCTACGACGTCGTGCGTGACGCCCGGGCGGTGCAGAGCAGGGTGGGCCTCACCGGGCAGTTCGCGTCGGTCGACGAGGACCTCACCGGGGTGGAGAACCTGTTGCTGCTCGCCAGGTTGCTCGGCTACTCACGCCGCCGAGGCAGGGAGCGGGCGGCCGACCTGCTCGACGCGTTCGGTCTTGCCGAGGCGGCCGACCGGCAGGTGAAGAAGTACTCCGGCGGGATGCGCAGGCGCATCGACATCGCGGCGAGCCTGGTCGTCACCCCCGAACTGATCTTCCTCGACGAGCCCACGACCGGGCTCGACCCGCGCAGCAGGAACCAGGTCTGGGAGATCGTCAGGGGCATGGTCGCCGAGGGCGCCACCGTGTTGCTGACCACGCAGTACCTCGACGAGGCCGACCAGCTGGCCGACCGGATCGCGGTGATCGACCACGGGAAGGTGATCGCCGAGGGCTCGAGTGGCGAGCTCAAGGCATCGGTCGGTGCCGGCTCGCTGCACGTACGGCTACGTGCGCCCGAGCAGCGGGCCGAGGCCGAACGGGTCCTCGCCGGCGTCCTCGAGGTGCCGGCCGAGCCGTCCGCCGACCCGGCCGCGCTGTCCGCGCGGATCTCCGACCCCGAGCGGGTCGCCCGCGCCCTGGCCGAGCTGTCCCGCAGCGGCATCGACGTCACCGAGTTCGCGCTCGGTCAGCCGAGCCTGGACGAGGTGTTCCTCACCCTGACCGGACACGCCGCCGAGGAGGATGCCGCATGAATGCCACGACCGCGGAACAGGCGTCGGCGCCGGTCACCGAGGACGCGCTGCGCAGTGTGCTGTTGGCCGGCGAGCGGCCGTCGCGCCCCGGCCCGGTGCTCACCTCGCTGACGTTCGGCTGGCGCGCTTTGCTGAAGATCAAACACGTGCCCGAGCAGCTCGTCGACGTGACCATGTTCCCGATCATGTTCACGCTGATGTTCACCTACCTGTTCGGTGGCGCGCTCGCCGGGTCGACTCAGGAGTACCTGCAGTTCCTGCTGCCGGGCATCCTGGTGCAGGCGAACGTCATGATCACCATGAACACCGGCATAACGCTGAACACCGACATCCAGAAGGGGGTGTTCGACAGGTTCAGGTCACTTCCGGTGTGGCGACCGTCGCCGCTGGTCGGCGCCCTGCTCGGCGATGTGATGCGCTACTCGATCGGGTCGGCGATCGTGATCACGCTCGGACTGGTCCTAGGGTTCCGGCCGGAGGGTGGCGCCGTCGGCGTGGTGCTGTCGGTCGCGCTGCTGCTGGTGTTCTCGTTCTGCCTGTCGTGGCTGTGGACGATGCTCAGCCTGATCCTGCGCACGCCGAACTCGGTGGCGGGAGTCAGCATGATGGTGATGTTCCCACTGACGTTCGTGAGCAACATCTTCGTGGACCCGAAGACGATGCCCGGGTGGATGCAGGCGGTCGTCGAGGTCAACCCGATCACCCACCTGGCGACCGTGGTACGCGGCCTGATGGACGGCTCGGTGCCCGCCGGGGAAATCGGCTCGGTGCTCGTCTCGTCCGTACTTCTCGTCGCGGTCTTCGGTCCCATCACCATGGTCCTCTACCGCAACAAGAAGTAGATGCCGCTACCGCGAGCACTTGGTCGAAATCAGCTCCGACAACCCGGCCCACTCGGCCAACGCCATCACCGGTACCAGGCCCGGACACGACAAGGAGAGCCGAATGAGCACCATCCCCAAGAACAACTCGGAAACCGTTGCGCACACGCCCGGGCGGGCGAGCAGCATCGGGGTCTGGATTCTGCAAGTCGTGCTGGCGGCGATAATCGCCGGCGGCGGAATCTCGAAGCTCGCCGGCGACCCGGTCATGGTGGACATGTTCGCCGACATCGGGGCTGGCCAGTGGCTCCGGTACCTGGTCGGAGCGCTGGAGGTCGCGGGAGGGGTTGGACTCCTGATCCCGGCTCTGGCGGGCCTGGCCAGTCTCGGGTTGGCGGCATTGCTGACCGGTGCTGTCATCACCGATCAGTTCGTGCTCGAGCAGAGCCCTTGGCTGCCGCTCGCCTGTCTCGTCGTGGCGGCCGTGATCGCAAGGGCGCGGTGGTCGCGCACCGAGGCCGTCGTCGGCACGCTGCTCAGGCGCTGAGACAAACCTCTCGAACGGAGATGTGAGATGAACGAGATGGACTTTCGCGTGACATCAAACGATGGCACCACCATCGCCTACGACCGGAAGGGAAGCGGCCCGGCTGTCGTCCTGGTAGGCGGCGCGCTGGACGACGGAGCCGAGAACGCTCCCTTGGTACCTGCTCTCGCCGAGCACTTCACGGTCTACAACTATGCCCGTCGGGGACGCGGCGCGAGCGGCTTCACCGAGCCCTACGCCGTGGAAAGAGAGATCGAGGACCTGGATGCGTTGATCGCGGAGGCGGGTGGCTCGGCACACCTGTTCGGGGCGTCCTCTGGTGGCGCGCTGGCGCTGGAAGCCGCCGCGGCCGGGCCAGCCATCGACACGATCGCCGTGTGGGAGGTGCCCTACGCGGTCGGGGACGACATACGCCCGCGATTCGAGGAGTACATCGCGGACACCCGACGCGCCTTCGACGCCGGGCGAGACGAGGAGGTTCTCGAACTGTTCATGCGCCTGTCCGGCGCTTCCGACGACAACATCGCGGCCAGGAAAGCGGCAGGCAAGCAGACGTCGCATTGGGCGGATTCGGTCGCCCTCGCGCCCACGCTGGTCCACGACAGCGTCTTCCACAACCGCTACCAATTGCCGACCGATCGACTGGCAACGGTCACCCAACCGGTCCTGGTCACCACCGGAGGACCGATCACGGTCCCCTACATGGCAGGCCTGCCCTCGGACTTCTTCGACCGCGCAGCCGACGAGCTTGCAGACCTACTACCCCACGCTCAACGGGAGACCCTCGACGGGCCGGATCACGTCGTCGACCCACAGACCATCGGCCCACTGTTGCTACGGTTCTTCAGCAGCGAACACTGAGAGGCCCGCGAGGTGGTGCGGGAAGACCGATTAGGCACCGCGCAAGCAGATCTTCGTCGCGCCAGGGACACGGGGCGGACAGGTGGTGCCGAGGTTGATGTCGTCGGCGGCATCACAGGCCTGATCCTGGGCGTGCTCGTCACCAACGTCTTCGTCGCCACGCAAGGCCGGGCCGTCGTACTGACCTGGGCTTCAGTGGGACTCGACCTGGCCTACTCGCGGCTCATCGGCTCCGTCGTCGGTCGTACCCCGCACTCCGGGCCGCCTCAGAACCGCCCACCGAACCCCTGCGCAGCACATGACCAGGCACCTCGGCAGGGCCAGTGATTCCGGGCTGTGGTCGCATGCGGTCACCGTTCCCGGGCGGTGGCCCGGTGCCGAAAGTCGTGCCCACGGCGTGCTCACGTCAGGAGTGCCACCGATGACGCAGCCGCGTTCCCGGGTCGACCTGTACGCGGCGATCCGACGGGATGCCCGATCTGGGATGTCCAACCGCGCGCTGCAGCGCAAGCACGGCGTCGGCTTCCGAACCGTGACAGCGGCGCTGGAATCTGCATGGCCGAAGGAGAGAAAGCAACCGCCCAACGCGGCTCACGGCTTGACGCGTACCGAGTGGTGATCGACGACTGGCTGCGCTCGGACCTCGACGCGCCGCGGAAGCAGCGACACAGGGCGAAGCGGATCTTCGATCGACTGCTTGACGAACATGACGGGGCCGGGGTGGTGTCGTACTGGATGGTCCGCGAGTACGTCGCCACCCGACGCCGTGAGATTCGCGTCGAGGTCGGACGGGAACCTGCCAACGCGTTCATCCCACAAGAGCACCTCCCGGGCCGTGAGGCCGAGGTTGACTTCGGCGACGTCGCCATCCGCCTGTGCGGCGAGCTCGTAACCTGCGCGCTGTTCAGCCTTCGGCTCTCCTGCTCGGGCAAGGCCGTGCACAGGGTCAGTGCCTCGGCTGGGCAGGAAGCCTTCTTCGAGGGTCACGTCCACGCCTTCAACGTGCTCGGCGGGGTGCCGACCGGGAAGATCCGCTACGACAACCTCAAGGCCGCCGTCACGAGCGTGATCGGGTTCTCCCGCCAGCGGGTCGAGGCCGACAGGTGGACCGCCGTCCGTTCCCACTACGGCATCGAAGCCTTCTATTGCCAGCCCGGAATCCAAGGTGCGCACGAGAAGGGTGGCGTCGAGGGGCAGATCGGCTGGTTCCGACGCAACCATCTCGTCCCTATCCCCGAGGTCGACTCCCTAGACGAGCTCAACGCTATGGTCGACGCCTGGGACGAAGCCGACGATGCCCGGCGGATCGGGTCCCGCGCCCGCACGGTCGGGGAACACTTCGCCACCGAACAGCCACTCCTCGCGCCCCTTCCGACCGAGCCGTTCGAGACCGGCCGCTGGTTCACCCCGCGCGTGGACCGGTACGCCCAGGTCACGGTCCGGATGAACAAGTACTCCGTGCCCGCGCGCATGGTCGGCCGTCAAGCCCGGGTGCTCCTGAACGCCAGCGACCTGGTCGTGTTCGACGGCAGGACCGAGATCGCCCGCCACGAACGGCTCATGACCAAGGGCTCGACCCGGGTCGACCTGGACCACTATCTCGAGGTCCTCCTCCGCAAACCGGGCGCGCTACCCGGTGCGAAAGCGCTGGAGCAGGCCAGGGCATCCGGGCGGTTCACGCCCGTTCACGACGCCTGGTGGGCCGCGGCCTGCAAGGCCCACGGTGACGCCGACGGCACCCGTGCCCTCATTGAGGTCCTCATGCTGCACCGGCACCTTCCACACGACCACGTCGTCGCCGGACTCGCGACGGCGCTGCGTGCAGGCGCGCTCACCGCGGACGCTGTCGCGTTGGAAGCGCGCAAGTACAACGACACAGAAGATGGCGGAGCCGACGACACGACAGCGGACCACCAGTCCCTGATGAGCGGCGACAGGGCACGCGGAGAAGGCGAGATCCCTGCCGTGCGATCGCTGACCGAGCGCCGGCTCCGCGCCCACATCCCGGCCGACACTCGGCCGCTGCCGAGCCTGGAGAAGTACGACCAGCTGTTGGCCAGCCGACGTGACACCCCGAGCGAAGGAGCCGCACCGTGACCACCAAGCGCCGTGGAATGATCGAAGAAGCAGCCGACGCCGCGATCGACCAAGCGTGCCGGATGCTGCGAATGCCCACCATCCGCAACTCCTTCACCGACTACGCCGACCGGGCAGGGCGTGAGCAGATGTCTTACCGCGGGTTCCTCGCCGAACTATTGCTTGCCGAGTGCGACGATCGCGCCCGACGCCGGTCCGAACGCCGGATCAAGGCCGCCAAGTTCCCCCGCGAGAAGTCCCTGCGGGCCTTCGACTTCGACGCCAACCCCAACATCGATCCCGCCGTGATCCACACCCTCGCCAAGTGCGAATGGGTCCAGAAGGGACAGCCGCTGTGTCTGATCGGGGACTCCGGCACCGGCAAGTCCCATCTGCTGATCGCACTCGGCACCGAGGCCGCCATGGCCGGCAACCGGGTCAAGTACACCCTGGCGACCCAGCTTGCCAACGAGCTCGTCGAGGCCGCCGACGAGATGACGTTGGCGAAGACCATCGCCCGCTACGGCCGCGTCGACCTGCTGTGCATCGACCTATGCCGACATCGCGACTATGCCGAGTACCGAGCCGTGGGAGCTGGCTGAGCAGGGACGCCGCCGCCCGCGGCTCGGCATAGTCACAGGCTTTCGAGGAACGCGAGAACCTGGTCGCTGGGATGGTAGCGGCCTGGAGGAGCTTCCTGGGGAGTGGTGAGGGCGAGGGCCTTCTCCTTGATGCTCATGTCAGCGTGAAGGTAGGCGTCGGTGGAGCGGACGCCGGCGTGGCCGAGCCAGAGGGCGATCACGGAGGTGTCGACGCCGGCCTGGAGCAGGGACATGGCGCAGGTATGGCGCAGGACATGCGGATGCAGCCGCTTGCCCCGCAGCGACGGGCAACTCGATGCAGCGGTTGCGGCGTGGGTGTCGATGCGCAGCGCGATAGCGTCCCGACTGAGTCGCCGTCCCGTGCGGGTGGGAAACAGCGGATCGCCAGGGCCGCTGTTGCGTTCGCAGAGCCAATCCCGCAGCAGATCCCGAACGGGTCCGGTAAGTGGGACGGCACGATGTTTGCGCCCTTTGCCTTCGCAGCGGACGTTCGCGCCGACGCCGAGGGTGACGTCGCCGCAGTTGAGGCCGGTGAGTTCGGACACGCGCAAGCCAGTCTGGATGGCCAGGAGCATAAGGACACGATCGCGTCGCCCTTCCCAGCGAGACGAGTCCGGCGCCGCCAGCAGCGCGTCGATCTCCAGTGCGGTCAGGAACGTCACGAGCCGCTTGTCGAACCGTTTGGGTGGGATGGCCAAGACACGCTGGATGAGCAAGGCATGCTCGGGGTGGTGCAGGGCGGCGAAGGAGAAGAGCGAGCGGATCGCGGTCAGCCGGACGTTCCGGGTCCGAACGCTGTTGTTCCGCTGCGTTTCGAGGTAGTTCAGGAACGCCGTGATCATGGTGGTGTCCAGGTCATCCCAGTCGAGCTGGGAGGGGGTCTTGCCGGTCTGCTGCTGGGCGTAAACCATGAGCAGGCGTAGGGCGTCGCGGTAGGCAGCGACGGTGCGGGGGCTGGCTTGACGCTGCTTGGCGAGCCGGTCGGTAAAGAATGCCTGCAGGGTCGCGGCGATCAGTGTCATGACCGGGCCTCCCGGTGAGCTGTTTCTTGACGAGTGGCCGCGAGGGCGAGCAGTTCAGGCGCGGCCGATAGATACCAGTAGGTCGAGCTCGGTTCGCGGTGCCCCAGGTAGGTCGACAGGGTCGGGATCTTGGCTTGGACATCCTCTTCTGTGCGATACCAGCCGAGCAGGGTGCGGACCGCGAAGGTGTGGCGCAGGTCGTGCAGCCGCGGCGGCCAGGGGGCGCCGGCGCCTATCCCGGCCTCGGCGATGAGGTTCCGGAAGGTCTCGGAGACCACGGCGTAGATTAAGCGCTTGCGGCTGCCGGAGACGAAGAAGCTCGGATCGATGGGTTGGGGCTGAAGGTCATCGCGTACCTCGTCGTAACAGCGCAGGGCCTGCATCGTGCTGGGGTGCAGGGGAACCAGCCGAGACTTGCCGAACTTGGACTCGCGGATCAGTAAGATCCCCTCTGCCCAGTCGATGTCACCGCGGTCGAGCTTGAGGGCCTCGCCGATCCGCAGCCCACTCACGGCCAGCAGCCCGATCAAGGTTTCGTAGGTCGCCGCCCGCAGCGCCGGCCGTAGCGAGTCGCGGGCGCGGCTCATCACATTCTCGATGTCGCAGGGCGAGTAGATGAACGGGGGGCGCCAGCGCTGCCATCGCGGCATGAGGCCCAGCGGTGGCACCTCCGTGGCGGGGTCGATGCCAGCCAGGTAGCGGGCAAACCCCCGGGCGGCGGTCATCCGTCGTGACCCGATCGTGGTCATCCGGCCGTCGTCGTCCGCCTGCTGCGCCCAGGCCAACGCTGCCCGGATCGTGACGGTCTGCGTGTTCTGGCTGTCGAGGTAAGCGACGAACCCGGGCAGGAAGTAGGCCGCCTCGGCCATCTCGTGCCCGAGCGAACGACGGAGTCGCAGGTAGTCCGCGAGGGCCTGCTGCAGCGCGCTCATCGGATGCCTCCGGGCCATGCCTGGGCGACCCGGCGCAGCGAGGTGAGGTCGACCTTGGCGTAAAGGGCGGTGGTGGCCAGGTCTTGATGGCGCAGAACCTGGCTGATCGCGACCAAACCGGCGCCCTTGCGCAGCAGTTCACCGGCCAAGGCGTGCCGGAGCCGGTGCGGTCCCACTGCGGGCAGGCCCGCCCTGCGACAGGCCCGCTCCACCACATCCCCCACCAGATCCGCGCGGATCGGTCGGCGGGGCGCACGGCAGCTCAGGAACAGCCGCCGGGCGCCATCGGAGGTGCGTCCGGTCGACAGGTAGGCGACCAGCGCCTCCCCGACCTCGGCGGGTAACGGGAGGCGATCTTGGCGCCCCGCCTTGCCGCGAATGATGAGTTCTCCGGCACGCCAGTCCACATCGGGCAGCTCCAGGCGGGCCACCTCTATGGAGCGCAAGCCCAGACGGGCGATCAGAATCATGATCGCGTAGTCGCGGACGCCGACTGCGGTGCTCCTGTCGCAGCCGTCCAGCACGGCCTGGATGTCGGCTGCCGTCATGGTGGGCGGCACACCGGCCAAGCGCCACCCACTGACCGGAGGAACCGCCGTCCCCAGCGCTGAGGCGATGATGCCCTGCAGATAGAGGAAGCGCAGCAAAGAGCGCAGCTCTGCCACACGCCCCTTGGCCGACCCCGCCGAGACACGATCGCACTCGCGTAACAGGAAGGCGTTGATGTCGGCTCCCGTCAGGGCCGCAGGCGCGAAGACATCCTCGATCGTCGCCTGCTCACGAAGGAAGCGGCGGGCGGTCTTCTCGTAGCGCAGCACCGTGGCCAGGGCCAACCCCCGCTCTCGCACCATCCACGAGCGGTACTGCTCCAGCAGCGTCTCCAGCGGTGAGGCCGATGCCGGCTCCGCCACGATGATCCCGGTCTCGCGCAGATAGGTCAGCAGCGGCACCATCGCTCGCGATCCCGGGATCCATCGCTGACCGGCCTCGTGCCGCGCGATGAGGAACGCCTCCATGCGCTCCTCATCGAATTGGTCGACCCGGAGCTGCGTATCCTCCAGCCAGCGCCCGACCCGCCCCAGGTCGGTGAGCATGTTCCGAACAGTCCCCGACGCGTAACCCCGCCGCACCAACCATGCTCGGTAGCCCTCGACCTGCACCCCCATCAGGCCAGGCTTCCTCCTCGTGCCCGCCATCGCACTCGCCTCCTTCGCCAGAGCCCTACTGCTCCCACGAACGAGACTCCGCTCATTAGGTGAGTATGCCGAGCCGGGGGTGACTGAATCCCTGCTCTGCAAGCTCCCCTAGCTCGGTGCTCGGCACAGTCGCGGCCCCGGCCTAGGTCCATGTTCAGCCGACACGGCGTGGTGCATTTTCGGCGGCCAGTACGTTCAGCGCGTTGGTTGGGCCGTCCCTCCATGGGCGGCAGAATGCCTCGCACGGCACCCGCAGTTCGGTGACGAGCGGGGAGCGGGTTTGACCGGGGACGCACACGCCGACATTGGGCAGCGCGTTGGCGGCCGTGTCCCGGTAGGTAATCAAGGCCAACCCACGGCGACGCCTGGGACGTCAGCCGCGCAACCGCTCCACGTCAATCACCCGTGCGGCCTCCGCCTGCGTCGCCGCACGGACCTCGACGAAGTCGTTCTCCTTGCGCAAGATGGTGACAATCCCCGTGAACAGCGTGTTCTGACGGATGCGGTCGCGGGCGATCACTTCCCTGTCGACCGACAGCACGTCGGCATAAGCGTTCTCATCCGCTCCCCACACCCAGGCACGCCCGCTGAAACCCGGCTCGATCCCGAAGAACGGTGTTCGCACCCTGGATGCTTCCAGCACCAGCGTAGGAGCGCCATCCGGGTTCAACTCCCGGCCGATGCGCCGGTCCACGCGCAACTGCGTCGCGTAGTCCTCCAGCATCGACCGCGGCCAGGACCACACGTTCTGCGGCAGGTTGCCGAGCACGTCGTACAGCAGGTCGCCCAGCGTCTCGTGCACCAGTTGCGGGTCATTGTCCACCTCGGCGGACGAGACGCCCATGCGTCCTTTTTCGGCCTCCGGAGCGCTGTCAGCCTTCGGATCGTGACGCACCATCGCACGGCCGGGGTCCGGCGCGTTGAAACGCATTACCGCGGTGGCAGTGTCCGGGTGCGGCCGCGGGCGCAGCGCGGGCCACGCCTGCGTCCGCGGCGCTACCGAGCCGGGACCGAGCGAAAGGATCTCGCGCATCCTGGCCACGTAACCGCTGCCGTCTTCCCCTCGAAGGGCAGGCCCGGCGACGTCCGCCACCGGCCAGAACCGCAGCAGCCAGCACTCCTCGACGACTTCGACTTCGCTGGGATCCCAGGAGGTCGGCGCGCTTCGTGTCGAACCGGTGTAGGCGCTCAGCCAGTAGGCGAAACAAGGCGGTCCTAGAAGGAGCTTCTGTCCCGTGGGGCTGTATCCCATGCCACTGACCGCCACGATGCCGCCCGGGCTCCAATACAGAACCCGCCCCGCCTCTGCCCATGGCTCGTCGGGTTCATCCTCGGGCTCGGCATCCCATGCCTCCAATTGGACACCGGCCAGCCGCGCTCTGGCCTGGCTCACCAACTCGAGACCACCCAGTGAAATGCCCTCGGGCTCGGCCAGCAGTGCACCGTGTTCGGTCTCTTGCACGACATCCCGGCCATAGCCGGGTACGTCGTACAGGCCAAATCGCCCGTACGAGATCGGTGCCTCGTCGTAGACGCTGCGGATCAACTCAGCCACTACGGTCTCCTCCATCCAGTCGCAGGTGGAAACCTTAGTGATCACGAACGACAGTTCCGCTCGCGCCATCAGGGCAGCCCGGACGGAGCCCCATATCGAGCAGATGTGGCGCTGTTCGCGCTTGAGAGCACGCGCTCTTACATCGAGACCGCGCTCAGCCGACGACTATGCCGAGCCCTGCGGCGCCAACTTCAAGAAGACCCCAGCTCCGTCATACAGATGAGAACCCGCGACCATACTTCTCGGCATAGTCGCGATGTCGGCATAGGTCGACCTATGCGGATATCCGCATAGATTGACGAACTCGGCTACATGCAACTCGACCGCCGCGGCGCGGAACTCCTCTTCCAGGTCCTCACCGAGCGTGAGGAGAAGGCCTCGGTTGCGATCGCGTCCAATGAGTCCTTCGGCGGCTGGACCAAGACCTTCACCGACCCCCGGCTATGCGCAGCCATCGTCGACCGACTCACCTTCGGCGGCACCATCCTCGAGACCGGCACCGACTCCTACCGTCTGGCCCAAGCCACAAAGCAGCGGACAACCTGACACCCGTCGGGCGCGGAAGCGGTGTCGACGCAAACCAACATCCGCGGCACCGACACGTGCCCGGCGGTGTCAGAACTCGCCAACAAGCGGTGTCGGACGAAACCTCCGCAGCCAGCCCTGCCTTTACCATATGGGAGCGGTATTTGGCGATTTGCGAAAGCTTTCGCGGGTGCGAACCGATGGAGCGCCGAACGAACAAAGTCTCTCCTTCGGACTGAAGACCGCCAACAAGATGGCCGCATCCTGAGAGGGGCCAGGGCGGCTGCGAGCCTGTCGCACGTCTTCGCAGGTGCCCTCAACCGGATCTTGATGATGATCGGGCAGACGCCACGATGGTTACCGACGCTGGCCTTGGTCAGCCGCGCTTTCGTGGAGGTTCTGCTTCGGATGCCAAGGCCTGCACGTGGTGAGGGGCAGCCGACTCGACGTCGTCAGAACCTCGAGCTAGAGCCCAACGGCGCCGATGGGAATCGCGGCACCCCTCGCGGCCATATCCGCTGGGCGTGCTGGAGCGCAGGCCTGGGGCAGGGGCGCCTCCAGGTCCGTTCCGCGTGCTGATCTACCCCGGCTCAGACCTCGAACCCCAGGAACCGGGGACGTCGCGAGTGCTGTGGATCTTCCCATTCACAGAGCGTCAGGGCATCGAGGCCGGAAAGCTGGGCGCCATGGCGGACCTTTCGGCCCTTTCCCCCACCGGCCAGCACCTCAGCCCTCCGCAGGCCGTTCCGGCGGCCTGGTCGCCGTACGCCTGGCGGTGCTTCGTCGAGGACGAGCAGCCCGCGCCGATCCTGCGGTCCGACGCCGAGTCGGCCGCGCGGCTCAGCCGCTCTCTCGGGGTGTGGCTGCGGCTGACCGACCGCGGCGTGGCAGTCAGTGGCGAGCGCGAGCAGGCCCGCACAGTGGCCGCGCACGCCGCCCGCACCCTTCTGCGCCAGCAGGAGGTCCCCGCCGCGCTCAGTCTGTGGTGGGACATCCCCGTCGGCACTACGGCCGCCGAGGTGGTCCCGGGCATCGCCGAGCACCTGGGCCGGCCGCGCCCGTGCGGAGAGAACGTCAGCGCCTGGACCACGCACGTCATCGCCGAGCAGCGGCTGCGCCTGGTGGTGCTGGCCAACCTGGAGGGCGCGCTGCGCGGCAAGGGCATCAAGAACCTGCGCGGCGGGGAACTGCCCTACCTGTTCAAGACCCTGCCCCACATCCTGTTTCTGCTGGTCGGAACCGGGCTGGAGCACGACCTGCTGACCGGGCCCGGCGCCGACTGGCTGGGCCACTACGTCCAGTTCATGAAGCTCGCCCCACGTGATGCCGCCAACTGAGAAAGCGAGAGGCGATGATCCCCGAACCCGCTCCCGGCGAGGCCGCCGAGAAGAAGAAGGCTCACGGTGAGCTGGCTCAGCACGCCTTCGAGACGGCGGGCAAGCTGCGGCTGCTCGCCGAGCACATGCGCGCGATGGGCTGGCGCACCGACGAGTACGCCGTCGAGGACCTGGAGCGCGTCGCCGACTCCCTGGGCGGCATGTCGATCCGGGCCGCGATGTCCAGCGACAACGCCGACATCGTCAGCATGGTGATGGGCAAGCCCATGAAGCGGATCGCGCCGAACTTCGAGTCATCTTTGACGCGGAGGTTGCCCCGGCCTGCCCCAGCGATGAGCCGCCGGCCGGTAGACGTGGCGACATGAGTAGCAAAACACACGCCGTGGGAAAAGCCGCCGCTCGGGTGCAATCCTCGGTCGCCAAGAACCCGGATAGCCCCAGCGCGGGCGACGGCCTGGACCGTGAGGCGCAATCACAGGCCGATAAGAACGAGGACCAGGAGGATGGCCAGGACGACGCTGCCTGAAATCAACGCGCTGCGTCTGTGATGTACGGGAACCGCCGAGCTGGTGGGATCCGGTCCTGCGCTACGAGCGCAGTGTCGGCCAGGCGTCGTGCCCAGTCCGGCTGGCTTGGCCTTTCCGGCGAGCCGTCGCCCTCGGGTGTGTGTCCGGCCTTTTGTCGGTGCTCATCTGGGAGGTTCCTTCCCGTTGACGGGAAGTACGCGGCGGCCGGGGGAGGGGGACCGGCGGTTCCCTGCAGGAGCGCTCAGGGGTGTGCGGAGGAGGCGGCCAGGATCGCGGCGGCCAGAGCCAGCCCATGGGTGAGGGCGTGCTCTCCGCCTTTGACTGAAGCTGTCGAAAATAGTGGAACGGGCTTCGCCCGTACCCTCTCCCAAGAACCAAGATGAAACAATTATCATTTTCTTCCCGCCAGGGATGCGACGGCAGCCTGGCCATCCCGTGTGGAAACGCGGCCGATGCTGCTACGACACACCACATGGGCCGATGAAGCCCGGTGTGACCTTTCTAGGCAGGCATGGGCCGCGGGCCGACCTCGGGCGCTACCAGGCGCGCGCGAACTGGGCGGCTGCGGCAACATGCGGCGCGTCATCGTTGTCCGGCCACGGACCTGCCGCGAACGCGGGGGCCGTCGGCGCCGGCTGCTGCCCACCGACCACGTTGTGACTCCTACCGCCCGTGCGACCAGATGTTCGAGGTCCTCGCCCGGCATGAGCGTGACGGAATCGAGCAGCACCGTCAGGGCCTGGCGCTGCTGCTCGACGGAGACGGTGACCGACGTGCCGGACGGCGGAGCCGCGCTGCACGCCCCGTCCAGGAGACGCAGCGCGACGAGCGCGGACGAGCCACTGCGTGAGGGCCGCATATCCGAGGGATTCCCTGCTCGCACCGTAATGCATGCGACGTACGCGGTATCGGCATGGCGCCGCGGGTTTACCTGGCGACCAACTCCCCCGTACTGTGATCAACTCCACGAGGAGTCGAACAATTGACCCAGCACGATGGCTTATCGCAGTTCGCCGCCGACCATGCGGAGTGGTTCGCCCGATCGGCCTACCTCCTGACAGGAGACCCGGAACGCGCCAGGAACCTGGCCATCCAGGCCCTGGTGACGACGGGCCGCCGCTGGTCCGTGCACCGGTGGAACAGACCGGTCGAGGCAGTGCTCAGCACGCTCTACCGGGCATACCTCGTCGGCCCCGCGGAGCCGCCCGCAGGCTTCCCGCTGGCCGGGATGTCCCCGCTCGGGCGGGTGGCTGTGGTCGCCCAGTTCCATGACGGCCTGGACCCGCACCGCGCCGCCCAGTTGGTCGGCACCTGGATGCCCGGCGCGCTCCAGGAGGAGACGGAACGCGTCCGAGCCACCCACCCGCACCTCCTCGACCTCGGCGAGGAAGCCGCCACGGAGCCCCGGCCTCATGAGGCCATCGAAGCGCCCGGGGACAGCCCATGGGCGGCACCCTGGCAGGCCGACGACCTCGTGGCGCCCCCGAGCCCCTGGACGGCCCCGCTCTCACCGGCTCCGCTCGCTCCGTCGCCCGCCCTGGTACGGCTGGCGGCCGAGTTGCCCGTCGCGGTGCCCATGGACGTTGCCCAGACCGCGCCCCGCCTGGTCCTCAGGCGGCGCCTCGTGATGCGGAGCGTATTCACCACCCTGGGCTTCGCGGGCGCCGGCGCGTTCGTGGCGCTCGCCATAGTCGCGCTGAGCGCCCTGGCGAACAGCGCGGAAAGGGCCGCCCAGCGGGCCGACGCCCCGATCTCCGAGCCCGACCTCACACCCACAGAGCTCGCCCCCACGCCCACCGCCGAGGAGCCGCAGCCCGACCCGTTGCCGGAGCGCCTGGACGAGCCGATCAGCCGTGCCTATCAAGGCTTCTGCAACAGCGACGCCCCCTACGACACGCGCAAGCCCCCGGAGTGCGCTCAGTGGCGGCTGGTGGGCAAGTCGGGCACTGAGTGGCGGCTGGACGCCTCCCAGGTCGCCAAGCAGACCACGACGGTGCCGGACGTGGCCGTCAGCCAGGACGGCCGGCGCGTCGCCTACCTGGACACCCAGAACGACTATGTGGTCCGCGACCTGGCCACCGGCAAGTACAAGACGTTCGCGATCCAGCTGCACGGCTCCGATCCCGAGTTCGTCTCCTCGCGCAACGGCCGCTACTTCGCGGTCAACTTCCTCCAGAGCGGCGCCGACAGCCCGATGCTTGACTTCACCAAGGGCAGGACGACTTACGGCGCCTGGACCATGGCCATCACGGACGACGGCAAGCGCGTGATCGACGAGTCCATGGCGAGCGAGGCCTCGTCGGACACGAAGATCAAGCTGGCCGGACGCCGCTTCCGCGTCGACGCCGAGGTGGGCATCAGCGGCGCGGCGCTCTCACCCGACGGCCGGACGCTCGCCGTGGCCGACGACGACGAGCGCGTGATCACGCTGGATACGCGCACCGGACACGTCACCAAACTACGGCGCCTGGTGGACGAGGACGGTGCCCAAGAGATCGACACCGTGGAGCGCTGGCTCAACGCCAACGAGGTGATGGTGCGCCTCTCGGACGAGGACGACGAGGTCTACCTGGCCGCCGTGGACGTGCGCACCGGGAAGACCCGTGACCTGGACGCGGGCGACCTCGAGTACGGCGACGTCCTGGGCGCCTTCACGGAATGACGAAAGGCCCCCGGCACCCTTCCGGGGGTCTTTCGCCGAAGGGGCGTGATGGTGGCCAAGTCGTTGCGCTCGACCGGGTAGCCTTCGGCGGCGAGCTGATTGGCCACGTCGGTGATGTCCAGCGCGGTGGAGTAGATCGCGTGTTCGCCAGCAGCTCGTTGAACTTGACCACTCGTTCCTGGTGGTCGGGGTTGTATGCCCGATGAGCTTGCCTCCGATCATGAGCCATTCCGCGTAGCCGTGGAACGCCTCGGCCTTGTTGGTGATCGTGGTGATCTGCTCCCGCAGCCCCGGTTCCGACAAAAACCGAAGCAACGTGATCGTGCGGACCGCGGCCCCTTTCTGGCGTCGCCAGTTTTCTCACCCCTACAGGACTCAGCGCCGGCCGAAGCGAGCCAAGCAGACATCGTCGTCCTGCCACGGATCTGCAGCGAAAGCGGCGGCGGCCGCGGGCGTCGGGGCGTCGGCCTGGACATCGCTCACCGTCGGCGTCAGGGCGGCGTCGCTGGCCCCGGCATCGATAACGGCAGCCGATAGGGCCGCCGGCGCATCCGGCGAAGACGGCGCAGCGGGCTCGACGGCGAGCGGCGTGACGGGGCTGGTGCTCAGGCGCCGGTCTTGTGCTTGGCCGTCGTCGGGGAGGGCGGAGCGGAGCTTTTGGTTGGCTGGGACGCAGCCGCGCTCGCCGCGGCGTCGTGCCGTGAGTGGCGGGCCAGGCGGGCGGCCAGGCGGGCGTCGGCGCGGTGGGCGGGACTGCGCTCCAACTGGTCGACGTGCAGGTAGGCCTGCGTGGTGCGGGGGTCGGCGTGGCCGAGCAGGGCCTGGACGACGTCGAGGGGCTCGTCGGCCTGCAGCAGCGCGGTCGCCGCGCTGTGCCGGATGGAGTGCAGGCTGAGGTTGCGCGGGTCGGGGATGTCGACCTTCTCGGCCAGGCGGTGGACGAGCTGCAGCACGTAGGAACGCTGCAGCGTTAGCCCGCTGCGGGTGACGAACAGCGGCCCGGGCGCGGTGCCGCGCTCGGCCAGGTAGGCGTCCAGCAGTTGGCCGGTGGTGGTGGCGATGACGACGCGGTGGTCACGGTCGCCTTTGGCGGGCAGTGTGAGGATGCGCTGGGCGCCGGCATGGCCGACCGGCGTCCAGCTGGACGCCGGTCAGCTCCGAGATCCGGCAGGCGGTGCCCTTGAGCAGGGCGATGATGGCGGCGGTGCGCGCGCTCTCGTGCTCGACGGCGTAGGTGACGAGGTCGTCGAGCTGGGCTTCGGTGAGGTGCCGGGTGGTCTTGCTGCGTCGTTTGGGCAGCTCCATCCCGGCGAACGGGTTGACCGTGGCGGCCTCGGCACGGATGAGGTAGCGGTACCAGCTCGACAGCGCCGACAGGCGGCGGCGCCTGGTGCCGGGCTCGAAGCCGGCGTGCCGCATGGCGGCGGCGAACAGGTCGGCCTCCAGATAGGGCACGGCCGTCAGGTCCAGGCCGCGGGCCTGCATCCACCACAGCCACCAGGAGGCCTCCTTGATGTAGGCCTGCTGGGTGCGGGGGGAGGAGCGGCGCTCCGACAGCAGCCAGCCCGCGGTGGCGGCCAGCACCTGCTGTCCGGCCTGGGCGGTGCGCAGCAGCTCCGCCAGACTCGCCGCGTCGCGGGCGGGCGGGGAGGTCCCCTTGGGCGGCAGCTGGACGGGCAGGCTCGTGATCGGGATCATTCCGTCGAGGTCCTGGGTGGCAATGCCGCTCTGGGAAGAGCCCGCGCGATCCTCACTCAAGCCGCTGTGGGCGTTCAGGCAGCCCTGGTGGGATGGCCCGGGACCGGCGCTGCGTTCGGCGTGCGCCGCCTGTTGGGCGTACCGGTGTCACTGCTGTTGGGCGACGTATTTGCTTTTCTGGAGAATCCGGGGCCGATCGTAGACGTTGTCGCAGGTGAACTGGAGGCGGCTCGCGGCGTGCAGGGGGAGAAGCTGATCGTGGTGGCCCACAGTATGGGCGGCAACATCGTCTACGAGGGTGTGCACGCGCGCGAGTCGGGCCCCCGACACCGGGCACGCCCGCGCGCTTGGCCTAGGGGGTGCACGCCGGTCCGGCGTTCAGAGCACGGAGAGCTCGCGGGACGTCGCAGCAGGCGGGGAACCTCGGCGTATGCTGCCTTGTCTACCGTGGCCACCAAACGTAAGGTCACCGGATATGAGCACGCCGGACCCTGTCGTCGTGGAGCACTGTGTATCGTTCGTGCGGATCTGGGCCGAGACGGTGCTGCGACAGGTCAAGCGCGTTCGCCTCATGCGGGCAACGTTCCACCGCGACCACCGCAACTACGAACGCCTTGAGGACTGGAGCCCGACCGAAACAGACCTCGAGCGGAACTTCCGAGCGCTCTGGGCCGAGGAGCATACGCTGGTGTGGGCGGCCCACCAGTTGGAGAAATGGGCACAGCGACTGGCCCGGGAACGCCGTCAGCCCTCTCCTGAACGTGATGCGACTTTGGCTGGCGTGCGCAACGCGTTGGAGCATCTGGAGGACGCCGACTTCGACGAGTTCCATGCTCTGGCCGGGGAGAAGAGCAACCGCTCTCTGCGGGGCCTGCCCGGCAGCCGAATCCCGATCACGCTGGGCGGAGAACTGTCTTTCGGTCTCATCGACAGCCGCGAGCTCGAAGAGCGGGCCTTGGCCATAGTGCGATCCATCGAAGACGAAATGGAGCAACACGCCCTCGCCCGCTACCTCGCCTGGCGAGACGAAGAGGAGAAGGAAGCCCGGGCGCTACGGCGCCTGTCCGGAGACGCAGTACAGGACGAGTAAGCACCTCACGGCATGCCCCGAAACGAAGGCTCGAACTCCAGCATGTCCGGGCCTTCACAGCCCTTGCCTGACTTTCGCTCATCAACCGCTCATGTGCCGCACACCCAGTACTTCCGTCGAAGGGTTCCCCAGGTGTGTCGGCCGGCCCCGTTGGACGCCGCCAGGACCGCTGGCCAGCGTAGAAGCGGTCCGAAGGCAGGAGCCGGCGATCTCGGTGCCGACATGCCGATCGGTCACCTGCTCTGTGAGGTCGAGCAACGCCGGGAACTCCTTCAACGGGGCGCGGCAGTGGTCGTGGGGATCCCCTGGCCCTTTCAGCACGATCCGGCCGAGCGCCTGGCACACGTATCTGATCATCAACGGCGGCCGACCCGATCGTCTGCTACATCGAGGAGGGCATGAACCTCTGGCGGCGGATCGCCAGGGAGCGATAGAAGGCGACCCGCTGCGCACCGCGATCACAGAAGGGCTCCCGTGACCCTCGACACGCCGGGCCGCCCTCCGGGGGAGCCCGCGTACCGGACGGCGACGGCGCGAGCCGGAAGCCGCACAGGGCACCCGGTACAGCCATCGAAACCACGCTGAAGGCGGGCAGGCGGGCGGAGGACTCTTCGCCGAGCCACCCGTAGTGGCCGAGGCTCGCCAGGTGCTGGTGGCGGTTCTTGACCTGCAGTTTCGGGTGCGGTCCGTCCGGCTTGTGCGAGATGCTGGAGGACCGAGTGGCGCAGCTGGTGCAGGATCCAGGTGCCTCCCTGCGCGTCCGACCCGCAGGATGGGAAGGACACTCCGGGGGAGCAATTCAGCCGGACGGGCCCCAGGCGTCGTCGGTGTCCGGCTGATCGACCAGCGTGGTGAACCTGCAGCCGGTCAAGCAGCCTCTCCACTGCCATCACGTTGACGTCCGCACTGCCTGAGGTGAGGTGGTCGAGCAGCGCGATTGCGTCCATGGCATCTCCCTCAACGCACACATCTGGGCGTCCGCCTCGGTATCGGTGTCAGAGTCCGGAGGGTGGGTGCCGCCCGGGAAAGCCGCTTGCCTCAGCGCGCCCGCCATGCGCTCGTGCAACCTCTCAGGACGACTGGTGGTTTTTGGGCAGGCGGGTCAAGGGATGGCGATCCAATCGCCGGGCTCTTCATCCGGGTCGATCGGCGGCCGCACGACGCCACCTTCACCGACCTCGGCGCCAAGGTGAGCCCGTTCCTCCGCCTCGGTGTCCGGCTCGATCGGGAGATTCTTCATCGTGTTCCTGCTCCGGTTTGAGGTATGAGATCTTCACGCTGCCACAACACGATCGTGTTCGCGCCGATTGCAGGGCAACACGCGCCGGCGAGGAAACCGCGTGATCAGGCCCGGCGTGTCCGCCCTGCTTCCCGGCCGCGGCCCGAGCGGGAGCAGTTGTGCGACGATCGCGATGGCGACCACGCCAGCGGCGGGCCCGCTTCGGCTCACGAGCAGTCGGGCGGCCCCAACCGGGCGGGCGCCCGCTCATCCTTCGGCTCCGCTGACGTCTCCTGGGAGCCGAGGAGCGCGCGGGTGAGGGCCTGACCGTCGCCCGCCATTGCCTGCAGCGCCGTGCCGAAATGAAGGAGGAACAGCATGTCAACCTCGACGAGGCCGCAGTTGAACCCAAGGCGATGGGTGAACATCTGCAGTGTCCGCTGGGCTGGCTGACGGAGCCTGATGGGAAGGGGGCCGCCTCCTACGACGCGAACCTTCGTCCAACCCGGACGTGGACCCTGGCCCACCGGAGCTCCCTGCCTGAACAGGCCTCTCGCGTAGACATCGCCCGTCACGCTGTCCATCACGTGGTCACTGTCTCGCGCTGAGTGCGGCGATCGTCATCGGCGTCCATATCAGCGCCAGTTCGTCGACGACCACGGCTGGCTGACGGTCTTCGATCGAGCGAGCGGGTTCAGGTGGTGACCGCCACGAAGCCGGTGCCGGGGCGATAGTCGGGTGACTGGTGGCGGAAGTAGGTGTTGTACACCTCGCAGTAGCGGCCGCCCCGGGCCAGCAGGGTGGTGTGGTCGCCCTGTTCGACGATCCGGCCGTGGTCCAGCACGACGATCCGGTCCACGTGCTCGATCGTGGACAACCGGTGCGCGATCACGATGGACGTGCGGCCGGTCAGCACCGCGTCCAGCCCCTCCTGGATCTGGGCCTCGGTCAGCGGGTCGACGCTGGCGGTGGCCTCGTCCAGGACGACGACCGCCGGATCCTGGACGAGCAGCCGGGCCAGGGCGACGAGTTGCCGTTGTCCCATGGACAGGGACCGGCCGTGCTCGCCCACATCGGTGGCCAGGCCGTCCGGTAGCGCCTCGATCCAGTCGCCGCCGCCGACACCGATGGCCGCTTCCAGCACCTCCTCGTCGCTCGCCTCGGGGCGCGGGTAGCGGATGTTGTCCGCGACCGTGCCGCTGAACAGGAACGGCGCTTGCGGCACCGCCCCGATCTGGCGGCGGTACGCGGCCAGATCCAGAGACCGGATGTCACGGTCGTCGATCAGGAGGATGCCGCCGGAGAATTCGTAGAACCGGGTGATGAGCTTGCTCAGCGTCGACTTCCCCGCCCCGGTGTGGCCGACCAGCGCCACGGTCTCCCCGGCCTCGATCGAGAGATTGAAGTTCTCGAGGACCGGGGTCTCAGTAGAGTAGCCGAAGTTGACGTCCCGGAACTCGATCCGCCCAGCCAGCCGCCCGACCGGCAAGGCATCGGTCTGCACCACCCTGGGGGTGGCGTCGATCAGCGCGAAGACCCGCTCGGCCGCCGACAGCCCCTGCTGGAACTGCGACCAGAACGCGGCGATCGACGTCAACGGGAACCAGAAGAACGCGACCGCCTGCAAGAACAGGTACCAGTCACCGGCCGACAGGCCACCGCCGCGGACCGCGTTGCCGCCCGCCAGGACCAGCATGACCTCGGCCAGCCCGGCGACGAGGAACAGCAGCGGGAAGATCGACGCGAAGGTGAACCCCTGCCGCAGTTGTACGGCGTAGCTCTGCTCGTTGATCGGGCGGAACTCGTCGTAGACCCGCTGCTCCTGGCGGAAGTTCTTGGCGACCGCGATCCCGCCCATGGTTTCGGTGAGATTGGCGTTGACCCGGCTCATCGAGCGCTGCGCCCGCCGGGTGGTGGAGCGGGCGATCTTCCGGAACCGCAGCGCGCAGCCGACCACGATGGGCACGATGAGCAGGGTCAGCAGGGCCAGCGGGACGTTCCGGGTGAACAGCAGCGCGGTGACGAACCCGACGACCAGCACCTGGCTGAGCAGATCCATGCTGAGGCCGACGACGCTCGCGAAGTCATCGGTGTCGGAGGTGACCCGGCTGACGATCCGCCCGGACGGGTTCTCGTCGTAGAACGTCAGGTCCCGTTCGAGAACGGCGTCGAAGGCATCCTCGCGCAGGGTGAGGACCACGTCGCCGGTGGCTTTCGCGTTGAGCCACTGCCGGACGAAGTTGAACACCCAGCCGAGCCCACCGGCGAGCAGTATGCCCCCGGCCAGTGTCCAGATGCCGCCGCCGTGCACGATCCGGTCGATGCCCCAGCTGATCATCACCGGGACCGCCGCCTGGGTCAGCGAGCCGAGCACGATCATCGACGCGACGCCGAGCATCGTCCAGCGTTTCGGCCAGAAGTAGCCGACGACGCGGCGGAGCAGCTCGCGATCGGTGTAGGTGCGGTCGTAGTCCTCGGCCTCCAGGCCGTCCATCAAGAACCCCATCAGACCGGCACCTCCACTTCGTCGTAGTGCGAGAAGATCCGCCGATACAGAGGGCTGCGGCCGAGCAACTCGTCGTGGGTGCCGAAGTCGACCAGCTCGCCCCGCCGGATCAGGAGCACCTTGTCGGCCCAGCGGATCTGGGACAGCCGGTGGGTGATCAGCAGTGTGGTCCGGCCGGACTGGACGCGTTCGATCGCCTGCTGGATGCGGTCCTCGGTGGCGGAGTCGATGGCGCTGGTCGAGTCGTCGAGGATCAGGATGGCCGGGTCGGTGAGCAGCGCCCGGGCGATGGCCAGGCGCTGCCGCTGGCCGCCGGAGAGGGTGACGCCACGTTCGCCGATCACGGTGTCGTAGCCGTTGTCGAGCTCGTCGATGAACTCGGCCGCCTGCGCGTCTTCGGCGGCGCGGACGACGGCTTCCCGGTCGGCCCGCTGACCCAGCCCGAAGGCGATGTTCTCGGCGATCGACCGGGAGAACAGCACGATGTCCTGCTCGATGGTGGAGATCTGCGAACGAAGCGAGTCGAGGTTCCAGTCGCGTACGTCCACGCCGTCGACCAGGATCCGGCCGGAGTCGACGTCGAAGATCCGCGGGACCAGTTTGGTCAGGGTGCTCTTGCCGGAACCGGTCTCGCCGACGATGGCCACCGTCTCGCCCTGCCGCACGGTGAAGGAGACACCGCTGAGCACCGGCGAGCCCGCGTAGGAGAACGACGCGCCGTCGAAGACGAGCTCACCGCGCATGGCCGCGGTGTGGCCGTCGGCCCGCTGGTCGAGCTCGGTGTCCGCGTTCGTGATCTCGAGAATCCGGCGGGCAGAGACCAGTCCGAGCTGGACCAGGGAGAAGGTGAAGGTCGACACGTTCGTCGGGAAGTGCAGCAGGGTCATCAGACCCATGAAGGCGATCAGCTGGCCGAGTGTGAGGTCCCCGGCGGTGTGCAGGGCGATCCCGTGCCAAAGGGCGGCGGCCATCGCCAAGGCGAGTAGCAAAGTCGGCAGATAGCGGGCCCGGACCAGGCCCTCGCGTACGGACAGGTCGCGGTAGAGCCGCGCGTTGCGGTGGAACCGGAGTCGCTCCTGGCGTTCCTGCGCGGTCACCTTGATGACCTCGATGCCCCGGACGGCCTCGCTCAGGTGGGCGTTGAGCGAACCGAACTGCTCGCGCATCCCGGTCGCGACCGGGTTGAGCTGCCGCATGTAGTGCCACAGCGCCAGCCCGAACACCACCAGGAAGCTCGCCGGCACCAGCAGCAGCCGCAGGTCGATCAGCGCGATGAAGACCAGGGGGATGAAGGCCTGCGAACCGGAGTCGACGATCATGTCGAGACCGGGTGAGACCAGCATGCGCAGCTGTTTGATGTCGTTGGCCGCCCGGGCCATCAGGTCGCCGACCCGCTGCCGGTTGTGGAAGGTCTGGCTCTTGCCGAGCAGACTCACGTAGAGCTCATCGCGGGTATCCCGGTTGAGCCGGCTGGCCAGCAGTTCGCTGCTGAGGCGCGCGCCGATGTCGAGCAACCCGCGGGCCAGCACGATCCCCAGCAGAGCGCCCACGATGGGGAGCAGCTCACCGTGGCCGGCCACCGCGTCGAACGCGGCACCCACCAGACCGGGTATCGCCGCGTTCAGAACCACCATCGCGATGGCTCCGACTAAGAACACGGCCAGATAGAGCGGCTGGCGGCGCAGATGGGACCAGATCCAGCGAGCCGGTCCACGCCGGTCGTGGGTCACCCCCACGACCGAGAACTCAGCCTGCTGAACCGCTCCTGTGACACTCACCCGCGCCTCCCCGAGCCATGCCGCCCCCGCCCAGGACGCCGCAAAGTCGGTTGTATCAAATGGCACCGACATTCCCCCAGCCGTTTATTCGCGGCTGCGGTCCCGCCCGCCCACGCTTCGGCGCGTCAGCGGCGGCGGTAGGCCCACACGCCCAGCGGGGCGAAGACCACCGCGATGGCGATAATCCACAGCAAGGACACGAACACGCTGTCCCCGACGGGCTGGCCGAGCATGAGCGCCCAAGCGGCGTCAGAGAGCCGGGTGATCGGGCTGACCTTCGCCCATACCTGTAGCCATTCGGGCGGCTTGGCCGTCGGCACGAACACGTCGCTCCCGAACGTCAGCGGGATGATCATCACGAAGCCCAGCCGACGACGCTCTCCGGGCTGCGCGCCAGCAGACCCACCAGAGCCACCAGCCACCCCATCGACATCGAGAACAGCAGGATCAGCCCGCACGCCCCGAAGAACCCCTGCAGGCATCCGTTCAGCGGCTGCCAGGTGTCGCTGCCGGTGCGAAAGCGTGCCAGGCCCACCAGGGTGTGCACTCGCTCGCGGGCCACGTGGACGGCATCACCCAAGCCACCATCATCGAGGTCGACCCGGACCACCACCACGTCATCCCCCTCCGGCACGACGTGATAGCTGATCTTGACAGGGTTACGCGAATGGACGAGCTCGGCTGGACAGCTCCTATCGCATCCGGACCATCCGGTCACCGCAAGTCAAAACCCATCAGATCGGGTAGCGCGCTCGTCGAAGAACACCGCGGTGGTACTGGCGCCTGCCTAGGCTGGCAGGCCGACCCCCAATGCCCCGACACGACCCGCCGCAGGCCAACCAGCGGCTTTGCTTTGGCTTGACTGTGCACCGCTTCTGACCTGGGTAAACTCCCTCATCGCACCCCCTGTGTCGGTTGAACTCGAGGGGAGCATCATGGCTACGCTTCGCACTGCCGGCCCCATGCTGGCACTGGCCGTCGACTACCTGCCCGAGCCGTCGGCTCGGCGCGGGGGGTGCCTTTTACGAGCCGAAGTATGACGGCTACAGGGCTCTGGCCCGGACCGACAAGGACGGCGGAGTACAGCTCTGTTCACGGCACGGCACCCGGCTCAACGAGATGTTCCCCGAAGTCGTGTTCGCGGTATGGGAACACCTCCCAAAAGGACGATCGTCGATGGCGAGATCGTCCGCTGGAGCCCCGCCGGCAGGCTCGACTTCGCCGCGTTGCAGCGCCGCGTGGGCGGCAGCCACGCCCGCCACCTGTCGATAGTGGAACCCACCCACCTCGTGCTCTTCGATCTTCTGGAAATCAACGGTGTTGATATCCGCACCCAACCTCTGGCCGAGCGGCGCAAGCACCTGGAGGGCCTGTTCGCCGGCATCCCGGCCGCCTGCCCGCTCGCGCTGTCCATGCAGACCGACGACCCGGTCGAGGCGCGCCTGTGGTTCACCTCGCTGGCCGCGCACGGCATCGAGGGACTGGTGATCAAAGCCGCCGCCGAGCCCTACCAGCCCGGCGCGCGAAGCTGGTGGAAATACAAGTCCCGGACATCCACCGAAGCAATCTTGGCAGGCGTGACGGGCAGCCTCGCCCGGCCATCAGGGCTTCCTGCTCGGCCGCTACCCGCACAAGGGCGGGCGGCTGCGCGTCGCCGGCCGGACCACTCGCCTCACCCGCGACCTGGCCGCCGAGCTGGCCCCCTATCTCCGCCCGACCGCCGCGGCTGACCACCCGTGGCCCGAGCAGCTGCCCGCCGGGTGGGCGAGCGGCCTGCCCGGCCAAGGCGACCCGATCACCTACCGGCAGGTCGTGCCCGAGCTGGTGGTCGAGGTCCTGGTCGACGTCGCCCACGAACGCGGCCGGTGGCGCCACCCCATGCGGAAATGGTCGCCTGCGGCTCGACCTGTCCCCGGACGCCGTACCGCGAGGCACCAGCCTGGACGCCGGAACGGCCTGACTGTCAGAGTTATCTTGGGTTATTGGCCCCTTCTCGCAGGTCAGAGCGATATGATCTTGTCAGGCACGTAAGGCACGCAGCAGTATGTCGCGGTGGGCAGTGCCACCGGCACGTAGCCCCCTCGACCACCTTGCCGAGCAGCCGCTCCCGCACGCGCCGCTCGCCCCTGCCGACACTTTGAATTCCGCAACACCACGGCATTGAGCACCAGCCCCACCGAGTTGGGCGACCAGCATCCGACCGGCCTTGGCCACCAGCTTGAAGGCCCGCTCCAGCCCGGGCAGCATCCGCAGTCGCCCCTTGCCGGACTTACGGCGAGCCGGGCTGATCAACCTGCTGGCCATCAGCAGCGAACAGATCGAGGGCGTCGTCGATCGCCTCGGCATCCAGGCTACTGATGACCGCCAGCAGCGTCGCGGTCCGGCGCGGCCGCACACGACCGCGGCGCTCTCCACAGCCGTGGTCGCCCCACAGACCGCCCACTGTACATAGTGCCGGTGTCACGTTCCCCTACGCCATCACCCTTCTCGGGCAGGCGGGGCGTGGTGACGGATGGGGAGCGGGGTTAAGCGGGGACGCGGCGGGTGATCGGGGTTGACGGACAACTCGGCCACGACTACATCTGATTACCAAGAGCAGAACAAGCAATTCTTCCGGCGGACGAGGTGGGCCTGCGCCGCCCCAGCAGCGCCTGGGACCAGTGCCTCAATGCCATGGACCTCTCGATCACCTCGAAACGGGGGAAAACTGTGAAGTTCATCGGGAAGCTCAGCGCCTCGGCAGCGGCAGTTGCACTGGCCGCGATTTCGTCCCTCATGTCCATCGCTCTCCCGGCGCACGCGGACGTCTGTCATACCGGCCACGATGTCGCTCAACTCGGCGGAGCCGGTTGGATCTATGGCTGTCCTTTCACGGCACGGGTACAGGTCCAATGCCATGAGGACGACTACAGCATCTACTACGCGTACGGCCCTTACGTCAGGGAAGGCCGTACGTCCTGGGCGAGATGCCACGAGTTCGCCTGGCCCTCCTACGCTTTCGTCGACCCCGCGTAGTCTCGACCGGCGGGGCCTAACCCCGCTCTTTCACACCAACATGACCCCGTACGGGACCGTACAGCTTCGACCCGACCGACGGCTGGACCTGACGGGGACGCCCGCTCCGTCGCCACGATCGCGCACATCGACGCCGACGGCTTCGACGACGTCATGCTGTGGCAGGCCCCGGAGGCGGTGCCGTTGCCCGACGAGTGGTTCGACCTGGTCGACCGAGCCCAGCACATGCTGCTGGCCGGCCCCGCCGCCGACTCCAGCGACGCGGCCCTGCAGGCCGCCTGCGACGCTGGCGAGCTGCTCGCGGTGGTCGGGCGGGTGAGCTTCCTATGACCGACACCCAACAGACCACGCCGACCACCGAGCCCGGTACGCCGGCCGCGGCCAAGCCGCGCCGGACGACCGCCCACACCGCCGCCCAGCTGCAGACCGCGCTCGGCTGGAACCAGGCCCAGTTCGGCCGCGCCGTGGCCGCCGGCGTCATCCCGCCCTGCGACATGAAGATCCCGCGCTGGTCCGGCAGCACGGTGGACGACCTGGTGACCCGCCGCGACGAGCTGGCGGCCATGATCCCCGACCTGCTCGACGACAGCCAGCTCATGGGCGTGCTCGACCTCAGCTTCGGCGACTGGCGGCGCGCCCGCGAGGCCGGCCTCATCCCCGACCCAGCGCGGCCGCCGTACTGGACCAGGACGCAGGCCGACACCCTGACCGAGCACGCCAGCCAGCTGCGCGAGCAGATCCCGCCGCAACCGCTCGGCGCCCGCCGGTGCGCCGAGCTAACCGGTCTGCAGGTCGACCAGGCCGACATCGGCGAGCTGAACAAGCGCGGGCCGACCAGCGTGGTGGACGACTACAAGGGCTGGGACCTGTACGACGTCGCCGCGCTGCGCGCCATTCCCGGCGATGCTGAGCGCCTGGCCGTGCTGACCGAGGTCGTCGCCGAGCGGGTGGGCTGGCTGGCCAGCTCCCTGACCATGCGCGAGGCCGCCGACGTCCTGGGCTGGCGCGAGTACGACCTGGAGTGCGTGGCCACCGAGCGGCACCTCAAGCCCGGCCGGTTCGATCGCTACGCCCGTACCGACATCGCCGCCCTGGCCGAGGACGAAGACCTGATGGAACAGGTCCGCCGCGATCAGCTCCTCGGGCCTGAGCAGGCCGCCGAGCACGCCGAGATGCGGCGCCGGGACTTCGAGGCGTTGACCGAACTACGCAGGCCAAGGCCCGCGTGTCCATCCCTGAGGGGATCCATGGCCAGCTAGAACTGACGCAGTCCAGCCAGGTAGGAGGCTGCGTTGGCAAGCTTCGATCATCCAGAACGCGACATCGCGACGATCCGGCTCGAGCCCTGGGGCAAAGTCGTGCCTGCACCGGGAACAGTGCCATGGCTTTTGCTCGATCCCAGCGGACAGCCGGTGGAGCCGGTCGCACAGTTCCTGCGGGATTTCGTCGTCTCCGGGAACGCGGGCGGCAGCGTGCGGAGTTATGCCTACGCGCTGCAGCGGTGGTGGCGGTTCCTTCAAGCCGTTGGGGTGAGGTGGGACAGGGCCACGTCGGTGGAGAACCGGGATTTCGTGCTCTGGGCGAAGGCCGCGACCAAACAACCCCGTTCGCCGCGTACGAAAACGAGGGCCCTGGCCGGCCGGATCAACCCGGTCACGCGCAAGCGGCACCTGGACGACGGTTACCAGCCGCGGACGATCCGACACAGCAACGCGGTCGTGCGCGCCTTCTATTTCTGGATCGAGCGCGGCGAGGGGCCGCTGGTCAACCCCGTACCACGGAACCGTCCGCAGGGGCGACGGCCGAACGCACACCACAACCCGATGGAACCCTTCCGGTCGGAGGGCAAGCTCCGCTACAACCCGCCGCTCCCCAAGAACGGGGTTGAGGAACCTGCGGACAGCCGTTGGCGGTACCCGCGAGTAACTTCTTGATCCAGATCTCGGCGGTCGTTGTTTGGATGTCCGTTAGGGGTCCCCCCACCGGACACTCCCGAAAATCTCGGATCGGGAGAGTCGGCCAGGCGAAAGGTCGTCTTATTAAGGCTGTACGGTGAAATGTCCGGTGACGGGGGGCTAAACGTTACACTCAGGGTTCATGAGCGACACCCTCACCGGATACGCCCGATGCAGTCTGGACAAACAGGACCTCAGCGCCCAACGTGAGATCCTTCTTGGCCTCGGCGTCCCCGACCACCGCATCTACCTCGACCACGGACTCACCGGAACCAGCCGGGACCGGCCCGGACTCGACCAGGCCCTCGCCGCCGTCCGCTCCGGCGACACCCTCGTCGTCCCCAAACTCGACCGCCTCGCCCGCTCCGTCCCCGACGCCCGCGACATCGGCGACACCCTCGTCACCCGCGGCGTGAAACTCTCCCTCGGCGGCAACATCTACGACCCGTCCGACCCCATGTCCAAGATGTTCTTCAACATGCTCGCCGTGTTCGCCGAGTTCGAGGTCGATCTTCTGCGGATGAGAACCCGCGAGGGCATGGCTATCGCCAAGGCCAAAGGCAAGCTGCGTGGCAAGCAGCCCAAGCTGTCAGTGCGCCAGCAGACCGAACTGCGCCGCATGTATGACGCCGGCGGCTACACCATCGCCGACCTCGCCGAGGTGTTCTCCGTCTCCCGACCAACCGTCTACCGCGTCCTCGAACGCACCCGAACCCCCGAGGTGTGAACACCCGAGAAGCCGCATCAGCGCTCTGTGATGGAACGGGAACGTACGCCAAGCGGCCTGAATGACCGGCGATCGAGCACCATGGCTGACCTGCGCGAACGGGCTTAGCGTACGTTTTCGTTCCGCCACACTCTGACCCCCGAGCCGACCGCACCATGGGATGGAGGTCGCGGGGTCAGGGAGGCCAGTTTGTCAGTACTCGGCCCTAGCATGCGGAGCATGAAACGATATGTCGACGAGGACCTGCACGGTGCAGAGTTCCGCGAGTGCGATCTGACCGGGGCACGCCTGATCGGCGTCGTCATGCAGGACGCCGTGATCGACGGGCTTATCACCAACCTCGTGGTGAACGGGGTCGAGGTCACCGAGTACGTCGAGGCAGAGCTCAACCGGCGTAATCCGGTGCGGCTGCTGATCCGCTCCGAGGACCCTGCCGAGCTGCGCGAGGCAGCGCGTCAGCTCCATGCCGGCTGGGCCGCCACGATCGAGCGAATCCGTCGTACGCCCGGCATCGAGCGCCGCAGCGTGAACGACGAGTGGTCGGCCGTGCAGACGATGCGCCACCTGGTCTTCGTCCACGACTCGTGGTTCCGCCGCTGCTGCCTGGGCTCGACGGAACTGTTCACGCCGATGGGCATCGGGACGACCGTCGAGCCGTACCGTGGAGCGCACGGGCTTGACCTCTCGCTCGATCCGTCCCTCGACGAGATCGTGAGCGTGCGTGACGCACAGGCCGCCGAGCTCGAGGCCTGGCTCGACAAGGTCACCGCTGAGCAGCTCGCCGGGCGAGCGCCGGTGCCCGACGACGATGTCTGGCCGCCGTACGCCCGGGGCCGCTCGGTGCGGCAGTGCCTCGGCACGGTGCTCAACGAGACCTTCGAGCACCACGGCTTCTGCGTCCGCGACCTCGACCTGATCGAGGCACAGGACGCTGAGTAGGACCGGCTACGAACTCACGCGGCACTTCTCGAGCATCCGGCGGGCCTGAGCTAGGTGCGGGCGGCCCGCCGGGAGGGACTCGATCCGGCCGTGGCAGCCCGAAGCGCACCAATACGACAGCGACAGCATGCATCCCTCGTCGTCCTGGCCACCGTGCAGAGCCCGCCCGAGCTGCTGTCGCGGGTGGTCGCGACCGTGCGGTTCGTGTCCTGGGGCGCGATCCCGTTCGGCGCGCTGCTGGGTGGCGGGATCGCGGCGGCCATCGGTTCGCGTGGTGCGCTGTGGGTGGCGTGCCTGCTGACGCTGGTGTGCCCGGTGTTCCTGTGGTTCAGCCCGGTCCGCCGGCTGCGGGACCTGGCCGGGGAACCTGTGCCGCCAGCTTCTTCGGCGCCCGCAGGCAGTAGCTCTCGATGAGCAGCTCGGCGATCTCGTCCCAGTCCGCGTCCGGTTCGATCACCATGCCCACGACCTGCGGGTGCCACCTCGGTTTGTAGAACGGGTGGCCGGTGCCGACGAGCGCGGCGAGCTCGGCACCGTCGGAGCGGAAGGTCAGGACGGTGGCATCCCCGACGAACGGCGCGTCGCGGGTGTAGGCGGGCGGGTACTCGTCGCTGATGCCGAGGACGTGGGCGAAGGTCTTCTTGCGGACCAGCCAGCGGGTGCCGACCCAGGCCTGTTCCTCGTAGACGCCGGGGAGTGCGAGGCACAGCGCGCGGAGGCGGTCGAGGACGTCGTCCGGCACGTCGGGGCTGTCCGGCATCGGCGTCTCCCAAAATTGTCGGTGCGATCGTCCAGGCTGCGACACCCAGTTGTAGATGCCGGACACCGTAGTGGCCGATCTGGCCAGAAGCGAGATCTCCCAGGTTGAGATGGCGGTAGGCCCCAGCTCTACTTGGCGGCCCTGTACACATCACCTCGCGACACCGCCCTTGCGCTGCACGGGGGGTTCATGCGCGGCACTGGATGGACTTCTCCGCCCAGCGCGATCTCCATGGGCCATGCTGCCTGGGAAGTACGCGACTGCCAGGAGACGGAGATCCGCCGTTCCGTGATCGCCAGCGGACCGGATGGCATCAGCCAGACCGACAGTGGTGTCCCCGACCAATGCCTGGCTGCCACTGCCGCCAGAGGTCGCCGCCGGCGAAGACACGAGCACGACAGGCCCCCTACCCTGCCCGCGTACGCGGTTCGGCCGACACGCCGCCCTTGGTGCGACTCGCCTGCCCTTGCGCGGCGGGTTCCTCGCGGCCGCGCGGGCGGCCTTATGTTCGACGACCCGGGTCCAGGCGGTGACCTGGCGCTCGCAGTCCGCTGCTGGTAGGGGACGTCACGGCCGAGGATCTCGCTCAAGACGCGGGCCGCCTCCTCACCGCTGACGCGGTCGGACGCGATGTCGACGCGCTCGCCGACGAGTTCGCCGGGGTTCTCGATGGCGTACACGGCCATGCCCGCGATGTCGAGGACGGTCACCTGGTCGAGCGGCTTGCCGGGCGTCAGCGGGTTGGCGAGCACGCCGTCGCCGAGCCGGCTGAAGCCGAGGTTGAGCGCGTTCTCCATGAAGTACACCGGTCCGAGCACCGTCGCGGCCACCGGCTGCTCGCGCAGGTACGCCTCGATGAGCTGCTTGCTGTCGGCGTGGTCGACGTTGGTGGCCACCGTCCGGTCGCCGCCCCGCACCGAGGAGTACACCAGGTGGGCGTCGAGACGAGTGACGGTGTCGACGAGCAGCCGGCCCTGGGCCACTTCCTCGTCCTTGCCGCCCTCGCCGAACGGCACCGACAGGCCGAAGACGGCGTCGGTCCCCGCGCAGGCCCGCTGGAGCGCGTCGGGATCGCCGAGGTCGCCGGAAGCGATCAGCGCGCCCCGGGCGGACAGCGCCCGCGCGGCGGGCGACTCCGCCGAGCGTACGTACGCCACCACCTCGTGGCCGTGGTCCAGGAGCAGCTCGGCGACCGCGCCACCCTGCCTGCCGGTGGCACCGATGACTGCGACTTTGGTCATGACAGATGACTCCCATGCTCTGAGTAGGGGTTGATCGCAGGACCCAGAGGCGCGGCTCAAGCCTGTGCGAAAGCCGCGCCTCGGGAGGGCCGCTACGGCGTGACGACGACCTTGCCGCGTACGTGTCCGGACTCGACCGCGGCGCAGGCCTCAGCCGTCCGCTCCAGCGGGTACGCCGCCTGCACCGACACCCTGACGCCCAGCTCCAGCAGCTCGGCCAGGCGCTCGGCCGAGCGGGAGGTGCCCAGCCGGCGGACGCCGCGCGCGTTGGCGAGCGGGGAGAAGGCGATCGTGCCCACCCGGCCGGGGTCCTTGACCAGCTCGGCGGAGGCGTCCAGGGAGTCGGGCGTGGCCACGCAGTCCAGCGCGGCGTCCACCCGGCCGCCCAGCTCGCGCACCCGCTCGGCCAGCCCCGGCCCGTAGGTCACCGGCTCGGCCCCGAGCGTGCGCAGGAAGTCGTGGTTGCCGGTGCCGGCCGTACCGATGACCCTGGCGCCCCACGCGATGGCGATCTGCGCCGCGAGGTGGCCGACACCCCCGGCGGCGGCGTGGATGAGGACCGTGTCGCCCGCGCCCACGCTCAGCTCGCGCAGCGCGGTGTGGGCGGTCTGCCCGGAGGCCGACAGGGCGCCCGCCTCGTCCCACGGCAGCCACTCGGGCCTGCGGACCAGCTGGTCGGTGTCGGCCACGGCGTGTTCGGCGAACGCCGCGAGCGTGACGGGTCCGAGCAGTTCGTCGCCCACGGCGAAGTCCGTGACGCCGGGTCCGACCGCGTCCACGATCCCGGCCGCCTCGTTGCCCAGGCGCTGGGGGAAGACGGCGGGCGCGTACCGCGCCGCGGAGCCGTCGCGGAAGAGGTTGTCGAACGGCTGGACGCCGGCCGCCCGTACGCGCAGCCGTACCTGGCCCGGGCCCGGGACGGGCGGTTCGGTGTCCACGAGTTCCAGGACGTCGGTGCCGCCGTAGGTGTTGAAGACGATGACCTTGCTCATCGGGTGATCCCTTCGGTCGCACGGGCCCGCGGGCCCGTCGTGGTGCGCAAGGGCAGCTCCTTGATCAGGAGCGCCATCAGGAAGCCCGCCGCCGCGAGGATCGCGACCAGCAGGAAGACGGGGCGTACCGCTGCCGCGAAGGAGCCGGCGAAGGAGGCGGCCATGGCGGAGGAGTCGCCGATCTCGCCGGTACGGCCGAACAGCACCGCGACGCAGCCCGCGATCCCGGCGGTGCCGCCGAGCTGGCGGGTGAAGGTGGCCGCGGAGGTGGCCACGCCCATGTCCCGCACCGGAGCCGCGGCCTGTACGGAGAGCGTCAGTGGCTGCATGGACGAGCCGAGCCCGAGTCCGAGCACGGCGGCCAGGCCCATCACCGCGATCAGCGGCACGTCGGTGTCGAGCAGCGGAGACAGCGCCAGGGCCGCCGCGCTGATCAGCGCCAGACCGGTCACGAGGAACGCCTTGTAGCGACCGCTGCGCGCGATCACCCGGCCGGACAGCGCCGAGGCCAGCACCAGCCCGGCCATCAGCGGCAGCGCCCCGGCCCAGTCCAGCCGGCGCTCGCGCCTGGTGGCGGGCAGGTCGAGCGTACGGGCGACCAGCGCCAGGACGGCCGCGCCGACCGGTACGTTGACCAGGAAGACCCAGCGCCAGCCCACCTCGGCGAGCGTGCCCCCGGCCAGCGGCCCCAGCACGCTCGACAGGCCGAAGACGGCCACGAACCAGCCCTGGTAGCGGGCCCGTTCGCGGGGCGGCAGCAGGTCGGCCACGATCGCGAAGGCCAGTGACATCAGCCCGCCCGCGCCCAGCCCCTGCACCGCGCGGAAGGCGGCGAGCGCGCCCATCGACGTGGCCGTCGCGCACAGGAGCGAACCGGCGACGAAGACGGCCACGGCGGTCAGGTAGAGGGGCTTGCGTCCGTACAGGTCGGACAGCTTCCCGTACAGGGGCATCGTGACCGTGGAGGCGATCAGGTAGGCGGTCGTGACCCACGCCTGATGGCTGAGGCCGTGCAGGTCGTCGGCGATCGTCCGCATGGACGTCGAGACGATCGTCTGGTCGAGCGCGGACAGGAACATGCCCGCCATGAGCCCGCCGACGACCGCCGAGATCGGGCGTCGTGTCATGAGCCAAAGACTCACTCATTTAGATGAATTTTGTCAACTGAATGATTGAATCGCTAGGATGGCGGCCATGACAACGCGGCGACGTGCGGTGACCGAGGACGAGCGAGGGACCGCCGCGGAGCGGACTCGGGAGCGGATCCTGCGGGCGGCGCTGGAGGAGTTCGGGGCCAAGGGCTACTCGGGAGCCCGTACGGCGGCCATCGCCGCCAGGGCCGGGGTCAACCAGCAGCTCATCAGCTACCACTTCGGCGGCAAGCAGGGCCTGCTGGCGGAGTTGCGCAGGCGGTGGGCCGAGGCCCAGGCCGCGCTGCCGCCGCCGGAGTCCTCCTTCGCCGACTCCTTCGCCGCCGTCCTCGACGCCACGCTCGACCGGCCCCAATGGGCGCGCATGGTGCTCTGGCAGGCGCTCGGCGACGATCCCGGCGACGGCGGCGGCATGTCCAGCGCCCAGCGCGAGCGGTTGCGCGACGGCATCGAGCGACTGCGCCGGCGCCAGCGCGACGGGGAGATCAGCGACGCGCCGTCACCGGAGTTCGTGATGCTGCTCGCGTACGCGCTGACCTTCGCGCCCCTCGCGCTGCCCGATCACGTCACGGCGATCCTCGGCGTGGACCCACTGTCGGAGGACTACCGCCGCATCGTGCACGACCAGCTCATGAACCTGCTCGGCGGCCCCGCGCCCTCGTGACAGGTCCTGTCGCTGTGGGTCTCACCGCGGGTCTCACTGCGGCCCGGCCATGGACTCGGCGATCATCAGTTCGGTGGTGCCGTCCTCGAGCGGCTTGGCCACGTGCCGGTGCACGGCCTTGGCGCCGCCAGCACGCTCCACACGACCTCGGGGCCCGTGTCGACGATGATCCGGGTGACTGCCCGGACGGGTGCGGTGGCATCGATGCGGTCACGCTTGGCGTACTGCTCGTGGAGGACCTCCAGCGGAGGACCGGAAGAGAACAAAGATCTCAGCACGGGGACTCCCGGAAGGAACGGTTATCGGGCAGGTGCTCTGTGCCGCAGGTGCGGACGTGCCTCGGCCCAGATCGCCGCGGGCTCGAAGGCGGCGGCGTTCCAGGTGGTGGACGTCAGCCGCCCCCGCCCGCGGTAGCGCCGCACGATCGTGACGTGCTCCGGCCACCCCACGAACCCCTTCAGGGCCTGCTCGTCCCGCCAGATCGACACCGAGCCGCACCTGAGCTCCAGCGGTCGCGTCCACAGCCACATCCCGACCGCGCCGTCCAGGTGGGGCCAGGCTCGGCGCAGCGCGATCCCGGCCCGGTAGATGCCGGGCAGGTCGCGCGCCTTGTCGGCCTGGTACGCGGTCACCGCGACCAGCACGGGACCGGCGATGTCCATGGCCGGCCCCGAGGTCCAACGGCTCCTCAGCATGCTCATGACACCTCCTTTTTCAGCACGAACGTTCGTGCTTGGATGGGACCGTACCACAGTGCGGCATAATTGACCGAACGTTCGTGCGTGAAAGGAGCGGCGATGGCGGGCCGGCCACGAGATGAGGGGACGCGGAACGCGATCCTGCGCCGAGCGGCGGACATCGCCTCCAAGGACGGGCTGGAGGGCCTGTCGATCGGACGGCTGGCCGCCGACCTCGGCGTGAGCAAGAGCGGGCTCTTCGGCTACTTCGGCTCCAAGGAAGAGCTCCAGCTCGCCACGATCCGGGCCGCGACGGGTGTCTACCTCGGCGAGGTCGTCCACCCCGCCATGACGGTGCCGCCGGGCCTGGGCCGGGTGTGGGAGCTGTGCGACCGCTGGCTGAGCTACTCGGAGCGGCGGGTCTTCCCCGGCGGGTGCTTCTTCTTCACGGTCACCGCCGAGTTCGACGCCCGCCCGGGTCGCGTACGGGACACCGTCGCCGCTGCGGGCCTCGAGTGGAACCGCCTGGTCGCGAGCGCCGTCGGCGACGCGCGCCGGCTCGGCGAGCTCACCGAGGACACCGAACCCGATCAGCTCGCCTTCGAGCTGATCGCGTTCATGGAGACCGCCAACGCCGTCTCACTGTTGCACGACGATCCCGTCGCCTACCGGCGGGCCAGGAACGCGATCCAGAGATGTCTGCACGCGTCCGCCACCGATGCCGGATCGCCGGTGCTCAGGCGTCTTCAACCGGTACCGGAATCCGGGCCTCGACCTTGAACGACGCCCGGTCCGCGCGGTACACGTGGCGGGCGAACTCGATGCATCGCCCTTCGGCGGTGTAGGTGCGGCGGGTCAGCAGGATCCCGTTGGAGGCGCTGCGGATCTTCAGCCGGGCGCAGGAGGTGTCGTCGATGACGATGGACTCGATGACGGCGGAGGCGTCGGCCGGCACCACGCCGTAGTGGGTGCGCAGGATGTGCCAGAGCGTCCCGGTGAGGGGCCGCTCCAGGAGCCCGGGTGTGAGAGCGCTGGGGAAGTAGCTGGTCTCCAGCGCGATCGGCTCGTCGTCGGCGAACCGCAGCCGGTGCAGGGCGGGCCGGCTGGCCTTCGGCGTACTCGTCCGGACTCGCACCCGGCTGGCCGCCGTCAACGGCAAGGGCCGGGTGACCTCGGTCGACATCGAGAACCTCGACACCGGTGAACGCCACCGCGTCCCCTGCGACACCGTGATCACCACCGGCGACTGGATCCCCGACCACGAGCTGGCCCGTACCGGTGGCCTGGACATGGACGCGGCCACACTCGGGCCGCGCGTGGACACCTGCCTGGCCACGAGCCTGCCCGGCGTGTTCGCGGCGGGGAACCTCCTGCACCCGGTCGACACCGCCGACATCGCCGCGCTCGACTGCCGCCACGTGGCCGCCGCCGTCCTGCGGCATCTGTCCGGCGACCCCGCCCCGTCCGGCGGGGTATCACTGGTGGCCGAGGCCCCGCTGCGCTGGGTCGCGCCGCAGATCGTCCGCCCCGGCCTGCCATAGTCCGCCGCCCCGGGCCGGGTCTTCCGCGTACCCTTCACCCTCGTGGCCGGCGCCGACCCGGCAGGCGGCCCCGTACGACTCACACTGGAATGACCGCCCCCGCCTGATCACGGTGTCGCTGTCAGGGCGGCGTGCGCGGTGGCGAGGATCTCCTCGGAGAGGGGGGAGTCCTTGGTGGCGCGGGCCAGGACGAGTGCGCCGAGCATGGTGCACAGCCGGGTGATGCCGTCCTGGTCAGGGGTGGCGAGCGCGTCGGCGAAGTCGCTGACTCCCTGGGCGTAGACGCGGTGGGCTTTCTGGTTGCCGGGTTCGCGCGCCATGTCGCCGGCGAGCGCGGCGACGGGGCAGCCGTCCGAGGGGTTGTCGCGGTGCTCGACGGAGAGGTAGGCGTCGATCAGCGCCTGCTGGGCGGCGTCGGGTTGTCCGGTGTGCTGGTCGAGCGCGGCGGCGTGGTGCTGGGTGAGTTCGGCGAAGGCGTGGCTGGTGGCCTCGTCGATGAGCGCCTCTTTGGAGGCGAACTGCTTGTAGAAGCCGCCGTGGGTCAGGCCGGCCGCCTTCATGAGGTCGGCGACGCTGACGTGTGTGCCCTGCTCGCGGAACAGCCGGGAGGCGGTTTCCACGATCCGCCTGCGGTTCTCCTGCGCCTGCGCCTGCGATACGCGGCCCATCGGCCACCCCCTCATTTGGATGTCGGTTGACTTCTATCCTATGCTCCAGCTTAGATTACAAACGTAATCTAAGAAAAAACCCTGGGAGCAGACATGGAACTGAAGAACGCGGTCGCCGTGGTCACCGGCGCCAACCGAGGTCTGGGCCGCCAGCTGGCCGTCCAGCTTCTGGAGCGCGGAGCGAAGGTGTACGCGGCGGCGCGCCGCCCGGAGAGCGTGGACGTGGCCGGCGTCATCCCGCTGCGCCTGGACGTGACCGACGAGGAGTCCATCCGGGCCGCGGCCCGCCTCGCATCGGACGCGACCCTGCTGGTCAACAACGCCGGGATCTCCACCGGCACCCCGCTGATCGCCGGCGACCTCGAAGCGGTGCGGCTGGAGATGGAGACGAACTACTTCGGCCCGCTCGCCGTGACGCGGACCTTCGCCCCGGTCATCGAGGGCAACGGCGGCGGCGCCGTGGTCAACGTCCTGTCCGTGCTGTCCTGGTGGCACCCGGCCGTCACCGGTGCCTACGCGGCGGCCAAGGCCGCCGCCTGGGCGCAGACCAACGCGGTCCGCGAGGAACTGGCGCCGCGCGGCATCGCCGTCTCGGCGCTGCACGTCGGATACATGGACACCGACATGGCCGCCGGCGTTCCCGCCGAGCAGAAGGTCGACCCCGTCGACGTCGCCGCCCAGGTCCTGCGCGGCATCGAGAACGGCCTGCCCGAAATCCTCGCCGACGAGGTCACCCGGAACATCAAGCAGAGCCTGTCCACCACGCTGAATCCAGCCTGAAACAGCCGGAATCATGCCTGAAGCGGCCGTCAAGGACGGGGGACGGAGACTGACGACGGCGCCCTCGCTTCCTCGGTCCCTCACTCCGGCACGACGCCGACGACCATGCGGTGGTCGAGGTGGTCCGGCAGGTCAGGGGCTCTGGTGAGCGCTCCGGTCCGTACGTCGATGATGAGGAAGCCGTGGTTGGAGTCCATGATGACGCGCCGGTCATCGAGCCACTGGGCGACCTCATCGCCGCACGGGGTGGGGAAATCCCTGATCGGGGCGCCGGTCGTGGCGTCCCAGAAGGTGATCAAGTCTTGGCAGCCCATCAGGAGCTTCCCGTCGGGGGAGAGGCTCTTCACCCTGCCGGCGTTGATGTCCTCGGAAACGGACCTGGCCTTGCCCCGGTTGTCGACGGAGATGATCGCACCGTCCCAGTGGCACTCCCGGGAGCCGACGATAGAGCGTGAAATATGCGCTCTTGGTGTCCCCGTGCTTGAGCAGCGCGATCGCCGTGAGCTTCTCCGCCTTGGACGGGTCGCCCACCAGCAGCGTCGCCGTACGCAGCAGCGGCGTCTCCCATTCGCTCACCGCTCCACTCTCCCGAGTACGAAACCTGTGCCCCATTCGGCGGGCACCCCCGTGACGGTCCGGCTTGTCGCCCGCGCGATGTCGATCGCCTGGTAGCCGTTCGAGCGCTCGCACAGCACCTCGCGGTTGTTGAGCCATCTCTCGATCCGCTCGCAACCGCCGCTCTTCATCCGGGCGAGCCTCTTGCCGGTAACGGCGTCGACGGCCTCGTAGTAGTCGACGTCGTCTCGGAGCAGCTGTCGGCCGTCGGGAGAGAGGAGGGCGTCCTCGTCATCCAACCCCGGCACGAGGAAGCCGCTGCCGTCGGCGCGGATCGCGACAATCCGGCGGTTCTCCCCACTGCCGGGCCCGCAGCGCGGGACTCCCCAGATGAGGTCCCTGCTGAGCCCGAACACCTGGCAGATCCCGGCAATCGTCCGGACCTTCCCGGTCCCGAAGTCCATGATCCGGCTGTCGGGCTGAGCCGAGTAGGCGACGAGGCCGCCGCCATGGGAGAAGACGAAGCCGCCGATGTCCGCGGCCTCATCCGCGGTGAGCGCGGGCGAGAGGGAGCGGACTGTGCCATCCCGCAGGTCGCGGGCCACCACCCGGCGATCGGCCAGATCCAGGTAGACCACCCGGTGCCCGTCGTCGCTGATCACGATCGGGGGCTCCGTGGCGGCATAGGGAAGCGGGTAGACCTCGCCGGAGGCGAGATGCAGGTTCCATCCGTGACAATTCGTGGCGCCGCAGTGGGACGCCTTGCCGTACACGATGGGCTGGCCGGTGCTGCGCGGCCAGAGGACCAACAGGAGGAGGACGCCTCCGGCTGTCGCGAGAAGAAGGGCGGCCACCCGAATGCGATAGCGCACCCGGGACCGCCTGGCTAATGGAGACCAGGTGCCCGACACGAGATCGAATACTAGGAACGACCGATTGCGATCAGATTGCGGTAGTGCCCTTGCTGCCCGTGGCGCGCGCCCAGTGACTTACGGGATGACGTCCGCCACGATCTTGGCGGCGGCCTTCTGGCACGAGGAGAGCCGCCCGCTCCTGCTCGCCTGAGCGGCCGAGTTGCTGGCGCACCGCCACCCTCCGACGGTCGCCACTCCGGCACTGCCCTGCTTGGGGGTGTCCGGCCGGTAGTAGGTCCGGAAGACCTTGAGTGCCGTAGGGCAATCGGCCCGCCCCGCGGACACGGCGACCGCGGCCATGGGCCCGCCGACGGGCGGCTGAAGCTCACCGCACACGGTCCCGGGCCCGGCGAGCTTCCGCGAGGGCGAGGGCCGAGCCGTCGGCGGCGCCGTCTCCGGGGCTTTCGTCTTGGGGGATTCCGGTGCCGATGTGGTGGGCGTCGCCACGGCGGAGGACGGTGCCGGGACAGAGGACGGTGCCGCGTCCGGCTCGGATTTCTCCCCGCAGGCGCTCAGGAAGAGCAACAGCACCGGAACACAGGCAATGACTCGTGACCGCACGAAACAGAACTCCACAACTCGACGTCAAGGTCGGCGTAGTCTCTCACGCCCAGCGCGTCGCTCCGCCGTGCCAACGATCTGTCGTCGTCGCTGAAACTTTCACCGCCGCACAGCATGAGGATGAGGCTCTTCCCATCCTTTTCCACCGCCCGTGACCTCGGCTGACGTGCCCTCTCCCGGTTGGGGCCGCCGGGCCGTCCGCGTACGTGAGACCTTTCCAGGCTCAGCGGTGCGTGCTTAGCTTCGCTCATCCCATTGGAAAGCGCTTACCGAGCTCACGGAGACGAAGGATGCGCCTAAAAGCCGTCATCGCATGCGCCGGCCTGCTGGCCGGCGTGCTCGTCGCACTGTCACCCTCCATCGCGAATGCCGCGACCACCCGGTACGAGGCCGAAACCTCGCCGGCGGTCTGCACCGGGACGATCGACTCCAACTGGGCGGGCTACTCCGGCAGCGGCTTCTGCAACGGCACCAACGCCGCGAACGCCTACGCCCAGTTCACGGTGAACGCCTCGGCGGCGGGTACGGCGACGCTCGGGGTGCGGTTCGCCAACGGCACCACCACCAGCCGCCCCACCAGCCTGATCGTCAACGGTACGACCGTGCAGTCGGTGTCGTTCGAGGGCACGGGGACATGGGACGCCTGGACCACCAAGACGTTGACCGTCAACCTGGTCTCGGGCAGCAACACCATCCGGCTCAACCCCACGGGCAGCACCGGCCTGGCGAACATCGACTACCTCGAGGTCACGACGGGAAGCACGCCCCCACCGGCCGGCACACTGTACGCGTCGCCGAACGGCAGCGCGAGCGCGCCCGGAACGGAGTCGGCCCCGACGACGCTCGCCTCGGCGATCACCCGCGTCACCGCGGGCGGCGTGATCTACGCGCGCGGCGGGACCTACAGCCTCTCGCAGACGCTCACCATCGCGCCGGGCAACAACGGCACCTCCAGCGCCCGTAAGAAGCTGGCCGCCTACCCGGGGGAGACCCCGGTGCTGAACTTCTCGGCCATGAGCGAGGACTCGGCCAACCGCGGGCTGGCCCTGAACGGGTCGTACTGGCACCTCTACGGCATCGTCGTCGAGCGGGCCGGTGACAACGGGATCTTCGTCGGCGGCAGCAACAACATCATCGAGCGTACGGTGACGCGCTTCAACCGTGACTCGGGGCTGCAGATCTCACGGATCGCCTCTGACACCCCCCAGAATCAGTGGCCGGCCAACAACCTCGTCCTGAGCTCGGAGTCGCACGACAACGCCGACTCCGACGGAGAGGACGCCGACGGCTTCGCCGCGAAGCTCACCTCCGGCCCCGGCAACGTCTTCCGCTACGCGGTGTCTCACAACAACATCGATGACGGCTGGGACTTCTACACCAAGACGGACACCGGAGCCATCGGCCCGGTCACCATCGAGGACTCCCTCTCCTACAACAACGGCACGCTCAGCGACGGCAGCCAGGCCGGCAACGGTGACCGCAACGGCTACAAGCTCGGTGGCGAGGACATCGCGGTCAATCACGTGATCCGGCGCAGCATCGCCTACCGCAACGGCAAGCACGGGTTCACCTACAACCGCAACCCCGGCACGATGTCGATCTCGGACAACGTCAGCATCGACAACACCGAGCGCAACTACTCCTTCGACGCCGGTACCTCGGTGTTCCGCAACAACGTCTCGTGCCGCAGCGGCAGCGGGACCAACGACAGGATCGTGGGTAACGCCGACAGCTCCAACCAGTTCTGGTCCGGCTCGAACGGGTCCCGATGCTCCTCCTACTCGGGTGCCCTGCACTGGTCCTTCGCCGCGGACGGCCGCCTCGTGGTCACCTTCGGCTAGCCGGCGACGCCATGACCCACCCGGTCGCAGCCCATGATCCATGGGCTGCGACCCACGCGAGGCCATCAGATCGTGGCCGCCCGGCGGTGGTAAGGACCTGCCACTCAGGGCAGAGCCTCCCAGTCCCCGAACGGACTGTCGGCCCCCGGAGCCGATTGCCTGCGGGCATGGACGACGCCGTCGGTCCCCACGGCGAACATCACGGCGGCCCCGTTCGCGTCAAGGGTGGCCGCCGGGTAATCGACGATGGTCCCGCCGAGGTCGGCCCACGTGCCATAACCGCTGCCGTTCGCGATCGACTGCTTGGTCATGCTGACCCCGGTCCCGGCGTTGCGCTCGAACATCAGGATCCGCGAGTCCAGACCAGCCGGCGTGGTGACGAGTGCGGGCTCACCGACCCCCGCGTGTCCCCCGATCACGGCAGGCGTGGTGCTCCAGGCGAGGCCGGCCATGAGCTGGTAGCTGACGACCATCGCGGCGGTGCCGGCGCGGCGGTAGGCCACGTGGAGGCGCCCGTCCTGGGACAGAGCGATCGTGGGCGGGCTGGCCGGGGTCATCGACGGCACGGTGGTGTCGCGAACGAAACTTCCGTTGGGGAGGGACTGATACCAGCGCAGCAGCCGAGTCCTGGAACTGGCGAACAGCTCGATGCGGCCCAGTGGCGTGGTGATGGCGCTGAGGCCATCCTGCACGTCGGTGCCGCCCAGGTTCTGCCACGCGCCCCAGCCGCGGTTGGCCGCGGTCTGGACGCGGCTGCTGACCCCGCCATTGCCGTTCTTCACGAACATCTGCATGCGGCCGTTGTCGTTGGAGGCGACAACGGGCAGACCGATCTGTTCCTGGACTTCCCAGTCCGTGTGGGGATTGCCAAGGTCGGTCCAGCTCCCTGTCCAGGCGCCATTGGCCGCGGTCTGGGACATGGTGACGATGTGGTGGTCGGTCATCCGCCTGGCGAAGATCGCCAAGCGGCCGTCGGCCTGTTTGCCCACGCTGATCGCGGGTGCCAAAGCGCCGCCCGCGCCGGCCAGCGTGTACGGGCCGTCCCACGCTCCGGCCGGGGTCTGCCCATAGGTGGTCACCACACCGTTGCGGACCACGAAGATCTGGGGTCTGCCGTCAGCGTTCCGGCCTGCCCAATGGGTTCCCCTGGCCCAGCGGTAGTACATCCGCGTCGGCCACACGTTCGGGTCGAACGCGTGGTCGTACTGGATGTAGTGATCGATGATCGCGCTCTTGCGGGCGCTGATCGCGGTCGTCAGGTTCATCGGCGCGTCGGCGATGTTGTAGTCGCGGTAGTTCACCAGCAGAATCGGTAAGCCCGACGCCTCGGCGGCGTCCCCGGCCAACCGTCCCGCGGCCACATGGTCGCCGTGGCCCGGGTCGTAGCGGCTGTCGACGATGGGGTCCTGGGCGCGGAGCACGGTGGGCTGGTAGTGGTTCATCAATCCCGCCAGTACGGCGATCACGTCAGCGCGCTCGTAGGTGTACGACTCGCTCACCAGGCCGTTCTCAGGGATGATCGTGTGATCGACGAAGTCGTCCACGACGTTGAACCAGCCGATCTGGTTGTCCCGCATGTTCATGAACACCAGCTGGATCTGCGGATGGCTCGTGAGCGTGTAGCGCTCGACCTGCCGATCCGCGATCGTCCAGGCCACCCCGGTCCACTCCTCCTGGGCGGCCGGATCCACATCCGGCGCTCCCGCCATCCGGGCGTAGGCGTCCAGCATGCCGCGCTGCCGATTACGGGCCCGCTGCTCGTCGGTATCACCGTCTCCGGTGACCTGCCCCGCGGTGATGAAGACCGTCACGTTCGCCGCCCCCGACTGGATCGAGTCGTCGATGTCGGGGTTCATGAACAGGATGTCGTCGTCCTCATGCGCCACGATCTGCATGAACGCGCCGGGTGCGATGGTGGGCGTGGCGACGGCCACCCCGCCCATCGGCACCAACACGACGAGCGTCGCGAGCACGGCTAACAGCCGCACCCAGAACGAGGTAGTTCTGCCTCCGCGCATGTTGTTCCCCCCACGCAGGCCGTACCGGACAAAAGGTTCTAGGGTCCAGGGTCGAATAGTGAATAGTTATCGAGCCGAGAGCAAGGGGAAGCTTGATAACAACTGCGTAACGCGCGCCGAATTTCTCGAGAAAGCGGCGCTGGCCTGGGAAGACGCGTTGAGGATGCCGCAGAACCCGCCCTCCGGCCGCCTTCGGTGTGAACGAATGGGTAAGCCTGGCGTTCGCTTTTGCGATCGGCTGAGCGGTGAGTATAAATTAACTATAAAATCCATGAAGGGAAGGAATTTGGCGAAGGATTCGAATCCTTTCCGCTGTTCATTCACATTGACGGACGGTCAGAACCCGATGAAATGCCCTGCCGGTGCCACGGCGTCGTGCGAGGTCGCGCCGGTCCTCAGGGCCGATCTCGGTCAGCTTGGAGTATTACCCGGTGCGACTACGGTCGCAGGCAGAGATCATCACGAGTGTGGACGAGGGCGACCGCCGGTGCCGCCAGAGTGGAGATCGTTCTCACGACCTCCACCAAAGGAAAGGCATATGTCGCCAATGAACGGAAAGCGCATCGCGGTCGTCGCGCTCATCGCCGCGGGCCTGCTGTCGCCTGTCCCGGCCCACGGGCGCCGACCCAAGCCGGCCGGGCGCGCTGCGGCCCATCCCGGTCGCGCCCCACATCTCGCCGCCGGATGACGCTGTCGGTCAACGTGCAGCGCGGCGATCCGGCGGTGGCGCGCATGCTGCTGGCCGCCGTCGACGCGCTCAACCGCTACTTCTGCGGCGAGCCGTACAAACTGCCGGGTGGGGCAGCGAAGTCGCGATGACCGATCCCGACCGCCGCGCCGATCACTCCAGGTTCGCGAGCTCGCGCTCGAAGCGCTCGCGCAGCGCGTCCTTCTCCGGCTCCGGCAGCCAGCACGCCTCCACCCCGGCCAGCGCCATCGCCCGCAACCGCTCATCCGGTACGGCGAGCTGATCGGACAGGATCCGATACTCGTCCGCCAGCGACGTCGGGAACATCCCAGGGTCGTCGGAAGCCGGAATGACGTTGAGCCCGGCCTCCAGCATCGCCGCGATCGAGGCCCGCCGCCACGGCCGCCACGAGCGCCGCGAGGTGGTCGAGATGACCGTGAACGGGATCTGCTCGTCCCTGACCCTGGCGACGACCTCGTCGTCCTCGAGGACGAAGTAGCCGTGGTCGATCCGGTCGCACCCGAGCACGTCGAGGCAGGTGACCGTGTTGACGGCGACGGGCGCGTGCTCGGAGGAGTGAGCGGTACGCCGGAGCCCGGCCTCACCGGCGAGCCGGAAGGCGGCCTCGAACCGCTCGGGCCGGCCGGCGGTCTCCAGGTTGTCCAGCCCGATCCCGGCCACGTAGTCGTGCGGGTTGTCCACCACCGTACGGATCCAGGAGAGCGCCTCCTCGCCGGACGTGCTCCGGTCGACGGCCGCGATGAGCCTGCCCGACATGCCGAAGTCGCGTTCGGCCATCCTGATGCCCTCGGCGTACGCCTCGACCACCGTGGCGTAGCCGAGCTTCTCCTGGTGCTCGGTCAGCGTGTCGAAGGAGACCTCGAGATGCCTGGTCGCGCTGGTCCGGTGGGCGTCCTCGAACGCCTCATAGGTGATCCTGGTGAGATCGTCGGCGTCGCGCAGGACCTGGAGAACCCACGAGGACACCTGGAACAGCGAGTAGGAGACCGCGGGCTCGTCCGCGCTCCTGCCCTGCGGGACCGGGATCCGGGTGTTCAGGTAGAGCGCCGGGTCCGGCGGGAGCGAGTTCACATCCGCGTAGATCCGCTCGGGCGTGTCAGGCAGGTCGAGCCCCTCACGCCTGGCCAGCTCGGCGAAGGTCGAGGCGCGCACGGTGCCGATGAGGTGGCAGTGCAGATCGACCTTGGGCATCAGGTCGAGGTTCACTTGCCGGCCACCTCACGGGTGAAGCGGTCGACCCAGGCGGTGCGGGTGTCGACGAGCTGGGCGGGGTCGAGGGTCTTGAACCCGGCGGCCACGGGATCCTTCGCCGCCTCGCCCGTCACCTTGGCGACGTCGGCCGGGATCTCGGCCTTCGGGTTCGTGGGCAGGTCACCGGCGGCCTTCGCCATGGCGCTCTGCGCCTCGGCCGACAGCATGTAGTCGATGAACTTCGCCGCCCCCTGCTGGTTCTGCGCGCCCTTGGGGATCATCGCCCGGTTGGTGGCCATGTAGCGGCCCTTGGCGGGAGCCGTCCAGGCGATCGGCTCGCCCGAGGTGACCAGCTTGGTGGCGAAGCCGCTCAGCGCGTCGGCGGCGACGATCTCGCCCTGGGTCAGCAGGTTCGTGACCTCGGTCGAGGAGGTGTAGAACTGCAGGACGTTCGGCGCCCAGCCGGCCAGGGTCTTCAGCGAGGTGTCGATGTCGTAGGGGCCCTTGCCGTACGACTCACCAACCCCCGAGATCATGAGTTGTCCGGCGGTCACCGAAATATCGGGAAGCGCGACCTTCCCCTTGTTCGCCGGGCTCGCGAACAGCGCCCAGTCGGCGGCCTGCTTCTGGCTCAGCTTGCCGGTGTTGTAGATGATCCCGTTGAGCTGGTGCGTGTAGGCCGGCCCCTCGAAGGCGCCCTCGGTCGCGAACGGCGCCAGCTCCTTGATGTTGGGCACGTCCACCTTCTGGAAGAGCCCGTCCTTCTGCCCGAGCGCGGCGAAGTAGTCGGAGATCAGCACCACGTCGGCCTCCGGCTTGCCCTTGGCGAGCCGCAGCTTCGACAGCCTGTCGGAGTTGGAACCGGTGTCCAGCTCGACCTTGATCCCGGTCTGCTTGGTGAACGGAGCGACGACCGCCTGCTCGAACTCCTTCACGCCGAAGGGGAAGGTGCTGACGACGAGGGTGTTCTGCTTCTCAGCGGAGCCGGAGCCGGAGCCGGAACATCCGGCTGCGGCGAGCACTGTCAGAGCAGCGGCCAGTATGGCGGCACGGCGCGTGTGCATGGGGTCGTTCCTTCTTCCAGTGAACTTTTTTCCCAATGAACTTTTCAGCGGGGGAGTGAGACCAGATGGTCGTCCGGCGCGATCACCGTGACGCTCGATCCGGGTGCCAGGGGCGTGTCGCCGCGTACGTCGGCGCGCAGCCTGACGGTCGCGCCCGACGGGTCGACCACGTCGAGCGAGACCAGCAGGTCGACGCCGCGGAAGGCCACGTCGACCACCTTCGCGTCCAGGCCCTGGCCGTGCTCGGCGATGCGCAGATGCTCGGGCCGGATGGTCAGCGGGGTGCCGTCGGCCGCGGTGAGGAAGTTCTCGTAGCCGAGGAACTCGGCGACGAAGCGGTCAGCCGGACGGGGGAAGACCTGCTGAGGAGAGCCCTGCTGCACGATCCTGCCCTCGTTCATGATGACCATCTCGTCGGACATCTCCAGCGCCTCGTCCTGGTCATGGGTGACGAGGATGACGGTCAGCCGGGTCTCGGCCTGGATGCGCCTGATCTCGGCCCGCATCTGGACGCGCAGGCGGGCGTCGAGGTTGGACAGCGGCTCGTCGAGCAGCAGGAGCTTGGGCCTGATCGCGATCGCCCTGGCCAGTGCCACCCGCTGCTGCTGACCGCCGGACAGCTTCTTCGGCTTGCGGTCGGCCAGGTGCGCGAGCCCGACGAGCTCGAGCGTCTCCATGACCCGCGCCCGTCGTTCCGCGGCCGGCACCTTGCGCAGCTTGAGCCCGTAGCCGACGTTGTCGGCCACCGTCATGTGCGGGAACAGCGCGTACGACTGGAAGACCATCCCCAGATTCCGCTTCTCCGGCGGCGTGCGCGTGCTGTCGACCCCGTCGATGCGGATCGTCCCCGACGTCGGCGCCGAGTAGCCCGCGATCATCCGCAGCGTGGTGGTCTTGCCGCAGCCGCTCGGGCCCAGCAGCGTGGTCAGCTGCCCTGACGGCACGGTGAGGTCGATCTCATCGACGGCGGTGAAGGAGCCGAACCTCTGGGTGACTCCGATCAACTCGGCGGCGGCGGTCATTGGTTGATCCCTCCGAAGATCTTGGCGAATCCGACCGTGCGTTCGGCGATCACCGCGATGACCACGGTGGCGGCCAGGACGAGGGTGGACGCGGCGGCGACCATCGGGTCGTAGGACTGCTGCACGTAGTCGAGCATCGTCACCGGCATCGTACGGAAGTCGCGTCCCTGCAGCAGGAGCGACAGCGGCACGTTGTTGAAGGAGGTGACCGCACTGAGCAACCCGGCGGAGAAGATGCCCGGCCGCAGGATGGGCAGCGTCACGTTGAAGAACGCGCGCAGCGGCGAGGCGCCGAGCCCCCTGGCGGCCTCCTCCAGCGCGGGGTCGGCCAGCGCGAGCGAGGCGCCGGTCACGCGTACCGCGTAAGGCAGCATCAGCGCCGTGTGCCCGACCAGCAGCGTGCTGAAGTTGTCCAGATCCAGGCCGACCATCAGCTGCTGGAACAGCGCGAGGCCGACGACCAGCTCAGGGACGATGAGCGGCGACAGGAACAACCCCTCGACCAGCCCCTTGCCAGGCAGCTTTCCCCGGTGGACGGCGAGCGTGACGGGCACGCCGACCAGCAGCGCGAGCGCGGTGGCGAGGACGGCGAGCTCCAGGCTGGAGATCGCGGCCCCGATGAACGGCTCGTAGCCGAGCGCCTCGTCGAACCAGCGCAGCGAGATCCCGTCGGGCGGGAACCTCAGGGTGCTGCCCGCCGTGAAGGCGGTGGCGACCACGAAGATGATCGGCACGATCATGATGACGTAGCCGATGACCGCGAGCGCCGCGGTGATGGGCCGCTTCATGAGGTGGCCCCCTTCCGCCCGATCAGCGAGGACAGGCCGGAGACCAGGAAGACCAGGACCGTCATGATGAGCGCCGTCGCCGAGGCGGAGGCCCAGTCGACCGTGGTGCTCGCGTAGTTGAACAGCTGCGTGGACAGCATCCGCTGGCTGGACCCGCCGAGCAGATAGGGCGTGGTGTAGGCGGTGACGGACCCAGCGAAGACCAGGGTGGCGGCCACCACGATGCCCGGCATGGTCAGCGGGATGACGACGCTCCACATCGTACGGATCCTGCTGCCGCCGAGCCCGCGCGAGGCGTCGTCCAGGCCGGGATCGACCTGGGCGACGGCCGAATAGCAGGAGATGATCGCCAGCGGCAGGAACAGCTGGGTGAGGCCGAGGATGATCGCCAGCTTGGTGTAGAGCAGCTGCGGTGCCACTTCCACGATGCCGAGCTGGACGAGCAGCTGGCCGAGCGCCCCCTTGGAGCCCAGGATCACCAGCCAGCCGAAGGTCCGCACCACGTTGCTCAGCATCAATGGGAAGATCGCCACAGCCAGGAAGACTCCGCTCCAGCGTGACGGCGAGCGGGCGAGCCAGTACGCGATGGGGAAGCCGAGGACGACGCAGATGATCGTGACAGCCAGCGCCAGCCCGACCGTACGCCCGATCACCTCGAGGTCGTAGGGATCCGTGAGCATCTCGCCCAGGCGCGCGAAGATCTCGCCGGTCGCCACGTCCGGCGGCGCGAAGAGCATCGCGGCGGAGGGGATGAGGAAGCCTGCGACGAGAAGGACGAGACCAGGCACCAGTAGAAAGGCCGATGTGCGGGAGATGTCGGCGTCCTTTCTCAGTGGCGTACGCTTACTTGGAACCGGTTGCGGAACCGGTTCCAAGAGCCTGACCATAAGTTATGAGCGGCCTCGCGCACAAACCCCCGTGTGAAATCCGTGTTACGCATCAAGGAGGATGAGTGCCGACACTCGCGGACGTCGCCGCGCTGGCCGGGGTTTCGAAGGCCACGGCCTCCCGGGCACTGGGCCGGCCGGACCAGGCCGCTCCGGAAACGGTGGCCCGCGTCCGCGCTGCCGCCGAGCAGCTCGGCTTCGTCCCCAACCGGGCGGCCACCCAGCTGGCCCGCGGGCGGACCGGGGTGGTCGCCGTCGTGGTGCCCACGCTCGACAATACCTTCTTCACTCCGATCATCGGCGGGGCCCAGGCGCGCGCGGCCGACTCGGGCATGCAGCTGACCATCTCCGTGCACTCTCTGGAGCACGAAGCCCAGATCGCCGCGATCGAGCAGCTCGCGCACCAGGTCGACGGCTTCCTGCTCACCGCGCCCCGAGGTTCGGACGAGATCGTCCGCGCCGCCGCGTCGTTCAAGCCGACCGTGCTCATCGACCGCGAGATCGAGGGCATGACCTCGGCGGTCGCCGACACGGCCAGCGCCTTCGGCGCGCTCGTCTCCTGGTTCGTCGAGAAGGGTCACGAGCGCATCGTCTACATCGGCGGCCCGGCGGGCTCCTGGCAGGATCGCCAGCGCCAGGCCGCCGTCCGCGCCGCGACCGAGTCGAGCGGCGCGACGCTGACCATGCTCGGCCCCTACCCCTCCACGTTCGCCGCCGGAGTGGGGACGGCGGAGGCCGTGGTGGCCGCCCGCGCCACCGCCGTGGTCCCCTACGCGACCTCGATCGGCCTCGGCCTCATGTTCGCCCTGCTCAACCGGGGAATCCGCGATGTCGTGGTCAGCTCGGAGCGCATGATCGTCGAAAGCCTCGGCCTGGACGACGTCCCCGCGATCGACGTGGACGGCGAAAGGCTTGGTGAGGTGGCCATGGACCAGCTCATGACCCTCCTCGGCGAGCGCAAGGAGCCCCCACCCACCAGACGCCGCCTGACCGTCCCGATCAGCTAGGGCGTTGCCCGATATCCAGTCCGCTGCAATCCGATTGCATGGCCGGTCCAAAATACTCCTGAGCGTCAGTGGCGACAGAGGGGGATACGGCGGATGCGGTTCGCGGTGCTGGGGCCGGTGCGCCTCTGGCGAGGAGACGTCGAGCTGAACGCCGGTCCTCCGCAGCAACGGGCCCTGTTCGCCCTCCTGCTGGCGTACGCGGGACGGCCCGTGAGCCTGGAGGAGATGGTCGACGTCCTCTGGGCGCAGGACCCGCCGGTCAGCTGCGTGCCGCCGAACCGGGTCCCGGTCGCGATGGACGCGCGGGTCGGGTTGTACCGGAGCCTGCTGGCCGAGCGCCGGGTCCTGATCCTGCTGGACAACGCCCGCGACGCCGACCAGGTACGCCCGCTGCTGCCCGGCAGTCCCGGCTGCCTGGTGCTCATCACCAGCAGGGACCGGCTGCCGGGCCTGGTGGCGACAGAGGGGGCGTTTCCGATGACACTGGACCTGTTCCCGGTCGAGGACGCCCGGGGCGCTGGACGCCTTCGCGGACGGCGATCCGGCCATTGACGTGCGGGCGGTGTTCTCGTGGTCGTACCGATCGCTCAGCGCGGCGGCGGCCCGCCTGTTCCGGCTGCTGGCGCTGCATCCTGGGCCCGACATCAGCGCCGGGGCGGCCGCCGCTCTCGCGGGTGAGCCCGTACGGCGTCCGCTGAACGAGCTGACCAGAGCCAGTCTCCTCACCGAGCACACTCCTGGCCGCTACGTCGCGCACGATCTGTTGCGCGCGTACGCCACCGAGCTCCTGGAGGACTCCGAGGACGATCGGGACGCGGCCGTACGACGGCTGCTCGACCACTACACACGGCAGGCGCATGGGGCCTGCAGGAAGTTCGCCCCGTTCTGGAAACGGCCGGAGCTGGCCTGGCCCGTGCCGGAGTTCGATGACGACCGGCAGGCGCTGGCCTGGTTCACGGCTGAGTACTCCGTCCTGATGCCGGTGGTGGAGCTGGCGGCCCAGGGCGGGCACGACACGCACAGCTGGCAACTGGCCTGGGCGCTGGAACGCTTCCTCGACCAGCAGGGCCACTGGCGCGACTGCGCCACCGTCCAGCGCCACGGGCTCGCCGCCGCCCAGCGGCTGGGACACAGAACCGCGCGGGCGCACCTCCATCGGGCGCTGGCCCGCGCCTCCGCGCGACTGGGTGACTACGACGTGGCCTGGCAGGACATCCGGCAATCGCTGCGGCTGTACGAGGACCTGGGCGACCTGGGCGGGCTGGCCACCGCCCACCGCAGCCACGCATGGCTGCTCGACCACGTCGGACGGTACGAGGAGTCGATCGTCCAGGCCGAACGGGCGCTCGAGCTGTACGCGGCCACCGGGAACCCGGCCGGCGAGGCCAGCATGCTGCACGCGCTCGCCTGGACCCACATCAGGCTGGACCAGGACTGCCGGGCCGCCTCCTACCTCCAGGAGGCGCTGCGGCCCCTGACCGGCCCCCTCTGGCCTGCGGTCAGGCCGGCGCGGGTGCCGGCCGGGCCTCCGCCCGCGCGATGCGCGCCTTGACGTCGTGGAAGTGCAGCCGCATCGCCTCCCGTGCGGCCTCGGCGTCCCGAGCGCGAAGCGCCGCCACGATCCGGCGATGGTTGACGGCGATCTCGTCGGTCCGCTCCTCCGGCGGGCCCAGCGTCGGCTCGACCTCGTGGTAGACGTCCCAGAACAGGCCGATCAGCTGCAGCACCAGCTCGTTGCCGCACGAGTCGTACAGCAGCGCGTGGAAGGCCCGATCGGCTTCCCGGTCCCGATCCATGCCATTGGCCAGGGCCTCCAACGCGGCGAGCCGGGGGGCGCTGGTGCTCTGGGCCACCTGGCCGATCAGCCCGGTCTCGAGCAGCTCGCGGACCTCGACCAGATCGTGCAGCGCGCGGATCCCGCCCGGCCCCGAACGCACCCGGAAGGCGAACGTGGGAGTCAGCGCGTCGAGCGACGCGTGCCCGACGAACGTCCCATGTCCGTGCCGGATCTCGATGATGCCCAGCGCCTGCAGGGCCCGCACGGCCTCGCGGACGCTGTTGCGGCTCGTCCCGAGCAGCTCCATCAATTGCGGTTCGGTCGGCATAGGTGACCCGGGGGCCAGTCCCCGCTGGTGGATCAGTGCGACGATGCGCTCCTGAAGCGACGCGCCGTCACTGGTACGCATGCCACCCCCGGGCTCGTCGAAGACCTTGCGTCAAACATCCCACGTCCGTCCGGGACGGCTAGCCCGGAACGGCAAAGTTTACGCCGACGTCACAGATGACCCACCGGACGGACATGGCATGTTCGCACGCTAGTCCAGGACGCTTAGCCGACCTGGTCGAACGGCAGCCGCAGCCCCAGCTGCCCGCCGATCGGGAGGTTCCACCCTCGGATCAGGTTCAGTTCGGGGTCGGTGAGGGCGCGCCGGTAGACGCGTACCTCGTCCAACGTCCCACGGAAGCGGTCCACCCCGTCCAGCCGCTGTCCGACGTGGATCCCCTCAAGACCGAACTCCTTGCCGAGGGTCACCGAACCGGCCGGCGCCGCCGCCGACGAGACCTGGACGCCGTCCACCAGGAGCCGGAGCTCGCCGCGTACCCGCTGGAGCGCCACGAAGTGCCACTGCCCGTCGTTGTACGCGCTCGGCGACTGCACGGTCACGTTGAACCGGTCGACGGACAGGACCGCCCGGATGCGGTTGCCGGCCGGTTCGGCCCGCAGCCACAGCGCCGGCGGGTTGGTGCCCCTGTTCACCCGGTGGAACCAGAGGATCGTGTGCGCGCCGGTCTGCTCCGAATACCGGATCCAGGAGGTCAGCGTGAAGTCCTTCGCGCCGAGGTCGATGGAGCCGTTGAACGGCACCTCCACCCGGTCGTCCACCCGGTCCAGGGCCAGCCCGCCGCCGAACCGCCCGTCGGTGGTCTGCGCGCCACCGCGCACATAGGCCTGGTTGCGGTACGGCGACGTGTCCGGCGTCGTCGGGCCGGGCGCCGGGGGGCCGGGGATGCCGGGCGGGGTGCCGTTCGGGGTCTCCAGGTACGCCTCGTTGAACCGCGCGTACCGGATCTGCTCGTACGGCGTGATGCTGCCCGCCTCGTACATCAGGGCCGCCTCGTCGCCGTCCAGACGCACCATGTCCGAGTACGCCGACGGTCCCCAGTAAAAGACCTTGCCCTCATCCCATGTCTCGAAGCGGTTCCCCTCATCGTAGGATGACCGGATCCCCATCGCCTCCCGGGCGCCCGGATGCATCGGTGCGGAGAACAGGAGGCGCTTGTCGCTGAACCGCGTCAGCGACCCCTGGATGTCGGTCGTCGCCAGCGCCGGCATGGTGCGGAACGGCGCGTCCCACGTCTCGCCGCCGTCGCTGCTGGTCGCGTACGCCCGGTTGCCCTTGTCGGTGCCGCGCTCGCGGGCCGAGGCGTAGATCCGCCCGTCGGTCAGCTCGACGACGGTGACCTCTTGCGCGATCATCGTGCCGTCGTCGCGGGACGTCTCGGCGCCGATGTGCCACGTCACCCCGCTGTCGTCGCTGTAGAGCAGGTGCGTGCCGTAGACGTGCTTGCCGACCCGGTCCCAGCTTTCGAAACTCGCCCCGACGATCAGCCGGCCGGCGTGCGGGCCGAGCTTGAGCTGGATGCCGTGCATCGGGCCGGTGGCGTACCAGAAGTTCCACTCCGGACGCTTGCCCTCGGTCATCTCCCTGGCGGCTGACCAGGTCGCCCCGTGGTCGTCGCTGAACTGCACCCAGGGGTCGCGGTCACAGCCGTTCGGGCACGGCTCCCCGCCGTTGTGGGTGCTCACCAGCACGATCCGCCCGGTGCGCTCGTCGACGATCGGCACCGGGTTGCCGTGGGTCGTGCCGTTGCCCTCCGAGATCACCTGCAACGGTCCCCAGGTCCGGCCGCCGTCGGCGGAACGGCGCACCACGAGGTCGATGTCCTCGTCGTCGCCGCAGTCCTTCACCCGCCCTTCGGCGAACGCCAGGACCATGCCGTTGGTGGCCCGCACCACGGCGGGGATCCGGAAGCAGCCGTATCCGAAGTCGCCCTGTTTGTAGAGCACCTGCTCGTCCACGAACGGTGCGGCGTCGGAGGTCGTGCCGGCCTCGGGGGTTTCCGCCGGCGCCGCGGTCGCCGGCGCGCCGAACGCGCTGACGAGCAAGCCGGCGAACACCGCTACGGCGCCCGCCCGGCGGCGCCAGGAGCGGCGTCCGGTACGGCCCTCTGGGGGGTGACCATCGTGCATGCCCTCGCCCTTCTGACAGGAGAAGATTACGAGGGGACATCCTACGTCCAACGTCTGATGTTAAAAAGTGGTGAACGTAGAATGTTGTCCAGATGGCGAAGGAGATCGTCACGTGGCCGGCCGGATCGCCGCGCCGCAGGTCCAACCGCGGCGACATCATGGAACTGGTCTTCGACGATCTGCCCGTCGCCGCCCTGGTCGACCCTCCGCTGACCACCGTTCACCAGCCACTCACCGAGATGGCCGCGGCCGCCACCGAGATGGCCCCCGCCTTGGGACGCGGAGAGGGGACGCCGCGGCCCGGCCTCGAACCGGCCACCACCCTCACGATCCGGCGATGCACCGCTCCACCGGCAGGCGACTGACCGGGCCCCAGCGTCAGACGCCGACGGCCATGACCTCGAGTTGAATGTTGTCGATGTCCCGGAAGACGACCACCGAGTAGACGAAGGGCTCCTTCACGCTCTGGATGCCGGAGTGCGCGACGCCCAGCCGGTCGAGCCAGTCCGACCAGGCGAGGAGCCCTTCGCGGCCGTCCACTTTGAGGGAGATGTGGTCGAGGCCGGTCCGGACCTCGTCGAACTCCTCGCCCTGGTTGCCCGTGTTGTGGTGCAGGCCGATGGCCAGGCCGGTCCGGGGCTCGATGACGAGCTCCGCGTATCCGGTCCACTCGCGGCCGTAGTGCGGCAGCTTGCCGTTCACGAGTTCGGCCTGGAAGACCTTCTGGTACCACGCCACGCTGGCCTCGAGATCCCTGACGGTGAAGGCGAAATGGGCCAGGCCGGCGAAGGAGGGTGCGGTGGCGTCGCTCATGTGCGGCTCCTCATCCATGAGGTGAAAGGGGGCTAGGCCGTGATCTTGCCGGTCAGTGCGATCAGTTCGAGTGCGGCGGGTCCGGAGGAGGCGGGGTTCTGTCCGGTGATGAGCAGTCCGTCGGTCACCACGTACGGCTCGAAGTCGCCGGTCTTGGAGAAGTCGGCGCCCTTGGCGATGAGCTCGTCTTCGACCAGGAAGGGCACGACTTTGGTCAGGCCCATGGCCTCTTCCTCGCTGTCGGTGAAGCCGGTGAGTCTGCGGCCCGCCACCAGCGCGGTGCCGTCCGGCTTCTTGGCGTGACGCAGCGCGCCCGGCGCGTGGCACACCATCGAGAGAGGCTTGCCCGTGGCGACGATCCGTTCGATCAGATTGATCGACGCCTCGTCCTCGGCCAGGTCCCATAACGGGCCATGCCCACCCGGGTAGAAGACCGTGTCGAAGTCGTCGGCCGACACCGACTCCAGCCGCACCGTCTTGTCCAGCTGAGCCTCGGCGGCGGCGTCGGCCTCGAACCGGCGGGTCTGGTCGGTCTTGAACTGTTCCTCGTTGCTCTTCGGGTCCAAGGGCGCCCGGCCGCCCTTGGGTGAGGCCAGCGTGATCTCCCACCCGACGTCCTTGAAGTGGTAGTACGGCGCGGCAAGCTCCTCCAGCCAGAACCCGGTCTTGCGCCCGGTGTCACCCAGCTGGTCATGCGAGGTCAGCACCATCAAAACCTTCACGGTTCCCGCTCCTCGTGTCGTTCGTCGCCTATGTCCGAAACATACGAGGTACGTGCTTGACAGCTACTGGACGGCAAGTGGAAACCCTTGTTGATGAGCTGTGAAGACGCACTGGACGCAGGACGGCGCGATCAGTGGCCGGCCGGCCCCTCGCCGAGCTCCGCCAGGAACTCTTCGGCGCGGCGGGCGAACAGGTGGGCCGCACGTTCGGCGGACAACGCCCGGGCCTTCTCGGCGGCGGCCCGGACGACCGCGACGGGCTCGCCGAGAGCCCGCAGCAGCCGCGCTCGCAGCAGCAGGATCAGCCCTTCCGAGTAGCGCTGACCGTAGGCGTCGAGGTAATAGTCGGCCCGGTCCAGGGCCGCGGCGGCCTCCGCCGGCATCCCGGCCGCGAGCCGCATTTCGCCGAGCAGCCCGTACCAGGTGGCGACGCACGAGAGCGGCGGGTCGATGAGGTGCGCGACGATGATCCGCTCGGCCTCCGCCGCGGCGCCGGCCGGGTCCTCGCCGGTCATGGCCAGCGCCCAGCACCGGGCGAGCCGCTGGTAGGTGCCGAGGAAGACGAAGGAGAACTCGGGGTCCGCGGCGATCCCCCGCTCCGCCGCGCGGAACGCCCTGGCCGGGTCGCCAATGATCACTGCCATCCGCACGGCGATGGCGGACCAGATCGTGACCGCGTAAAGGGCGTCGCCCGCCTCGGTCTCCAGCGTGTCGAGCAGTGCCCGCCCTGTTCGGACGTCACCGTGGAGCGCGGTTATCTCCGCGAGCATTCCGGCCATGAGCAGTTGCAGGTCGTGCCGGACCGGGTTCTCCTCGTGCCGGGCGAGGCCCTGGAGCATGATCTGGTTGGACTTGTTCAGGAAGTGGAACGCCTCCCCGATGTTGCCCACGTCCCACTGGTGGAGGCCCCAGGCTTCCAGGCCGTAGGCGTACACGATCGGGTCGCTGGAGGCCTTGCCGTGGTCGAGCAACTGGCGCGCCAGCGTCCCGCTGCGGTCGAGCTGGATGCCCTGAGCGTGCACGACCCAGCGGGAGAAGAGGAAGTCGGTGGCCTCCAGTTCCCGGCCGAGGTCACGGGCCAGGTGCTCGGCGCGTTCCAGCAGTTCGAGCGCCGCTGCCCCGTACATCGAACGCATCCCGACGACCGCGGTGAGCTGCGACAGCGCGGACAACTCCAGTTCGGCCAGGCCCGCCGTCCGCGCGACCTGCGCGGCCATCCGCAGCTGCCGCTCGGCGGCCTCGAACGCGGACTTGGCCGCCGCGCGGCGGCCCGCGCGCACCAGGGCCGCCGCGGTCCGGGCCGGGTCCGCCAGCGGGCCGGCCGCCCACAGGTGATAGGCGAGGCGCTCGGCGGCGGACTCGCCCTCGGAGTCGATGCCCTCCAGCGCGTCCGCGACGCTCAGGTGCAGCCGGGGCGTGCGCCGCCGCGGCGTGGTCCCGGCGACCGACTCGCGGACCAGGTCGTGCGCGAAACGCAACGAGTACGGGTCATCGAGGGCCGGCCCGAGCAGGCCGAGCGCCTCCAGCGGTTCGAGGCGGTCCAGGCAGGTCGGGACGTCGAGGCCGGCGGTACGGGTGAGCAGGCGGAGGTCGACGTCCCGGCCGATGAGCGCGGCGACCTGGAGCAGGCCCCGGGCGCCGTCGTCGAGACCGGCCATCCGGTCGCGCACGACGTCACGCACGGTGGACGGGACCCCTGCCCGGGCCACGGCGTCCGCGGTCAGCACGCCGCCGTCGGCGAGCAGCCGGGACAGTTCCCGGACGAAGAACGGGTTGCCGGCGGTACGGGCGTGGATGCCACTGGCGGCGTCCGGGCCGGGAACCTGGCCGATCTCGCCACGGACGATCTCGGCCACCTCGGCCAGGTTGAGCGGGCCGAGGTGGACGCGGCGCTGGCCGGACACCCGGCTCGCCGCGGCGAGCATCCGCGACAGCTCCGTGCCGGGCATGGGCGCGCGGTCGCGGAGCGCCCCGATGATCACGGCGCCACCCGGCAGCCGGGCCGCCAGATGACTGAACAGATGCAGCGAGGCGACGTCGGCCCACTGCAGGTCGTCGATGACGAGCAGCACCGGCCGCAGCGCCGAGAGCTCGCCGATGGCGGCCACGACCCGTTCGAACAGGCGGAACTGGGCGCCGCCTTCCGACAACGTCGGCGCGGCGATGCCGTGCTCGCGCGGGTCGACGAGCCGGCCGAGCGCGCCGGCGAGCCACTTGGCCCGCGCCGCGGTGGGTAACGCCTCCAGGACCGTGCCGACCACCTGCACCCACGGCCACATCGACGGCGTCCCGTCGCCCTCCAGGCAGCGGCCCCAGACGACCAGCGCGCCGCGCCGCTCCGCTTCGTCGGCGATCTCCTCCAGCAGGCGGGTCTTGCCCACCCCCGGCTCGCCGTCCACGACGACGAGCCCCCTGCCGCCGGCCAGCGCCGCCTCCGCCGCCTGCCGCAGTACCGCGAGTTCCTCGGCCCGGCCGACCAGGCCACCGGCAGGCTGCGTCCCGGATGCCGCCGCCTGTCCCGTTGTCGGCGGCTGCCCATCGGCCATCTGTACCATCGCCGGCGTCGAGGTCTCGCTCAGCACCCGCCAGTGCGCGGCCCGCAGCGCCGGGCCGGGATCGATGCCGAGTTCCTCGACCAGACGGGTGCGTACCGTCCGGAACACCGCCAGCGCCTGCGCCTGCTGCCCGGCGGCGCCCAGGGCGGAGACGAGGCTCGCCTGCACGGGCTCGTGCAATGGTGCCATCGAGGCGGCCAGCTGCAAGTGCGGCAGCACTCGCTCCGGCCGGCCCAGCGACATCGCGAGTTCGGCCGCCGCCGCGCACGCGGTGAAGAACTCGTCATCCAGCCCCGCGAAGATCGACATCGCGGCCGGTCCGTAGGCCAGCCCCTCGCCCGCGGAGCCCCGCCAGAGCTCCAAGGCCGCCACGTAAGAGTCGAGCGCCGCCTCGCGCCGCTGCTCCGCGAGGGCCGCTCCGGCGGCCTGGACCCGCTGCCGGAAGACGGCCAGGTCCAGCATGCCGGTCCCGGCGACGAACAGATAGCCGCTACCCTGGCGCCGCAGGTATGAGCCGGTCCCGCGGATCGGGAGCGCGGGCTCGAGTAATCGCCGCAGCGCGCCGACATACTTGTGGATGACGTTGACGGCGCTGGCGGGATCGCCGCCGTCCCAGATCAGCTCTATCAGGTTGCCCGTGCTGATCAGCCGCCCCTCACGGGCCAGGAGCAGCGCGAGCAGGTAGGCCTGCTGCCGGGGGCCGGCGTCCAGCTCGACACCGTCCCGCCAGAGTCGCAGCGGACCGAGAATCTGCAGACGTACGCCGGAGGCCGGGCCGGCCTCGCCACCCCCCGGACGAACTGGCACAGCCACGCCTGCCAACCCCCTGGATTGATATGACGGATCGCCGACTGTGCGGGCCACGGCCGCACGTACCCACCCTGCGCGGGATGAGTTTACGACGCTAAACCCTTATAGGAAATCCGGGACTCCAGGCGGTGATCTCCAGCGGTCGGCAGGCCCCCAAGAGGCGGGGGGCCGGGGTTCGCGCCTGTCGCTTCCCCATCGGAGTCAAGGAATGTCATGTCCCTGTCAACCCATCCCGAGCCGGCGCTGGCCGAACTCGCCGAGGCCGAGATGATGTACCAGCTCGAATCGGCAGCGCCGGCGGCGGCGCGGGACGCCCAGGGCGTCGAGTGCGTCCGGCTCGCCGGCGGCGTCGTGCCGGCCATGCGCGATGACCCGACCGGCTACTGGAGCAAGGCGCTGGGGTTCGGCTTCGACGAGCCCGTCACCGAGAAGCTGATCGGCGAGATCTGCGAGTTCTACCGGTCGAGGTCCGTCCCGGCGGCCGTGCGACATGACGCGAGCGGGCCTCGTCCCGATGTACGAACCCGACAACTGGACCTGGCGGCGCGACTCCGAGCCGAAGACCGCGACGTGATGCCGCGCCCGGACAGGAGCTACTCAACGTCTGAGCGCATCCTGCGCAGCTCGGCCGCTACGTTGTGCGCGTCGACGTAGGCCGCCGGTGTATCGCCGAAGCGGTTGCGGAACTCCTTGATGAAGTGCGAAACGCTCGCGTAGCCCACGTGGCGGGACACTTCGGAGACCGTCATCCGGCGGTCGACCAGCAGTTCGCGCGCCCGGTCGAGCCGGTAGTCCTTGAGGAACTGATACGGCGTGCGGCCGGTGGCCTCGCGGAACAAGGCCGAGAACGCGGACGGGCTCAAGGCCACCTGTTTGGCCAGGTCATTGACCGTCAACGGCTCCGCGTAGTGCGCCCGGGCGAACGTGAGCGCGGCGGCGATCGGGTTGCGCGAGGCTTGCCTGGCCGCCAGGTGCAGCATCCGCGAGAACTGCTCCCGGCGTAACACGCGGTAGACCATCTCCTCCACGCACATCGGCGCCAGCACCCGTCGATCGGCGCCGCTGTCGAGCGAGCGCAGGAACCGCAGGACCGCCGCCATGAGCTCCGGATCGAGCGGAGAGACGACGCACGGGTCGGCCTCGCCCTGCTCAGAAACCGCGCCGAACGCGCTCGACCGGCGGCCGAGCATGTCGGTGGAGACCTTGCGCACCAGCGCCGGGTCGATCTCCAGCACAAAGGACAGGAACGGTTCGCGGGGGCTGGCCTGCAGGATCTCGGCCTGGAAGTGCAGGGTGCCGCCGAGCACAAGGTAATGGAACGGGTCGTAGACGTAGCGTCTGCCATCCACGATCACTGCCTTGCTGCCCTGCGAAACGATCCCGAGCGACAGCGACTGAATCTCCTCCCAGGCCGGAGCCACCGGCTCGGTGAAGCGGTAAAGGGTCAGACCGGGCCAGCCGCCGTCGTTGCCGCCGATCTCGGGTGTGCGCGCGTCCAGCACCGAGATGAGGTCCGCCGAGCTCTCGCGGTGCTCGATCTCCGAGGTCGTCATGGTGAACCTTCCTGCGGCCACGAACCGGTCCAGTGCCCTGAGGGACCGGTCGGTGATGGAACGCGGTGGTCTGTCGCCGTCAGACGAGCGAGATGGTGTCGCCGTCGACCTTGATCTGTACCTCCGGCAGCGGCTTGGTGGCCGGACCGCCCATGACGGTGCCGGCGAAGGAGAACATGCCGTCGTGGCACGGGCAGGTGATCATGCCGGAGGAGACGCTGCCCACGGTGTATCCCTGGTGGGTGCAGGTGGCGAGGACGGTCATGTACCCGCGCCTCCCGCGCCCATGATGACGGCACGGCGAGAGGCGTCCGCTGGGGGGTGCTCTTCCCGCTGGTCATCCACCACGACGCCCCGTGCCTGGCAGCCCTGGCCAGACTTCGTACACATACGTTCGCCTTTCAGTCGGTTTCGGCGGGTACCGGGGAATCTCGGATAGTCATGTCGGGCCCTCGGTCGAGGACGTCGCTCAGACGGCGGTGCCTGCGCGGAGCCCGCGAGGAGCTTGCCGGAGTCCCGGCGGGGATGACCAGGTAAATATCCACATACCTTCCCTTTCGGCTTTCTCTTCGAGGTCCTTACAGGTTGCGAACGTCGGTCCTCGCCTCCTTCGGCCGACCGGTTCCGATGATTACTGTCGGCAAGGTGAAGGTGATGGTCACCGGTTCGGCCGGTTTCATTGGAAGTCATGTGGTCGAGTCGTTCGAGGCGGCCGGGCATGACGTGTCGGGACTCGATCTGCGCGACAACGGCGCTGATCTTCGCGACCGGGACACCCTGGATCGGCGGCTGCCCGGGGTGGATCTGGTCGTGCATCAGGCGGCGATGGTCGGGCTCGGCGTGGACGTGGCCGACCTGCCGGACTACGCCTCGGTCAACGTGTACGGCACCGCCGTGCTGCTGGCCGCGATGGCCAGGCATCACGTCGGACGGCTGGTGCTGGCCTCCTCGATGGTGGTCTACGGCGAGGGCGCCTACGACTGCGCCGAACACGGCCGGGTCCGGCCCGGCCCGCGCGCGGCGGCGGACCTGGATCGCGGGCGGTTCGACCCGTCCTGCCCTGTCTGCGGCGAGGTGGTGCGCTCGGCCGTGATCGGGGAGGACGCGCCGATGGACCCGCGCAACGCCTACGCCACGACCAAGCTGGCCCAGGAACACCTGGCCGCGAACTGGGCGAGAGAGACCGACGGGAGCGCGGTGGCGCTGAGATACCACAACGTGTACGGGCCGCGGATGCCGCGCGACACTCCCTACGCGGGTGTCGCCGCCATCTTCAGGTCGGCGCTGGAAGCCGGACGGGCGCCCCGTGTGTTCGAGGACGGCCGTCAGATGCGTGACTTCGTGCACGTGCGCGACGTGGCGCGGGCGAACCTGGCGGCCGCCGAGGCCGAGCCGGTCGCGGGCGGCCTGGTCGCGTACAACATCGCCAGCGGCGTCCCGCACTCCGTCGGGCAGATGGCCGCCGCCCTGGCGGCGGAGCGCGGTGGGCCCGAGCCCGTCGTCACCGGCGAATACCGGCTGGGCGACGTCCGGCACATCGTCGCCGCGCCCGGCCGTGCCCGCGCCGAACTCGGCTTCGCGGCCGAGATCGGCTTCGAGGCCGGCATGAAGGAGTTCGCCACCGCCGCCCTGGGGACACCATGACCCGCTCTGAAGACGCCATGACGGCGAGCGCCGTGACAGCGAGTGCCGTGACAATGCCCACCAGAAGGATGGAGCCCTAGTGACCATCGACGTGGTGCTGCCCTGTCTGAACGAGGAAGCCGCCCTCGCCTGGGTGCTCGAGCGGATGCCTCCCGGCTACCGCCCGATCGTGGCCGACAACGGTTCCACCGACTCCTCGGCGAAGATCGCCGCGGAGCTGGGCGCACTGGTGGTGAGTGAGCCGCGGCGCGGGTTCGGGGCGGCCTGCCATGCGGGGCTGCTGGCCGCCACGTCCGAGTTGGTGTGCTTCATGGACGCCGACGCCTCCCTCGACCCGCGGCAGCTGCCCGAGGTCGTCGCTCCGATCCTGGGCGGGGAGAGCGATCTGGTGCTCGGCCGGCGGGTGCGCCGGCCTGGCGCGTCGTGGCCGATGCACGCCAGGCTGGGCAACGCGGTGCTGGCCGCGAAGCTGCGCCGCCGTACCGGTGCGGCCCTGCACGACCTGGGGCCGATGCGGGCCTGCCGCCGGGCCGAACTCCTCGCGCTCGGACTGCGGGACCGCAGGTTCGGCTACCCGCTGGAGATGGTGTTGCGGGCGGCGGGCGCCGGGTGGCGCATCGCCGAGGTCGACATCGACTACCTGGCCCGTCGCGGGCGGTCCAAGGTCACGGGGACCGTTCGCGGGACCGTTCGGGCGATCTCCGATATGCGAGCCGTCCTGCGAGAGGGATGACGGCGGCGTCGTACGGCCCAGCCCGCGACAACCCCCACCGTGGCCAGGGCATAGGCCAGGGTGGACGGGCCGGACAGGTAGGCGACCGCGCCGGCCAGCGCCACGCCCAGCCACTCCCATCGTCCGTCCATGGCGGCCAGCGCGACGACCAGGAGCGCGTACCAGGAGTAGGCCGGGGTGAGCAGGAGCAGGAGCGATCCGCTGACCAGCAGCGCCCCCGCCCACGGGCGGTCCGGGTCACCATGGCGTAGCACCTGCCAGATCACCAGCCCCAGGACGGCGACGGCGGCGTACGGCGCCCAAAAATCCGGCATGACCAGCCGCAACACCCCGTACCGTTCTCTCGCCGACGGCGCCTCGTAGCCTTCCTCCTGGAGGTAGCCGAACAGGTAGCCCAGCACGGAAGCCCGCGAGGCCAGCACGTACGGCAGATAGGTCAGCACGACGACGGCCCCGGCGGGCAGCACGACGGCCAGGACACGCCGCCAGGCGACCCCGTCGCGCAACACCCCGGACAGCGCGCCGGGAAGCGCGGCGGCCGGCAGCAGCTTGGTCGCGATCCCGGCGCCGAGCAGCGCTCCTCTGCCCCAGACCACTCCGCCCCGGACCACTCCGCCCCCGCCTACTCCGCCCCGGACCACGCAGAAGGCGAGCACCACCAGCAGCACGCCCAGCATGTCGACGTGCGCGTCGTTGACCGCCTCCGCGGGCACGGCCGGGCACCACGCCCAGCACGCCGCCTGTCTGACGCCGGTCCATCGCAGCAGCGCCAGCAGCACCGCGATCGCCATCAGCGCGCCACCCACCTGGTACGGCTTGTGCCGTGCCCCCTCCGGCGCCAACCAGTGCACCAGCCGGAAATAGCCCTCGGCCAGCGGCGGGTAGATGGTGTGCACGAGCGGCCTGTTCATGCGCGTGCAGGCTCCCCCCGCCACGGGGGCGAGGCCGGGTGCCGCGCAGTCATCGGGGAAGAGCCAGTCATCACGCAGCGGGCCGAGCACCGGATCGGCCGGCGCGTAGTCGTACGGCGAGTGCCCGGCTGCCTGTACCCGGCCATCCCACGCGTACCGGTAGGAGTCGCTGCTCGTACTGGGCGGCGCGACCAGGCCGGTGGCGGTCACCACGATCCCGCCCGCCACCACCAGCACGGTCAGCTCCCGCTTCGGCACCTTGCGCGCCCCCCAGAAGGCGGCCGCGAACAACCCCCAGGCCAGCAGGTACCAGCCGAGCAGGCCGGGCCCGCCCAACGCCATCCTGATCAGGACGAGCACCAGGGCGACAAGCGTCGCGCCGGCGAACACCGTGTGTCTGCTCACGGACCGAGCGTGTCACCCTCTGTCCGCTCGGGACCGCCGCGACGGCCACCCGTAACAACCCCGTAAGAGACGGCTGCCCGTAACAACCCTGTAAGAGTCGCCCCAGGTCACCGGCCCTACTGTCGGACCATGAAGATCACTTCAGGGGCGGCGCAGCTCGTGGTCATCGCCAAGGAACCAGTCGCGGGCCGCGTCAAGACCCGCCTGACGCCACCGTTCACGCCGGGCCAGGCGGCCCGCCTCGCCGAGGCGTCACTGGCGGACAGCCTGACCACCGTGGCACGGGCGCCCGCCACCCAACGTGTCCTGGCCCTGGACGGACTGCCCGGCAACTGGCTGCCCGACGGCTTCGTGGTCATCCCGCAGCGCGGGAACGGCTTGGACGAGCGCCTGGCCGCCGCCTTCACCGATGTCTACCGGCTGCGCCCCGAGCCGGTCGTGCTCATCGGCATGGACACACCGCAGGTCAGCCCCGCTCTGCTGGACGCGGCCACCAGCGCCCTGGTCGAGCACGACGCGGTCTACGGCCCGGCGGCCGACGGCGGCTTCTGGCTGCTCGGCCTGCGGCGGCCCGGCCCCCGTCTGCTCCTCGGGGTGCCCATGTCCCAGCCGTACACCGGCCGCGCCCAGCTCGACCGGCTCGCGGAAGCCGGCCTGAGCGTTCGGCACCTGCCCGAACTGACCGACATCGACACCGCGGCCGACGCCTTCCACGTCGCCGCCGAAGCCCCCGGCTCCCGCTTCGCGGCGACACTGGCCGAGGTGGCGCCGTCGGCTGAGGTGACACCATCGGCTCAGCTGACACCGCCCGCCAGGGTGGCGCTGCCGGCCGAGGCGGGCGCGCGCCGATGATAGGCGAGATCTACGCCGAGGCACTGTCCGGCGCCACCGTCGAGATCGAGCACGCCGACGGCACACGTCGGCCGCTGAACGTGGCCTGCTGGTTCGAGCCGATCGACGGGGACGAGGCGATGCTGAGCCGGTGCACGGGCCCCACACTCGACATCGGATCGGGTCCCGGCAGGCTGACCGTCGCGTTGAGCCATCGGGGCGTGCACGCTCTCGGCATCGACATCGCGCCGCGCGCCGTACACCTGACCCGGCGAGCGGGCGGCTACGCGCTGCTCCGGAGCGTCTTCGACGTGATCCCCCGGACGGGAAGCTGGCAGACCGCGTTGCTCGCCGACGGCAACATCGGCATCGGCGGACATCCACGTGTCCTGCTGCGCCGGGTGCGCGAGCTGGTACGGCCAGGCGGCGAGGTCGTCGCCGAGGTCGAACCCCCGGGCGTGACCAGCCGGGTCGACCGGGTCCGCCTGCGCCGTGCCGATGTCGCGGGCGACTGGTTCGCCTGGGCCGTGGTGTCGGCCGACGACATCGGCCGGCTCGCCGAATCCAGCGGCTTCGACCTCGCCGAGAGCTGGCAGGAGCAGGGCCGCTGGTTCGCGGCCCTGCACCCAGCACGCCCGACCAGCTGAACCGATCGGCACCTTCGGCGTTCGGGCGATCCACGCGGGGGTCGTGGCGGGCCACGGTGTGGGCTGTCAGGTTCGGCGGGCGTGGGACGCGAGCCGGTCGGCGAGCGCGACGACGAGGTCGCGTAGTTCGTCGGGACGCTCGATGACGAACGGCCGGTCGAGCGCGGCGAGCACCGCGGGCAACCAGTCGAGCCGTTCGGCCCGCAGCTCGACGCGCAGCCAGCGCTCGGCCGCCGGATCCTCGTCCGCGGTGGAGGAGATCTCCGCCACGCTCGCGGGAAGGCGGGCGCGGATCTGCTCGACCGTCCCGTGTATCCGCAAGGTCACCTCGTACCGGTAGGAGGCCGTGGCGAGCCCCGACAGGACACGCTGCGCCGGGTCCAGCCCGGCGGGTACCTCGAAGGAGCCGGGCAGGGTTCTGGCGTCCGTGACGCGGTCGAGGCGGAAGGTCCGGTTCTCGCCGATCGAGGGGTCCGCGCCGGTGACGTACCAGCGGCCCGAGTGGTTGACGATCCCGTACGGATGCAGCGTGCGGTCGCTGCGCCGGCCGTCCCGATCGGTGTACCTGATCGAGACGGGACGGCGGTGGCGCACCGCGTCGGCGACGGTGAGCAGGGTCCCGGCGTCCGGCGTGACCGGCTCGCCGGCCGGCTTGGTGAAGGCGAGGGATTCCAGGACCGTGTCGAGCCCGCGGGCGAGACGTTCGGGAAGCACCCGCCGGATCTTGGCCGCCGCCGTCTCGCTCGCGGTGTCGGTCGACGTCGCCAACCCCGTACGCCGACCGGCGATCAGGCCGAGCAGCACCGCCAGCGCCTCGTCGTCGTTGAGCATGAGCGGTGGCAGCCGGTAGCCGCGGCCGAGACGGTACCCGCCGTAGCGGCCACGCACCGCCTCGATGGGCATGCCGAGGTCGATGAGCTGGTCGATGTACCGCCGCACGGTGCGGCCGTCGACGTCGAGGCGGTCGGCGAGTTCGGCCATCGTCCGGGTGCCGCCCGACTGCAGCAGTTCCAGGAGGGTGAGTACGCGACCGGTTGGACGAGACATGTCTTCGAGCCTATGGCCGATAGTGGACCGATTCTGTCCAGTATTGCCCCTAATGTACGAAGCGCCAAGGCGCAACGACTTCAGGGGGAACACCATGGACTTCGTCTCGATCCGCATCATCACCGGGGATGTCGCCCGCCTCGTCGAGTTCTACGAGAAGGTCACCGGGGTGGCGGCGGTCTGGTCCACGGAGGACTTCGCCGAGCTGAAGACCTCCACCGCCACGCTGGCGATCGCCGGCACCCGTACGGTGCCGCTGTTCGCTCCCGGGTCCGCCCGCCCGGCCGACAACCACAGCGTGATCATCGAGTTGCTGGTCGACGACGTGGACCGCGTGCACCAGAACCTGACCGGGTTCGTCACCGACTTCGTCACCGAGCCCACCACGATGCCCTGGGGCAACCGGTCGCTGCTGTTCCGCGACCCCGACGGCAACCTCGTCAACTTCTTCACCCCGGTCACCGACGCCGCCGTCGCCAGGTTGGGTCGTCACACGGTGTAGGCCTTGGTGACGGAGATCCTGGTGTCGCCGAGGAACAGCCAGTCCGGTGGGGTGATGAAGCCCGGCAGCGCGGACATCTCACTGGGATTCCGGCTCACATCGGTGACCCGCAGCCGGATCTCGTCGCTGGCAGCTTTGATGGTCAACGACGCCTCGACACCCGCCGATCCCGGGGCGTGGAAGACGAAGCCCGCCGGATCGGGCGTCATGGAGCGGCCCTCGACGGTCAGCGAACGCACCGTCGCGCTGTCCCCGTACACCCGCAAGCCGACCGTGTCCGCTCCGCGCTCGGAGTGGATCCGGACGCGCAGGGTTCGCACGCCCTGCTGGGTCGTGTCCGCTAGCACCCGCAGCGAGGGCGCCGGCAGCGCGGCGGCCTTCGCCGGGCTGAGGAGCTTGGACCCGCCGCCCCACAGCTCCGCCATCGGCCGGCCGGTCGCGTCGGCGCCGCCATAACGACGGGCCCACTGGTCGGGCGCCTTCGAGGTCAGCCAGACGGCCTTGCCGGTGTCCGCGTCGAGGCCGTACGCCAGGCTGGTACGCCGTGGGTGCTCCTTGTCGACCGGCTCGACCAGCAGACCCGCCGCTACCAGGGCGATGGAGACGACCAGCGCGATCAGCGGGACCAGCGGGGCACGCCTGCGCGGCCAGACCACCTCGATCAGCGGCAGCAAGAGGCCGCCGAACAGGATCGTCAGCGGCATGGGGGCGTAGCCCGCGTACTGCAGGCCGGTCGGCAGGGTGTTCCACGCGCTGGGCAGCAGGATCAGCGCGCCCGGTAGGAGACCGGCGGCGAGCACGAGGACGCGCCACCTCGGCGGGCAGCGGAGTGCGGCCAGCCCGCCCAGCGCCGCCCCCAAGGCGGGCCAGGCGGCGAGGTGCGACGCTCCGGGTGACACGATGCCGAGTCCGAAACCGATCAGGGCCGCCCAGGTCAGCATGCCCAGCGCCAGTTCGGCGGAGCCGACGCGACGGCGCAGCAACGCGTACCAGGCGATGAGGATGGTGCCCGCGAGCATCAGCACGGCGAGCCACAACAGCTCCGGCCGATACGGCGTCGTGGTGGCGGTTCCGCTGAACTCGGGCCGGATCATCTTGAGCAGGTCCCAGAAGAAGACGCCGACGCCCACCCCGAGCCCGATCGGGATCAGGGCGAGCGCGGTGCCGAGGAGAGTGCGCCGCAAGGTGACCACGCCCCGGCGGCGGGCCAGGAAGATCAGTGCCGGCGCCGCCAGCAGGGCGACGGCGCCCAGCAGGGTGGCCACCCAGGTCGGATAGCGGACCAGCAGGCCGGGCGGGAGGTTGAAGTAGACCAGGTCGTTCCCGGTGGTCAGCCGGGCCAGGTCGGTGCCGCCGAACGCCCGCACGAGCGCCAGCGTGTTGTCGCCCATCTGCTGCAGTGCCGCGAGATCGACGTGCGCGGGGTCGTCGAGGACACTGTGGTACAGGGTTCCCGCGTTGGCGTAGGCGGAGTCCAGCACGGCCATCCCGCCGGGTTTGAAGGCGGTGAAGTCGGTGTCGTTGTTGAGCAGTTTCATGAGCTCGGCGTACACGGAGTCGGCCACGGGCATGGGCGCCGCCGATCCGAACATGGAGATCAGGCCGGAGTTCGACTCCGTGCTCCGGAACATCAGCACCGGCCCCTTGGCCCCGCGCGCCTCGTTGTTGAGCACCACGCTCCGCCCCCGTGCGAGCGGGTGGTCTTTGACGAACGCCTCCGAACCCAGGAGCCCGGCCTCCTCGGCGTCGGTGATGAGGAACACGACGTCGTTGCGCAACCGTGTACCGTCCGCGACCAGCGCCCTGGCCGTCTCGATCGCGCTCGCCGTACCGGCCCCGTCGTCGTTGGCGCCCGGCCCCTCGGGGACCGAGTCGTAGTGAGCGGTGACGAAGACGCGGCCCGTGGGAGCGGTCCCGGGTATCACGGTGACGATGTTGAAGACGCGCCCGGCGGTGATGGGGTCGCCCTGCTCGTCTATGGGTGAGACGCCGACCGCCTCCTGCACCTCGGGCCGCAGGCCCAGCCGCCGCAACTCGCCGACCAGGTAGTCGCGGACCCGGGTGTGCTCGGCCGTGCCGACGGGGTGCGGTTTGACGGCGAAGCGCTCGACCTGGGAGAAGGCCCGCTGCGCGCTGAACTCCCGGTCCGGGGCGGTGGCCGGGCTCACGGCGGTGGGGGTGGTGTCCCTGATCGCGCCGACGGCGATCAGCAGAAGCACGCCCAGGGCCAGAAGTCCGGCAACGAGTGAGCGCCGTCTCGATGCGTGCCGCCCGGCCTGCTCGTCCGCGGCCACTGATGTCATCCTCGGTCACTCCTTGTCGCCTGCGTCATAGCGACGGAGTATTGCAGAAGAAATGCTGCAGCGAAAATTCTGCAATATGGCTGTAGGCTCACACCGTGGCGAACAGACCGTCGATCCGGCAGCTCAGTGATCCAGGTGCGCACAAGGCGCTCGGCCATCCGCTGCGACAGCGCATCCTGCGGCATCTCGGCATCCACGGCCCGGCCACGTCCACCACGCTCGGCCGGGCACTCGGCGAGAACACCGGGACGCTCAGCTATCACCTGCGCCAGCTTGAGCGCAACGGGTTCATCGAGGAGATCCCCGAGCGGTCGAACGGAAAGGAGCGCTGGTGGCGGCAGATCAGCGCCGACCTGAGGTGGCCCCCGCCGGGTGAGATGGACGAGGAGTCACAGAAGCTCCTCGACGAGATCACCGAGTTCAAGGTCGAGCAGGAGCTGGAACTCGCCCGGCGCTTCTTCCGAGACCACCAGCGGTACGGGGATTGGGCGAAGGCGTCCCGGGGGCTCACTCACCTGACCCGGGAAGAGCTCGACGAGTTCTTCGAGGCGTACATGGAACTGCTGTCCAGATTCGGCCGCGCGCAGGAGGACGCGCCGCCGGGGGCGCGGCCGGTGTTCCTGAGGTTCTTCACCATGCCCGCCTCCGAGGACCCGCCGTCCTGACGACGGGTCTCGTGCGGTCAGCGCGGGGTGGCGGGGCCGACCGAGCCTCGGACCACGATGTGGGTGCCCAGGACGACGTGCTGGGATTGCCGGCGGTCGAGCGCGAGCCTGACCGCGGTCCTGCCCAGCTCCTCGGTGGGGATGCGTACGGTGGTGAGGCCGGGGGAGAGGTCGGCGGCGAACGGGATGTCGTCGTAGCCGGCCAGCGACACGTCTTCGGGCACGCGTAGTCCGGCCTCGCGCAGTGCGGCCAGCACGCCGATGGCGACCATGTCGGTGGCGGCGAAGACGGCGGTGAACGGGGCGCCGAGGGTGATCAGCCGGCGGGCGGCGGTGTGTCCGTCGGCGCGGCCGAAGCCCGCCGGGACGATCAGGTCCGGGTCGTAGGCCACCCCGAACGACTCGTGGGCCCGGACGAACCCGCGCACCCGGTCGAGCTTGGTCGTGCTCGCCTGGCCGGGGTGGTCGGCGCCGATCAGGGCGATCTGCCGGTGTCCCTGGGAGAGCAGGTGGCTGGTCATGGCGAAGGCGCCGCCCTCGTTGTCGTACTCGACCACGGTGGTGGGCACGTCGTCGCCCAGCGGCGGCCGCCCGCACAGGACGAGCCGGGAGCCGGCCTTGTCCAGGGCGTGGGCGAAGTGGGACATGCGTTCGCGGTAGGCGTCGTCCAGCGCGCCGCCGCCGACCAGGATGACCGCGTCGGCGCGCTGCTCGCGCATGGCCTCGACCACGGCCAGCTCCCGGGCCGGGTCGCCGTTCGTGGCGCACACCATGCACAGGCGTCCCTCGGCGGTGGCCTGCTGCTCCACGCCCTTGGCGACGTAGGCGAAGGACGGGCCGGTGACGTCGTCCAGTACGAACGCCACCATCTTGGTGCTGGCCCCGGACAGGGCGCGGGCGTGCACGTTGAGCACGTAGTCCAGCTCTCGCATGGCCCGCAGCACCCGTGTCTTGGTGGACTGGGCGACCGGGTAGTCCCCCTTGATCACCCGGGACACCGTGGAGGGGGAGACTCCGGCCCGGGCGGCCACGTCGCGGACGGTGGCACGATCGGCATTCATCAAGCCACCCGGTCCAGGTCGTCAGCGGTCACCCGGTGCGCCAGAGGCTGCCCGGTGGTCAGGCGTTCCAGCTCGTCCAGGACCAAGGTCCCCATCCGGGCCACCTCGTTGCCGTGCGAGCCGGCGATGTGGGGAGTGAGAAAGGCGTTGGGCAGGTCGAACAGGGGCGAGCCGGGCGGCAGCGGCTCGGGCTCGGTGACGTCGAGGATCGCCGACAGCCGCCCGGACTTCAGCTCGGCGACCAGCGCGTCGGTGTCGACCAGCGATCCACGGGCGGTGTTGATCAGCACCGCGCCGTCCGGCATCAGCGCCAGCCGGGTGCGATCCAGCATGTGCCGGGTCTCCGGGGTGGCGGGCGCGTGCAGGCTGACGATGTCGCTGCGGCGCAGCAGCTCCTCGAGCGAGGCTCGCCGCACTCCGGGAACCCGGGTGTACGGGTCGTAGAGGCACAGGTCCAGATCGTACGGCGCCAGCAGCTCGATCACCCGGCGCCCGATTTGCGAGGCGCCTACGATGCCGACCCTACGGCCGTTGTTGCCGACCAGTGGCTCGATCTTGGCCAGGGTGAAGCCGCGTTCGCGCCGGTAGCGCTCGCCCAGAGCGAAGACCCCCTTGCCCGCCAACAAGATCGTGCCGACAGTGTACTCCGCCACCGGGACGGCGTTGGCCGCTGCCGCAGAGGAGACCAGCAGGCCGCGTTCCCAGCAAACGGGGGCGACCAGGCCCTTCACCGAACCGGCGGCGTGCAGCACGGCCCGCAGGCGTGGTGCGGCGGCCAGCACCGCCTCGTCGAGCGGCGGGCAGCCCCAGCCGGTGATGAGGATCTCGGTGTCGGCCAGGTCCAGCCGCGGATCGTCGAAGCGCTCGGCGACCAGTGTCACGTCGATGTCGGCCAGTGTGTCCAGCCGCCGCAGCAAGGGCGCGGGGAAGAGCAGTGCGAGGTGTTCCTCGCGCATGGCGAACAGCGCCTTCGGGCGTGGGGACACGGGCTGAGCCCTCCATTCGATAGATATCGGTTTCTACGCTAGAGGCACGGCCATCTCCGGTCAACGGATGACGTTGTGCCAGGATGTTGGCCCGTTTGTAACGTATCCGTAACGCGGCCTTGTAGGCAGGCGTCACTCAGTCGTAGCGTTCGCAGCTACCGGTTTCTATCGCACTTCGAGAGTCAGCTGCTGCCCCTCAGACGGGACTTAGGTGATGAGCACGCTAAAGACGAGACATGAGTCTCGGACGAGTCCGCCTTCCGGGCCGCCCGCACGCGAACGCCGTACACGTGGCAAGGTGACGGGCCGGACGAGTTGGTCGGTCGGGCTGCTCGCGCTGCCGGCGGTCGGCTTCTTCCTGGTCTTCAACTACCTGCCGATGGCCGGGCTAGTGGTGGCGTTCAAGGAGTTCGACGTCAACCTGGGGATCTTCGGCAGCCCGTGGAACGGGCTGGCGAACTTCGCCTACTTCCTGGAGTCCGGGGACGCGGCGCGGATCCTGTTCAACACGCTCTTCCTCAATGTGCTGTTCCTGGGTGCGACGCTCGCCGCCGGGATCCTCCTGGCGATCATGCTGAACGAGATCCGCGGCACCTTCTTCAAGCGGGCCTCCCAGTCCGTGGTCTTCTTCCCCTACTTCGTCTCCCCGGTCGTGATCAGCATCATCCTGCAGGTCCTGCTCGCCGGGGCCTCCGGCGGGGGAGGAGCGGTCAACGACGCCATGGCCGGCTTCGGACTGCCCACGGTGGACTGGTACACCGAGCCGGGACCGTGGCCGTGGATCCTCACCGTGGTGAAGGTCTGGCAGCTCGGCGGCTACCTCAGCGTCATCTTCCTGGCCGCGATCACTGGCATCCCGGAAGAGGTCTACGAGGCCGGGATGATCGACGGCGCCTCGCGGGCCCAGATGGCCTGGCGCATCACGTTGCCGCTGCTCAAGCCCACCGGCGCGGTGCTGCTGGTCTTGGGGGTCGGCCGGATCTTCTACGGCGACTTCGGCACCATCTACGCGATCATCGGCGACAACGGCACCCTGTTCGAGAACACCGACGTCATCGACACCTACGTCTTCCGCGCCCTGCGACAGCTCGGCGACTTCGGCACCACCGCCGCGATCGGCCTGTTCCAGTCGGTCGTCGGCTTCATCCTCGTGGTGATCGCGGTGCTGATCCAGCGCAAGTACTCCAAGGAGACCAGCATCCTATGAGCGGCAGAAAGCTGGAACCGTTCACCGTCTTCAGCATCATCGGCGTCGGCCTGGCCGTGCTGTGCTGTGCCATCCCCTTCTGGATGATCATCTCGGGATCGTTCACCAGCGAGTCCGAGCTGGCCACGACCGGATACAGCCTTTTCCCGGATTTCGATTTCACCGCCTACGAAATGATCTTCACGGGTCCCGCGGTGCTGGACGCCTACCTCGCCAGTGTCTTCATCACCGTGGTGGGCTCGGCGCTGTCCCTGGCGGTGACCTCGGGCCTGAGCTGGGTGATCGCCCGCCGGGTGCCCGGCATCAGCCGGCCGCTGACCGTCTTCTCCTACCTGCCGATGCTGTTCTCCGGCGGTCTCGTCCCCCTCTACCTGCTGGTGACGCAGTACCTGCACCTGCAGAACAGCTACTTCTCGGTCATCCTGCCGCTGCTGGTCATGCCCTTCCTGGTCTTCGTGCAGGTCAGCGCCTTCCGTCAGCTACCGGAGTCGATCTTCGAATCGGCCAAGATCGATGGCGCGGGCGAGCTGCGCATGTTCTTCACGATCGCGTTGCCGCTGTCCAAGCCGATCCTGGCCGTCGTGGGCCTGTTCTACGCCGTGCACTACTGGAACGACTGGTTCATGGCGCTGCTGTTCATCGACGACGTGCACAAGTTCCCGCTGCCGCTGGTGCTGCAGAACCTCATCTCCAACATCTCCTTCACGCAGATGCTGCCGCAGCTGGCCGAGACGGCCACCCCCGTCTACCAGCTCCGCCTGGCCCTGACCACCGTCGCCATCGGGCCGATCCTGCTCGCCTACCCCTTCGCCCAGCGCTACTTCGTCAAGGGCATCACCCTCGGCGCCACCAAAGGCTGATTCCCCCCACCTTCTGGAGTTACCGTGTCCAACCCCACCATGTCCCGGCGTGGCCTGCTGGCCGCCGGCGGCGGCCTGTCCGTAGCCGCCCTCCTCGCCGCCTGCTCCTCCCAGCCGAAGGCCGCCGGCAACCAGGCCGGCGGCGCGCTCGCGTTGAGCCTGCTGCTGCCCGGCGACGTGCCGGCCGGCTGGGACGCCGTGCTGGCCGAGGTCAACAAGAAGCTCCAGGCCGACCTGGGCTTCACCATCAAACCGCAGTTCATCCCGTGGACCAGCTACGGCCAGCAGGCGCTGCTGAAGTTCACCGCGGGGGAGAAGTTCGACACCGCGCTGCAGGCGCGCTGGCTCAACATGACCCAGCTGGCGGCGAGCGGCTCGATCGTCGAACTGAGCAGCCTGCTGTCCAGCGGCAAGTACCCCAACCTGACCGCCACGATCGACCCGAAGATCATCGAGTTGAACCGGTGGAGCGGCAAACTCTACGGCGTGCCCCAGATCAACTCGGTCGCTCGTTTCCACCACTTCAGCATCCGCCAGGACCTGGCCGACAAGTACGGCATGAGCGACATCACGGATTTCGCGGGGCTGGAGAAGTTCTGGTACGACGTCAAGCAGAAGAACAAGGACATCACCCCGATCGGGCTGAACTCCCGGCTGCCCAAGCTGCTGGTGGCGTGGAACCCGGTGGGCTGGCTCAACCCGTACATGTGGGATAACCCCACCATGAGCCTCGCCTCCTTCACCGGCGAGTCGCTCAACTTCGTGCTGGCCGCCGACGGCAAGCAGACCGGCTCGTCCCACCCGATCCCGTTCTGGGAGGCGCCGGGCATGATGGACGCGCTGCGCCTGGTCCGGAAGTACTACCAGGACGGGCTGTTCAACAAGAACGCGCTCACCCTCGACTCCAAGGCGCTGGACTCCCAGTTCAAGGCCGGTCGCGTCGCCACCGCCTGGGCCATGACCGACGGCCTGTCCTCCGCGGCCCTGCCCGAGCTGACCAAGAACGTCCCCGGCGCGATGATCGCGAACGTGATGCCGCTCAAGGGCGGCGCGAACGCCAAGCCGTACCAGACCTTCCAGAGCGACAACTTCGTCGTGCTCAACGCCAAGGGCCAGAGCAACGGGAAGGCCATGCAGCTGCAGGACTGGGCGTCGATCAAGGAGAACCACGACCTGCTCAACTACGGCATCCCCGGCAAGGACTGGAACCCCGTCGGCGACGACAAGTACGAGAAGGTGTCCACCTACACCTTCCCCGGCTTCGCCCTCGCCTGGCGGGCCAAGCTGGAGCGCCGGATCAAGGAGATGACCGAGTCCGAGGCCAAGTGGTTCGACTGGGCGCAGGACATCGACAACTTCACCGTCGACCCGTACGCCAGCTTCGTCCCCGACCCTGAGCCGGTGAAGCGGGAGAACGCCCAGGTCACCGCCGCCATGACGCAGTTCGCCAACCCGCTGTTCATCGGCGCGGTGGACGTCGACCAGGGCCTGGACAAGCTGAAGAAGGCGCTGGACCGGGCGGGCCTGGCCAAGCTCCAGGCGGAGATGGCCAAGCAGGCCGACGCGTACCTCAAGGGTCAGTGAACGGCGAGGTCCTTAAGCGTCAGTAAACGGCGAGGTAGCACCGATGAGCACAGTCGTGCTTTTCTCGGAGGAATGAGCTTGATCCGCAATCCCGTCCTACCCGGCTTCCACCCCGACCCGTCGATCGTGCGGGTGGGGGCGGATTACTACCTGGCCACCTCGACGTTCGAGTGGTATCCCGGCGTACGCGTCCACCACTCCCGCGACCTGGTGAACTGGCGCCCGCTCGGCGGCATCCTGACCGAGCGCGGGCAGCTCGACCTGTCCGGCGTGCCGGACTCCGGCGGCGTCTGGGCGCCCGACCTGACCTACCACGACGGGCTGTTCCACCTGGTCTACGGCGTGATGGACAACTACGCCCTCGGCTACAAGGACATCGCCAACTACCTGGTCACCGCGCCCTCGATCGAGGGGCCGTGGTCCGACCCGGTCCGGCTGCCCGGCCGCGGCTTCGACGCCTCCCTCTACCACGAGGACGGCCGGACCTGGCTGCTCAACATGGTCTTCGACTCCCGTCCCGGACGCGGGTTCGCCGGGATCGAGTTGCAGCCCCTCGAAGGCGGCGAACCCCAGCTGATCCTGCCCAACCGCAACATCACCGAGGGGCCGCACCTGTACAAGATCGACGGCTGGTACTACCTGATGGTGGCCGAGGGCGGCACAGGGTATGAGCACGGGGTCACGGTGCTGCGTTCCCGTTCGATGACGGGGCCGTACGAGGAGGACCCGGCCGGGCCGATGCTCACCTCGCGCCACGACCCGAGCCTGGAGCTGCAGAAGGCGGGCCACGGCTGCCTCGTCGAGACGCAGACGGGGGAGTGGTACGTCGCCCACCTCGTGGGCCGGCCGTACCACAACCGCACCTGCGTGCTCGGCCGCGAGAGCGCGCTGCAGCGTGTGGAGTGGGTGGACGGCTGGCCACGCGTGGCGGGCGGCGTGCCCGCCGTGGAGGTGGCCGCGCCCGCGCTGCCCGCCCACCCGTGGCCGGCGGCCGACGGCTGGAACGGGCTGGAGCAGGACTGGAGCACGCTCCGGCGGCCCCCTTCGCCGGACTGGCTGACCGCCGACCACGACGGCCTCACCGTGCACGGCGGTCAGTCACCGTACGGATTGCGCGACCCGAGCCTGGTCGCCCACCGGGTCACCGCCCAGAAGTGCTCGCTGGAGGCGGTCATGCGGTTCGAACCGGGCACCGTCCATCAGTCCGCCGGAATCGCCGCGTACTACAACTCGCGTAACTGGTTCTATCTCGCGGTGACCACCGACGGGCTGGTGCTGACCAGCAGCGACCGGGGCGCCCGCACCGAGCACCTGCTCGGCCCCGCGGCAGGCGAGGTCAGGTTGCGCGTGGAGTTCGACGGGCCGGTCGTGCGCTTCAACCATGGCCCCGAGCTGGACGCGACGATCCTGTCGGACGAGCATGCCGACGAGCGCATCGACGGCCAGATGCGGGCTTTCGGCTTCACCGGGGCGTTCGCCGGGTTCTGGGTGCAGGACCTGGCGGGCGAGGGCTGCACGGCGCGCTTCGAGCAGATCCGCTATGAAACCGCACATTGAGACCCGGAGCCACTTCGGCGTGAAGCCGCACGTTGAGACCCGAGGCCACGATGGGCCTCCGTTGCTTCTGGTGCACGGCTGGGGCGGAGACCACCGGACGTGGCGCGCCCTGGACTTCGGCGAGCGCCGGGTGATCGCCCCCGACCTGCGTGGCCACGGCAGGTCGCCGGTTCCCGCCCGCGGATACCGGCCCGTCGACCTGGCCCGCGACCTGGTGCCGCTGCTGGACGGGCCGGTGGTGGCCATCGGGCACTCCATGGGCGCCCAGGTGGTCACCGCTCTGGCGGTCGAGCATCCGGAGCTGGTCAGCGCGCTCGTGGTCATCGCTCCCGCGTACGGCGCGGACGAGGCGGAGGAGCGGCTCATCCCACAGCGGTTGGCGGCGTTGCGCGCCGAGGGCGCGGCCGCGGCGCTGCGGCAACTCGGACCGCTGCCCGGTCCGATCGCCGAGCAACTGGCCGCCACGCCTGGCCATGTGCTGGCCGAGTGCTACGCCGGGATGTATACGGCGCCCGGCGCCTTCGGGGTACGCCGGGAGTCGGAACGCTACCTGGCCAGGCGGACGTGCCCGGTGCTCGCCGTCCACAACGTGCCGGAGGCCGCGCGGTGGGAGGCCGGCCTGCCCGTACACTCCGGCTCCGCGACTGTGGTGTGGCCGGACGCTGGGCATTTCCTGCACCTGGAACAGCCGGAGAGGTTCGTCGACGTCGTACTGTCCGAGTGGGGCCACTGACACGATCGATATCCGCTGGCAGGGCTTCGTCTACCTGGCCGTGGTGCAGCGATAAGGGGGTCTTCTCCCGAGCGTTGCCCTGCCGAAATGGGCGATCGGGACAAGGATGTCGAAATTCTCGTCCTGTGCCATCAGCTCACTGTTGCTGCCCCGCGAGGTCCTGCGCCTGCTGCGGCTCCTCATCCGCCGCCGTGCGCTACTTGACCGCTGCCTGCCGTCGAACGAACGTCACCTACGGTACGCCGCTTGAACTGCATGGATGCAGTTTTCGGCAGACGCACTGTCCGTCGGCCTGCTCGGCGACACGGCCCGAGCCATGAAAGCCGCTATGTGCGCGAATCGGGCACAGCCAAATGTGAAGGATGTCTATTATTCGGCTATCGTCCCGCTATGGCTCATCGATAGATCGGTTCCATGAACAGTCATCCCGAATGAGATCACATTCTTCTTGGATCATATTCACGGTTCTGGCAACAGAAAGTCATCCTTCCTGAAGAGGAATCGTGCTCTCCCGCTGGGGTAGGTCGATCTATAGACCCATCATTAAGCGGCATGGTCTGACATTTCGACATCTAGGTGATGCGTGCCATGGAGGCGGCGTACCATCAAGGCCTCGGCTCCAAGTCGGCCCGAGGTCGAAAGATCAGCATATGCCGTCATATGTCCTGGTTCAACGCGATCAAGGCCGAATGATTGCCGGACAGCAAAGGATCGCCACTATGCCGCCAGATCCCAGGGACATCAATTCTCGAGGCCTTCCCGTCGGATGGTACGACGTTATGAAGGATGGCTCGAATTTTTCGTTCGGCTGTCTCAAGTACGTGTTCATCGCGGGCTTCTTATTTTTTGGCTTCGTTGTGCTGGCAACTTCTCGCGGCCCGTCGGATCCCACGTCCATCGGACAATCGCAAAGACCCTCTGAACAGGCACCGGGGGCGTCGGATTCATCTCTCGCACCTGCGCCGAACGAAGGCTTCACGGAGCCCCCGCAGAAGGACTCCCGAAAACTTTCGGTCGGCGAGTGCTATTCCGACGGAGTCTCCCCCCAGGCGGTATTCTCGCAGTCGTGTGCAGAGTCTCATGATGGGGAGGTGGTGGGCATTGCCGCATTCGACGAGGAGGACTTTCCAGCAGGCGGAATATCTGAGCAATGGGCCGCGAGTGCGTGTGGTGCCTACTTCAGCGACAGCGTGAAGCGGCAACTGTCCGACGAGTCCCTTATGTTCAACTCGTCGAGGCCGAGTGAAGCCGGCTGGGAAGCCGGTGACCGCTCGATCATCTGCATGGTCGAACGCGGGTTCCATGAGGCCCCCCTCGTCGGGCGGCTGTCCTAGGCTGATCTCGTAGCAACGCGAGCGCGTACGACTCAGCTGGCTAACTCGTTTCAGGTCGGCGGCCCACGTCGCAGGAGGTAATCACATGGACGGGCACGTGAGGCGCTGCGTCATATTGGCCACAATCGCGTCAATTATCATGATTATCCCGATTCGTTGGGCTATAGATCTCGCGACCTCTTGGTACCTGGCAAACGCCGGACCATCGGCGAACCCGCCACGCCTACCCGAGGGCGTTCTGGGCTGGTTAGTGCTCTACGTAATATTGTGGATCTTCAACTTCGCTTGCGCGGTTCTCCCGAGTCGCCCCAAGCGCGAGAAGCACCGAGCGCCCAGAGACCCTCGGGCGTGCGCATATTGCGGCTCCATGGGACACTCAACCTTCTATCACGCAGGTAGGTAGCGACCGAGCTGCGCCAAGGTCGCCGGAGTCGTCCAGATCGGTGATGGAGGAATTCTGTGGGCCGATATGAAGATAAGCGGCCCACAGGTCCGGGCGGAACGGCTCCTCGCCGCGGAGCACCTCGGCCGCCCCTGACGATGGTCAACGGGCCGTCGATCAGGTGATCTCCTGAAACGGGGGTGGTCGGCATGCCGACCGAGAGCACCTTGAGTGGGGTTTCGGTAGGGGGCCGCCGCGGGCACGAAGCACAGCGCCCAGGGTCGGCGAGTAGGAAGGCGCGACGCTGCTCGGTGGCCCGGCGGCCGCTCAGGCGGCGACCTCGCAGGCGGCGAGCGGCGGGCGGTTCGACCGGGACAGCCCGCGGTTCACGATCGGCGTGCTGCCCGACACGCAGTACCTCTTCGACGAGGACAGCTCCGACCCCGCCCCGTTGCGCCAGACGTTCCGCTTCCTGACCGAAGAGGACAGGAACATCGCGTTCATGATCCATCTGGGCGACGTGACCGAGCACGGCAGCGAGCACGAGATCAAGCTCGCCGGAGACGCGTTCAAGATCATCGACGGCAGGCTGCCGTACAGCGTCCTGGCCGGCAACCACGACGTGAACTCCTCGACGGTTGTGGCCCGTCGCCGCGTTCCCCGACACCGGCAAGGCCCGCCGCGGGGATCAGAAGATCGGCGGGATGACGGCCTCGATCAGGTGCGGCCCCGGCTCGGCGAGCGCGCGCCGCAGGTCGGCCAGCAGTTCCTCGGCGGTGTCCGGCCGGGAGGCGGGCACGCCCAGGCCGGAGGCCAGCGCCACGAAGTCGACCGGCGGCTCGGACAGGTCCAGCTGGGTCTTGGCGCGCGGGCCGGGTGAGCCGGCGCCGACGCGGTCGAGTTCCATGTTCAGCACCGCGTACGAGCGGTTGTTGAACAGCACGACCGTGACGTCGAGGTTCTCCCGCGCCATCGTCCACAGCGCCTGCGGGGTGTAGAGGGCTGAGCCGTCTGCCTCCAGCGCGATCACCGGCCGGTCCGGGCAGGCGACGGCCGCGCCGACCGCGACCGGCAGGCCCTGTCCGATGCTGCCGCCGGTCAGGCAGAGCAGATCGTGCCGCGGCGCTCCGGCGGTCGCCGCCGCCAGGAAGATGCCCGAGGTCTGGGCCTCGTCGGAGATGATCGCGCCGGGTGGCAGGACCGCGCCGATCGCCTGGCACACCTTCTGTGCCGACAGCGGCCCGGAGGGGAGTTGCGGGGTGACCGGCTGCTGTACGGCCGGTGCGGCGCCGGTCGCGTCCGCCGTCTCCACCAGCGCCTCCAGAGCCCCCGGCACATCGTCGGTGCCGCCGGTGAGCCGGTGGATCCGGCAGCCGTCCGGGGCGAGGCGGCTGGGCTTGCCGGGATAGGCGAAGAACGACACCGGCTCCTTGGCGTCCACCAGCACCAGGTCGTCGAGGTCGGCCAGCTGGGTGGTGGCGAACTCGGCCAGATAGGCGAGGCGGTCCACCCCGGGCAGACCGGCGCCGCGCTCCAATCGTGCGGGGAAGGTCTCGGCGAGCACGCGCACGCCACAGGCGGCCGCGATCTTCGCGGCCGCGAGCAGTCCACGTTCCTGCAGGGCCCGCCCGCCGAGCAGCAGCGCCGTCCGGTTGCCGCCGCCCAGCACCGCGGCGATCTGCCGCACCACCTCTTGCTCCACCATGGCCGGTTTCGGCGGTTCGGCGGGCAGGGCCGGTTCGGCGCCGTCCTCCCAGGAGACGTCGGCGGGCAGAATCAACGTGGCGACCTGCCCGGGCGGCCCCGAGGCGACCGCGACCGCCTCCGCGGCGACACCGGGCAGCTCGGCGGTGGTCTGCGGCGTTCGGACCCAGCCCGACACGTTGCGTGCCACCGTCGCGATGTCGGACTGCAGCGGCGCGTCGTAGCGGGCGTGATAGGTGGCATGGTCACCGACGATGTTGACCACGCCGGACCTGCCCTTGGCCGCGTTGTGCAGGTTCGCCAGTCCGTTGCCCAGGCCCGGCCCCAGATGCAGCAGCGTCGCCGCCGGCTGGCCGGCCATCCGCGCGTACCCGTCGGCGGCCCCGGTCGCCACCCCCTCGAACAGGGCCAGCACCGCCCGCATTTCCGGGACCTCGTCCAACGCCGCGACGAAATGCATCTCCGACGTGCCCGGGTTGGTGAAACACACCCTTACTCCCGCGCCGACCAGTGTCCGCAGCAGCGCCTGGGCACCGTTCATCTCTACGGCCTCCCTCAGGACAAGCGGGGGCTCGCCCGTTAATGAATCACTGTTTACTAGGAGCCTCGCACCGCTGATGAACCACTGTCAACTAAGATGATGGACATGGCACAGCCCGCGCGGAGCCGTACCCGTCTCGACCCCGCAGGCCGCCGCCGGCAGCTCCTGGACGTCGGGGCTCGCCTGTTCGCCGAGCGCCCCTACGACCTGGTCTCGATCGAGGAGATCGCCGTCCGCGCCGGAGTCTCCCGCGGGCTGATGTACCGCTACTTCGCCACCAAACGCGACCTGTTCCGCGCCGTGGTCCAGGCAACCGCCGACCACATGATCGACCTCACCGACCCCGACCCCGCCCTGCCCCTCGAACAGCAGATCCTGGCCGGCCTGGACCGCTACCTCGACCACTTCGAGGCCAACGCCACCCTCATCCGCGCCGCCTACACCGGCGCCGCCTCCGCCGACGAGCACGTCCGCGCCATCATCGCCGACAAGGCCCGCCGCCACGAGGACCGTCTCCTCGACCGCCTGCGCCAGGCCGGAGTCCCCGAAACGCCCCGGCTCCGCGTCGCCCTGCGAGGCTGGATCCTCATGTGCCGCATGCTCATCCTCGACTGGCTCGACACCCGCGAGATCAGCCGTACCGAGCTTCGTGACGTGTGCGCCCAGAGCCTCCTCGACCTGGCGGCCCACGCCGGTCGGCAATCCACCGCCGCCGCCCCGTGACGCCCGGCCATGTCCTCGGCCGGACGTTGCCGAGGCCGCGCTCCAGCGCGAGCTGGACCGCGGCCTCGGCAGAGCTCGCCTTCGCGTAGCCCGGTCATGTCTCCGGTCTACGAACGCGAGTTTTCGCACTCCGCGAGGATCATCGTCCACGAGGCGGCGGGCAGCCGCGCCGTCAGCCGGTCACCGTCAGCCTGTACGGTCAGCGGCTGCGGAAGGGCCTCCACCCGGTGCGGGTCGTCCCCGGCGGCGATCACCGAGGCCGACACCGGCCGTACCGCCGCCGGCAGCCGGACGGTGAGGTCGAGGTCCTGGTCGGGCGAGCGGTTGACGGCGAACAGCGCCACCTGGGACCCGTCGACGGTGGCCACCGCCGACAGCGCGGGCGCCTCGCCGTACCGTTCGGTCTCCAGGAGCGGCCCGGACGGCTCCACCCGCAGCACGGTGCCGCGCGCGTGCCGGGCCGTCAGCGCGAACGGGTGGAAGATCGTCTGACGCCAGGCCGGGCCGCCGGGCTCGGTCCTGATCGGCGCGATGATGTTGGCGAGCTGCGCCTGGCAGGCGATGCTCACCCGGTCGGCGTGCCGCAGCAGCGTGATCAGGAAGTCCCCCACCACCACGGCGTCGGCGGCGGTGAAGGTGTCCTCGATCAGCTCCGGCGCCTCCTGGAACGGCGAGTGCTCGCGCCCGGTGAACCGGCTCTGGTTCCAGACGTTCCACTCGTCGAAGGACAGATTGATCTTCTTCTTGCGCCGGAGCTTCGCCCCGATGTGGTCGGCCGTGGCGACGATGGCCGAGATGTAGCGGTCCATGTCCACGGCGCTGCAGAGGAAGCCGGGCAGGTCGCCGTTCTCCTCGTAGTAGTTGTGCAGCGACAGGTAGTCGACCGCGTCGTAGGCGTGTTCGAGCACGGTGGCCTCCCACGCGCCGAACGTCGGCATCCCGCTGTTGGAGCTGCCGGACAGCACCAGCTCGACGCCGGGGTCGACGAGCCGCATGGCCTTGGCGGTCTCGTTCGCGAGCCGTCCGTACTCGTGCGCGGTCTTGTGGCCGATCTGCCAGGGTCCGTCCATCTCGTTGCCGAGACACCAGAGCTTGATCCCGTACGGGTTGGTCACTCCGTGTTTGACCCGCAGGTCCGACCACTGCGTACCCGAGGGGTGGTTGGCGTATTCGAGCAGGTCACAGGCCTCCTGGATACCCCGGGTGCCGAGATTGACGGCCATCATCGGCTCCACCCCGGCGGCCCGGGTCCAGGTCATGAACTCGTTGAGCCCGAACGCGTTCGTCTCGATCTGCCGCCAGGCCAGGTCCAGCCGGGAGGGCCGGTCGGGGCCGACGCCGTCCTCCCAGCGGTAGCCGGAGACGAAGTTGCCTCCCGGGTAGCGGACCACGCTCACGCCCATCTCGCGGGTCAGCTCCAGCACGTCGGTGCGGAAGCCGTTGTCGTCCGCCGCCGGGTGGCCCGGTTCGTAGATGCCGGTGTAGACGCACCGGCCCATGTGCTCGACGAACGAGCCGAACAGGCGCCGGTCGACGGGGGCGATGCGGAAAGAGGGGTCAAGGGTCAGGTGTGCTTGCGGCACAGGTCAGGCTCCTCGGTAGACGCGTACGTAGTCGAAGTCGGCGTTGACGGCCGGCTGGGCCCCGCCGTGGGCGATCAGGCCGACGCGCACGGCCGTGTCCTTGGGGAAGGTCCACACGCCGCCCCAGGTCCAGGTCTTGCCGTCGCGGCTGGATCCGGCGCGGAACTCGTGCTCCCCGTTGGCCGGGTCCACGTGGTGCGCCAGCCGCAGCCAGGTGGTCTTGGCGGGCGGGCCGACGATGTTGCCGCCGTAGGACAGGCGGTCGGCGAAGGTCAGCTCGCGGCCGTACTCGACCTGGCGGGTGTTCCAGATGGCGACCTGGGACAGGCGGGCGAAGTCGTCGTCGGAGGCGTAGGCGACCAGGCCGGCCTGCTGGTAGTTGCGTACGGCGTCCTCGCCCAGGTCGAGCGTGACCTTGGTCTCCACGACGTAGTCGCCCTTGGGGGCTTCACGCAGCAGCACCGACGCCTTGTTGCCGGCTCCGACCAGGTCGGCGCCCTGGACGGGCCAGCGCAGCACGCCCTCCTCGACCTTGGCCGCGGCGTCCTGCCGCACCCAGGTCCAGCGGGGGTCGAGCGGCCCGTTGAACTCGTCGGCGTCCAGCAGCCTGCCCGTACGCGGCGTCGGCGCCGCCTTGGTGACGGCTTTGAACAGCGGGGTGGCGGAGACGTTGTCGAAGTCGGCGCCCCCGTCGGCGACCAGCCCGATCGGGCCGTTCGCGCGGCCGGTGACGGTGACGCTCGCCCGCGGGTCACGGAGCCGGTCCTCGGTCACCTCGGCGGTGATCGTCCGTCCCTTGACGGTGACGGCCAGGTTGTGCCAGGTCGCGGCCCCTCCGGGCAGCGCCACCGTACGGGACGCGCCGCCCGAGGTGAGCGTCAGCCCGTCGCGCGAAACGACCGCGGTCGTGCCACCTAGGCGAATCCCGGCGGACTTGTCCGTCTTGAGGTCGGTCTCGACGCGGACGTCCCCGCCGAGCGACGTGCGGCTGATGAGCGTGCCCTGGCCGCGGACATGTCCATCCTGTACGGTCCAGCCGGCCGTGTTCCGCCAGCCCGACAGATCGCCCGCGAACCGATCGTCCACGACCCCGCGGGTCACCGGCGTCTCCCGTGACTGCTCGGAAGGCCCGGCCCCCGCGCGCACGGCCGGCCAGCCGTCGATCCAGTCCAGCCGGTCCAGCAGCATGGGCCGCTCGTTGATCCCGTACGGCTCGTCCAGGAACGGGTCGCTTCGATCGATGGCGTGGTAGAGCATCCAGTCCTGACCGGAAAGGTCGGTGAGCTGGGCGTGGTGGCCGGTGCCGATGAAGCGGTTGCCGTTCTGGTCCAGGACGGGGGTGCCACCGGCGCGCGAGGCCAGCAGCGGCACGCCCTCGCGGTCGACGAACGGCCCGCGCGGGCTGGTCGAGCGCCCGGCCAGCACCGAGTAGCCGGTGGTCGGCCCGGCGCAGCAGTTCGCCGAGGAGCCGAGCAGGTAGTAGTAGGCGTCGTGGCGCACCACGTACGCGCCCTCGAACTTGTTGTCGATCGCGACCTGCTGCGGCTGCCCGGTGGCGCGCAGCCCGTCGGCGGACAGCTCGGTCACCCACAGGCCGCCGAAGAACCCGCCGAAGTACAGGTACTTGCGCCCGTCCACGTCGGTGAACTGCGCGGGGTCGATCGTGTTCCAGTACGAGTTGCCCGAGGGGCGCGGGGCGACGACCGGGGCGTCGATGTGCGTCCACGGCCCGGTCGGCGTGGGTGCCGTGGCGGCGCCGATCGAGTAGTCCCAGTTGGCGGGCGTGCCGGCGGTGTCGGTGACGGTGAAGTACATGACGTACCGGCCGTCGAGGTACCGGATGTCCGGCGCCCAGAACAGGCTGCCCGGCGCCGCGTACGACGGCAGGTTGTCCGGCCCGAACGCGTCGCCCACGTAGGTCCAGTTGACCAGGTCGCTGGAGCGGGCGATCGGCAGCCTGTGCAGGACCTTCTCGCCCTCGCGCAGTGGGTCCGAGGTGCCGTAGGAGTACCAGTAGCCGTCCTGCCCGCGGATCACCGACGGGTCGGCGAACGTGTCGGAGAAGGAGCCGGACACCGGATTGGTGAAGAGGGAGAGGATCAGTGTGGCGATGACAGCCAAGTGGTGCATATGTCAGCCCTTCAGGCCACTACGAGAGATGCCTTCGATGACGTACCGCTGGGTCAGACTGAAGAGGATCAGGACGGGGATGCTGGCCAGCACCGCGCCCGCCATGATCACCGGATAGTGGATCGTGTACGCGCCCTGCAGGATCGACAGGCCCGGCGGCAGCGTGAAGTACTCCGGGCTGAAGATCACGTAGATCGGCCAGATGAAGTCGTTCCAGTTGGACAGGAAGCTCAGCACGGCCAGCGTGGCCAGCGCGGGCCGCGACAGCGGCAGCGTGATCCGCCAGAAGATGTGCCAGTGGTTGGCGCCCTCCATCAGCGCGGCCTCGTCCAGCTCACGCGGCAGCCCGACGAAGAACTGCCGCAGGAAGAACACCCCGAACGCGCCCGCCGCCCCCGGCACGATGAGCGCCGTCAGGCTGTCCAGCCAGCCGAGCTGGTCGACGATCAGGAACTGCGGGATGAGGAAGACGAACCCCGGCACCAGCAGCGTGCCGACGATCATCCCGAACATCAGCTTCTTGCCGCGGAACTCCAGCCTGGCCAGCGCGTACGCGGCCAGCGACGACACCACGAGCACCAGCAGCGTGTGCCCGGTGGCGGCGATGAGACTGTTGGCGAACCAGCGCAGCACCGGCGTGTCCGTGGTGCCCTGGAAGACCGTCCCGTACGCGGACGTCGTCGGCTCGGCGGGCAGCAGCGTGGGCGGCACCTGAGTGGCCTCGGTCTGCGTCTTGAACGACACGCCCAAGGCCCACACCAGCGGCCCCACGAACACCACGGCGAGGGCCAGCAGGCCCGTGTAGCGCTTCATGGCCGGCTCCTGAACAGCCGGAAGTTGACCACGCTGACCAGGATCAGCAGCAGCGTGAGCAGGTAGCTCATGGCCGAGGCGCTGCCCATCTTGTACTCCCTGAGCCCCTGCTGGAGCATGTACATGATCGCGGTCCGCGTCTCCCCGCCCGGCGCCCCCTGGGTCAGCAGGTACGACTGCCCGAACATGTTCGCCGAGGCCAGGATCGTCGTCGTCACCACGAACAGCGCGACGGGCCGCAGCCCCGGCAGCGTGACGTGGACGAACTCGCCCCACCGCCCCGCGCCGTCCACCTTGGCCGCGTCGTACAGCTCGCGCGGGATGTCCTGCATCCCGGCCAGGTAGATCACCGCGTTGAACCCGAGCGTCCACCAGACCGTCACCCCGACCAGCGCGATCCAGGCCCACGGCGTCGCGGTGGTCCAGGGGATCGGCGTGCCGAGTATCCAGTCGATCAGGCCGAGGTTCGGGTCGAGCAGCAGCCGCCACATCAGGCACACCACCGCCACGCCCAGCACGAACGGCGCGAAGAACAGCCCCCGGAAGAACGTCCTGCCCCGGAAGGGCCGGTTGAGCAGCAACGCCACTCCGAGCGGCAGCACGACCAGGAACGGCACGCTGAACACGGTGAAGATCCCGGTCGCCCGCATCGACATCCAGAAGTCGCCGTAGACGGGCGACTGGTCGTCGAACAGCGCCGTGTAGTTGTCCAGGCCGACGAACGGCTTGCCCTCGAGCAGGTAGTCCCAGTCGTGCAGGCTCACCCAGATCCCGAACAGGGCCGGGGCCAGCACGAACACGGAGAACAGGATCAGGTACGGCGCCAGGAACAGGTACGGCGTCGCCTTGCCCGATCGGGGAACGCGCACCTCCCGCGCCAGCGTCTCTTCCGCCGCGCTCTTCGCCGAGATCGCGACCATCAGGCGCCGTACTTCTTCCGGTTGGCCTCAAGGATCTTGTCGGCCTTGGCGGCGGCCTCCGTGAGCGCGTCCTTGGGGCTCTTCTTGAGCAGGGTCGCCGCGTTGATCGCCTGGTCGACGACCGCGGAGGCGTCCCCGATGCCCGCCACCGACGGCGGGAAGTACAGGTAGTCGATCTGGGTGCCGATCGTGGCCTGCTCCTTCAGCGCCGCGAACTCCGCGCTGTCGCGGATCGACTTGCGGGCCGGCACCTGGCCGCCCTTGGCCCACTCCAGCGAGTGGCCGCTGATCCAGTTGATGAACACCTTGGCCGCGGTCAGCTTGTTCTGGTCGGGCGTACGCTGCTTGAACACCACGAACTGGTGCGAGCCTGCCCACGCCGCCGGTTTCGCCCCGATCTGCGGGAGCGGCGCGACGCCCCACTCCAGGTTCTTGATCTCCTTGAGCGTGTTGATGGACCAGATGCCGTTCCAGTTGAAGGCGGCCTTGCCGTTCTGCAGGGCGATGAAGTCGGCGTCCTGGCCGACGTTCTTGGGGCTGTAGCCCTTGTTGACGAGGTCGACGAGCCAGGTCAGGGCCTGCACACCGGGGTCCTCGGCGAAGCGCGAGACGCTGGCGTCGTCGGCGAAGTGCTGGCCGCCGTTCTGGTAGAGCAGCGTCCCGAACTGCATGCTTCCGGTGAACGGGAACGGCGTGGCCCAGTGCCCCTGGATGCCCGCCTTCTTCAGCATCGCCAGCGCCGCCATGTACTCCTCGCCGGTCTTGGGCGGCTGCTCCGGGTCGAGCCCGGCCTGCTTCATGACCGTCTTGTTGTAGAACATGCCGAGCGGATGCACGTCGAGCGGGATCGAGTAGCGCGCGCCCTTGTAGACGCCGGCCTTCCAGACCGGCGGGGAGAAGTCCGCCTCGGTGAGGCTGAGCGCGTTGGCCACGTCGTCGAGGGGCAGGACGACCTGACGTGCCGCGTTGGTGGCGACGCTGTCGACGTGCATGATGCCGAGGTCAGGGCCTTGACCCGCGGAGACGGCCGCGGGGACCTTCGCGTAGTAGTCCTCCCACTTGTAGACGTTCATCGCCACCTTGATGTTCGGGTGCTCGGCGTTGAACTGGTCCACCAGCTTCTTCATGACCGGGCCGTCGCCGCCGGTGAAGCCGTTCCAGAACTTCAGCGAGACCGAGGGGCCGGTGTACGCGGTGGGCGCCGCCGTGGCCGCCGGCGCCTGCGCCTGTTTGGGGCCGCCGCCTCCGCCGCAGCCCGCCGCGCCGATGACCAGCGCACCGAGGCCCAGGCCCAGCGCGCGTCGCCTGGAGAGATTGTCGAGGGACATGCCAGATCACTCCTGCCAGTGAGGTTACGGACGTTCTACAACGTTGGTTCCAACGTTGTAAATTGTCTGGCGCCAGTTCGTTACATCGTTGTAAACCGGATAGGGTTCCGACGGCGAAGGGGGCGAGGGGGGCATGGTGCGGCCGAGGCTGAAGGACGTCGCCGAGCTGGCCGGGGTGTCGATCAAGACCGTTTCCAACGTGGTCAACGACTATCCCCATGTCAGCGACGTGACACGCGCCCGGGTGGAGGCGGCGATAGCCGAGCTCTCCTACCGGCCGAACCTGTCGGCGCGCAGCCTGCGCGCGGGCCGCTCCGGCGTGGTCGCGCTGGCGGTGCCCGACCTGGACAACCCCTACTTCGCCGAACTGGCCACGAACGTCATCGAGGCGGCCGACCGGCGAGGCTGGACCGTGCTCATCGACCAGACCCAGGGTGACCGGGCCAAGGAACGCGTGGTGATCTCCGGGATCCGCGACCACCTCATCGACGGGCTGCTGTTCAGCCCGCTCGCGCTCACGGGCAAGGACCTGGCCGGGCGCGACGAGCGTACGCCGATGGTGCTGCTCGGGGAGCGCATCGGGATGGGCCGCTCGCCCTACGATCACGTCGGCATCGACAACGTGGCCGCCGCGCGGGCGGCCACCCTGCACCTGGCCGAGCGCGGCGCGCGCAGGATCGCCGCCATCGGCGTGCAGCGCACGGCCGTCGCCGCGACGGGCCGCCTGCGGCTGAGGGGCTACCAGCAGGCGCTCGCCGAGGCCGGCGTCCCCGCCGACCCGTCACTGGTCGCGCCGGTCGCACGCTGGGGGCGCGCCGACGGCGCCGAGGCCATGAGCCGCCTGCTCGACTCCGGCGCGCCGGACGCGGTCTTCTGCTTCAACGACACGCTCGCGCTTGGCGCCCTGCGGACGCTGCTCAAGCGGGGGTACGAGGTGCCGGGCGAGGTGATGGTGATGGGGTTCGACGACATCCAGGACGGCCGGTTCGCCACGCCCACACTGTCGACCGTGGCACCCGACAAGGCGCTGATCGCGCAGTCGGCGGTGGACCTGCTGGCCGAGCGGCTGAGCGGCGGGACGGGCAAGGCACACGAGGTGTGCGTGCCGCATCGACTGGCATTTCGGGAGAGTACGGATGTGCGGGCGTCACGAACTACCTGACGACCAACCGGGCCAACTGGAACGCACGGGTCCCGATCCATGTCGACAGCGACCGGCTGATCGAGTCCCACACCTCCGTGCAGTTCCAGCACGGCGTCGCGACGTCGTCAGCGCGGTGGCGGCGGCGGACCTGCGTGTGGAGTTCCTGAACGAGCACGACCACTCGCGCCCGCAGGTTGCCGGCCGGCACCAAGGCCTCAGCACAGCCGCGCGGGGGCCTGGTAGCAGCGGTCCCGGACGCGCCTACTTCAGAACGCGGGGCAGGTGTACGTGGCGGTGCTCGATGTCGACCTGCCGCCCGCGCTCGCGCAGGCGGTGTCCAAGGATCTCGATGAGGCCGGCGGCGCGGTGCTTGCCCCCGGCGCAACCCACAGCGATGCGGCGCGGACCCGCAGGGAGCATGGCGTAGTCCACGAGGTTGTCGATGAGCTCGCGGGCGCCGGGGGTGTTGATGACGACGTTCTGGACGCGCGGGTGCAGGCCGTCCAGGTTGAGGATGTCGCGGGCGGCGGCGGGGTCGCGCAGTCGGTCGCGGACGTCCTCGACGCGGTCGGCCTCGGGCGGTGGGCCGTGCAGGAAGCCGAACGAGATCAGCGTGATGGTCGGCCTGGTGGTCATCGGCTGTGCTTCTCCTTGCTTGCCGGTGTTGGGGTGATTATCGTGGCCGCCGTCGTCGTAGGGGCCGGCGCTGCGGCGCGCATGACGAATTCGGCCACTCTCAGTGATTCTTACCGGGAGGGAAGGCGACGTTTTGCTCGCACCTAAAGTGCGGACCAGCGTTGGCTTGTGGAGAGAGGGCCCAGCAGCGGTTTGTTCGTGATGAAAGCCTGGCCCTCCCTCGCGCGTAGGAGCTAACCTGCTGTCATCGTGTAGACCGCCAGCACCAGCGAAATCGCTGCTGCGATGGCGATCAGCAGGATGCAGAGGTGGACGGTGTGGCTTCGGCTTCCCATCGCAGTCCGCACCGTCCGCCCAATTTCGTTTGCGAGTAGCTTTCGCCAATCAGGCTCTTCCTCTGGCACGCGCCATATCCTTCCCATTGCGATCAAACGTATGTGCTTGGCCAAAGCTAGACGTTGATCGCAATGCGCGCCAGCCTCCCTTTTTGCCTCGTTGATATGAGGATCCTCTATCCGGGTAGGCGTATTCCTCTCCCAGAAGGACAGAACAACTCCCCGGAAATCTCCTTATGTCGAGCGTCGACATGTCCAACAGTAGACACTCCATATAGTGGGGTTGTTTGGCGGCTTCCAGGGGGGATCTACTGTGCATGCCAGCGATGACATCGGCCTCTTCCGTGCACGCATCTTGACCGCCCGCAACGCGTCCGAGTTGTCGAGGCACGCTACAGATGCCCTCAGATGCGCCGATGACATCAGGGTGGGGTCTCTGGAGGTTCATCGCGGCAAATTTCCGATTGCCCTACGACACTACGCGATTGTCCGCTTCCTGGAGGAGGAGCAGGAGCAGGAGCAGGAGTACACAGACGTGGACGGCGAGAGGAAGGTTCGTAGGTATATCACCTACGAGCCAGTCGACCATGTGGTTGACGTTTGGGAAGTGCAAGGAATCCTGCCCGAAGTGGCAGAACTGTCCGGCTCCTGGATTTACGAGGAAGCTACGGCGGCCGCTTCATGCCTGGCCTATCTGCTTATGAAGATGCTCGACGCAACCCCAGCCTTCGGCGACGATCGAGTGACGGATCTGCCTCTTTTGCTAACAGCGGTCATGTCGTCGCAAGCGATAGGCTTGAGGGTGACCAAAGTGGTTCCATCGGCGCCACGGGACGGCTTGGACAAGCAGCAGGCCGACCGTAACGCCTTGGTGGTAAGAGCAATCGAGGCGAGAAAATCTGGCGCCTCTGCAACGTTACGGAAGGAGATAGCAGTCGACCTCTACCATTCTGGCGACACGAACGTCCGGCGCATAAGCATGCTTACAGGCCTTGCCAGGGACACCGTATACAAGGCGCTGCGAGGCGCACATATTAAACGCTGACCCGTCATAGCCTCTCCATCTGGTTTACGAGGGCAGGAACAAAGCGCCATAACTCACAACGCGTGACGATGAGCGCCTCCAGTGGGCGGCCGGTCACGGCGGCGATCCGTACGCGAGCGGCATCATCGATTCCCTCTGCTCGCACTGACCGCTATACCGCAGGCCCTGGCACCGGTCGCCGGCGAGAGGGTCGCCTACCTGGCGACTTGCCCACTCGGGCGCGGTGACGCGGCGCATGAAGCGGACAGCCGTTATTCATACCCCTCTTCGTACGCCGATACAGCCCCCGTGAAGAATCCATCCACTTCGAATTCACAGCCGCCTGACAAACTCCACGCGAAAGATCTGAGTTTCCAGAACAGAAAGGTCTGACCCGCGTGCGAAGAAGAGCGAGCTGGAGACTGGCCACGGCATTCAGCCTGGTCGTCGTCGCCGGCCTTGTCGCCGTTCCTGATACGGCGCTGGCCGCTCCCGCTATCCGGCTGTCCGCCCCCGCGAAGCTACGGGTGGCGGACGTTCCCGGTTCCGTCGACTACCTGACGAAGAAATACGGCGTCAGTGTCGACGAGGCGATGCGCCGGCTGGAGTTGCAGCGAACCTCGGGGGCTCTGCACACCGTGCTCGCCCGCGACTATGCCGACACCTACGCGGGGTCCTGGATCGACCAGGAGAACGGTGGTGTGCTGGTCATCGCGAGCACCGCCGCCGAGGCGCTGGTCCCCGCGCTGAGCGCGATCCCGGACCGGAACCACGTCCGCGTCGTGGCCGTGCAGCACTCCCTCAAGGAACTGAAGGCGAAGGCCGTCGACGTCAGTGCCCGTCTGGGGCTCACGCCCGAGCAGGTGCCGGTGATCAACGAGCAGAAGAACCGCGTTGAACTCCATTACCAGGCCGCGGCAGCGGTACGCGGTTCGGCCGGTCGGCTCGCCACAGCCGGCGACCTGGACGTTACCGTGATCGATCCGCCGACCATCACGCCCCAGCGGGGTCCGTGTGAGATCCAGGCGTGTTTCCCGCCGATGCGCGGCGGCTTGCGGCTGGACCTCTACGACGTGAACTACAACAAGCTCAAGGGCGACTTCTGCACCAGCGGCTTCAATGTGAAGGGCTCGAACGGGTGGAAGTACACGCTTACGGCGGGACATTGTCTCATCGGTGAGAGCTATTACACGAAGCACACTGACGTGTTCGTCGGCCGCCGCGAAGTCTCAACCAGGAACGCGGAATATCCGGCGGATGGAGCACTCATGCCGTTCGTCACCAGAGGCTTCGCTGAATACGTCAAAATATGGGCGAAATGGCCGTACAACACGGTGATCCACTACAGCGCCAAGGCATTCCCGATATTCGGAATGTGGGCGTATGACGACGTCCGTGTCGGCTGGATGGTGTGTTCGACCGGCGCGCGGTCGAACAACACCAGGTGCGGCGACATCACGAAAAAGGATGGAGGCTTCCAGTCCACCATCTGCACCCACTCCGGGGACAGTGGCAGCCCGCTCTACAGCGAGGTCGACAACAAGGCCTACGGGATCCTGCATGGGTCTTCGGGGCTGGGCTGTTGGACCGGTAAAACGTCGTACTGGTCATCGCTGACGTACATCTTCAATATGGCGAAGAAATCCGGTCTTACCTTCGAGCTGGTCACCGACCCCGACCCGTGACAACAGGCGGAGCGGCGCCCTGAATGTCGATGGCCCTGGAAACGTCGACACATTAAGGGAAGCGATTGTTTCTGCTCAAGTCGATCGCTGTTCGCTATGCTTGACGTCATGGTCGACGTCGAGCTACGCCACCTGAGGACCATGGCTGCCATAGCCGAGGAAGGAACATTCGGGCGGGCGGCGGTTCGGCTTGGCTACACCCAATCGTCGGTGAGCCAGCAGATCGCCGCGCTGGAGAAGGCCGTCGGTGGCGCCGTCTTTGATCGGCCTGGAGGTCCAAGGCCGGTACGAATCACCCCCCTTGGCGAGGTGGTCTTGGCTCACGGGCGCGGTCTGCTCACGAAGGCGGAGGCGCTGGGCGACGCCGTCGATCGCTTCAGGGCGGGAAGCGGCCGGATCGACATCGGCACCTTTCAGGGCGCGACCAACCTGATCCTGCCGGCCGTCGTGCGCCGGCTGCTGAGCGAGCACCCCGGCTGCGACATCAGGCTTTCCGAGGTGGAACCGGAGAATCCACAGATCGGAGATCTTGACCTGTTGTTCCACTACGGCCGCATCGAAGGCGACGTCGAGCACGTCGAGCTGCTCGACGAGCCGTACCTCCTGGTGGCCGGCGCCGGCGCATTCCCCGACGGTCCAGTACGGGTGAAGCTGCTCGACGATGCTCCGATGGTCGCCTGGCCTCCCACCCATCACCAAACATGGTTGGAGCGGGAGCTTGCCGGCGCCGGCGCGCGGCCACGGATCGTGTTCCGAACCGCCGGCCACGAAACCATCGTGTCGATGGTGCGGGCGGGCATCGGGTCGGCGGTGCTGCCGTGGCTCGCCCTTCACGGATCCGATGCCTGGTCCGACGACCGGCTCAGCATCCACCAACTGCGACCATCGCCCGCCACCACGTGGTATCTGTACTGGCCGGCCGGACGCACCCAGTCGCCGCTCGCGACCCGAGCCATCGACATCGCCGTCGAAGGCGCAAAAGAGCTGGCCGGCCAGATTTCTGTGAACATCGCTACAGGCGATCATATTGATCGATAATCATCGCTTTTCACGATGGAGTCGCGGTACTTAGCCTTCCAGACATGAACGCTCATCAATCCCATGGCGAACAGCTCCTGTCGATCAACGGCGTCGAGCTGTGCGTGGAGACCTTCGGAGACCGCGCGACCTCGGCGATCATGTTGGTGGCCGGGGCGGGGGCCTCGATGCTGTGGTGGGACGCCGAACTGTGCGAACGCATCGCCGCCCGTGGCCGGTTCGTGATCCGGTACGACCATCGAGACACCGGCCGGTCGACCTGCTACCCGCCGGGACAGCCCACCTATTCCCTCACCGACCTGGCCCTGGACGTGCTCGGCATCCAGGACGCCCTGGGCATCGAACGCGCCCACGTGCTCTGTCAGTCGATGTCCGGCGGGATCGGACTCATTCTCGGTGTGGACCATCCCGATCGGGTCGCGTCGCTGACGTTCGTCTCGACCTCGACCGGGGCCGACGACCTGCCGCCGCCGTCCAGCGACCTGGCCATGCCGGCCGAGCCGGATTCCTCCGACGCGGCCGCGCTCGTCGACTATGTGGTCGCCGGCGCGAGAGCCTGCGCCGGTGGCTCGCCGTACTTCGACGAGGCCGCGATCCGCGCGTTGGCCGAACGTGACGTGGCGCGCGCCAGGAACTACGCCTCGACTCTGGCCAATCACTACGCCATCGAGTTCGACGAGCCGACCCAAGGCGGATTCGGCGACATCGCGGCGCCGACGCTCGTGGCCCACGGCGACCACGACCCGCTCCTGCCGCTGCCGCACGGCGAGGCGCTCCGCGACGCCATCCCCGGCGCCGAGCTGCTGGTCCTGAAAGGGGCCGGACACGACCTGCCGGGGCCGGTATGGGATGACCTCGTGTCAGCCCTGGTCCGGCACACGGAAGAAGGCGACATGGAAGAAGGCGGCACGGAAGAAGGCGGCACGGAAGAAGGCGGCACCGAAGAAGGCCGCTCATGAACCGGCTGCGATCGGCGCTCTGGCTGCCGCTCTTCGACGACCTCGCCGACCCGCGAGTGGTCGCGCGCCTCGCCGCCGACGCGGAGGAAGCCGGTTGGGACGGCTGCTTCGTATGGGATCAGCTGTGCTGGCGAGCGCCGGTCCGGCAGGTCGCTGATCCGTGGATCGCGCTGGCGGCGATCGCGACCAAGACCGAGCGGCTACGGCTCGGCCCGATGGTGTCGGCGCTTCCCCGTCGACGGCCGGCCAAGGTCGCGCGGGAGACCGCGACGCTGGATCGGCTCAGCGACGGCCGCCTCACCCTCGGCGTCGGCATCGGAAGCGACCGCTTCGCCGGCGAGCTGTCCAAGACCGGCGAGCAGCTCGACGATCGGCGGCGCGGGCAGATGCTCGACGAGTCCTTGGCGATCCTGGCCGCCGCCTGGTCCGGCGAGCCGGTGCGCCATCGCGGCGAGCACTACACCGTCGACGACATCGCGTTCCTGCCGCGGCCGGTTCAGCGGCCCGGCGTGCCGGTGTGGGCCGCCGGATTCCCGGGCAACGTCAAGCCGATCCGCCGGGCAGCCCGGCTCGACGGCTTCTTCCCGGTCAATCTCGAGCACCCCGACCAGCTCGCCGAGGTCGTCGCCACCCTCACCGAACTGCGCCATGGCGAGATGGACTCGTACGACATCGCCGTCAGTCTGCCGCTCGGTGTCGATCCCGAGCCGTACGCGAAGGCGGGCGCGACGTGGTGGCTGCCGGAGTTCGAACCGGGTGTACGGCTCGACGTCGTGCGTGGCGTACTCCGCGATGGCCCAGGAGGTTGACGCGTCAGTCGGGCGTCAGGACGGCGCGTCCCCTGAGCTCTCCGGCGCGCAGCCGGGTCAGCGCCTCATGGGCGGCGGACAGCGGAAACCGCTCGACCTCGACGTGCAGCGCCCCGGATCGGCCGAGGGCGATCACCTCCGCGAGTTCGGGCCGGGTGCCCCAGAACGGCAGTGAGATCCTGCCGCCCGGGGGCAACGGGCCCGGTTTGCGGACGGTCAGGTGCCCGCCTCCGTTGCCGACGACGACGAGGTCACCGTCGGCGCGCAGGCTGGCGGCGGCCAGATCGACCGTTGAGCCGGTGCCCGCGAAGTCGAGCACGACGTCAACGCCGCTGCCGCCGCTCGCCGCGCGCAGGACGCGGCCGGTATCCGGTGAAAGGCGGGTGCTCAGGTGGGCGCCGCACCTGTCGGCGACGGCCAGGGCCTCCTCGCGCACGTCGACGGCGAACACCCGGCTCGGCGTCAACGCGCGCAGGAGCTGAATGGCCAGATGTCCGAGGCCGCCGACCCCGATGACGGCGACCGTCGATCCGTCGTCCAAGGACGCCCGGCACTGCTGGATGGCGTGGTAAGGCGTCAGGCCGGCATCGGACAGCGGGGCGGCCTGCACAGGATCCAATTCGCCGATCGGCTGGAGGTGGCGGGCCGCCGGCACGAGGACGTAGTCGGCCATCCCGCCGTCGCGGCCCAGCCCCATCCCGGCCCACGGCAGTTCCGCTCGGCGGTCGCAGTAGTTCTCCCGGCCCGCCACGCAGCGTCGGCAGTCGCCGCAGCCCCAGGGGCCGTACACCACGTACCGATCGCCGACGGTGATCCCGGTGACGGCCGGGCCCACCGCCGCGACCCGGCCGGCGACCTCGTGGCCGAGGGTGAACGGCGCCGGGAAGGGCATGTCACCCGGACCCGCGTCGAGAACGTGCAGGTCGGAGTGGCAGAGTCCGGCGGCTTCCACACGCAGGAGGACCTCGAGCCCTCGCGGGGCCGGCTGGTCGACGTCGGTGAGGACGGGCGGCAGGCCCCAGCCCGGCAGCCGGAGCGCTCTCACCGCGCCGTCCGATTCGCAGGGAGGCGGACCTCGGCCCTTGTCATGGTCGGCACCAGCATGGCGACACAGTAGCAAACTGAAGTTGGTTCAGTATCGAAGGCGGCCCCCGCCGGGGAGGCTTGCTGGACGGCGACTCGTCGTCTAAGGTTCTCGAACTGAGTTCATTTTGGGTGACAGGGCGCGGAGCGCATGAGCCGCCCTGCGAGAGAGTGACGGTCGGAATGGATCAATTCCTGCTCGTCCTGGTAAGCGGCGTCGCCAGCGGCGCGATCTACGGTTTGATGGGCCTCGGCCTGGTGATCATCTACCGGGCGACGGACGTGGTGAACTTCGCCCTCGCCGCCCTGGCCACGCTGGGACTCTACGCCGCGGTCACGTTCCGTGACAGCGGCCTCGCGATGATCCTGTGCGTGCTCGCCGCGGTCGCCGTGACCGCGCTGGCCGGGGTGGTCGTCCGAGAGGTGGTGATCCGGCCGCTCGGTCAGGGGCAGTTGTTCTCCGCGCTCGTGGTGACGATGGGTGTCTCGCTCATCGTCGAGAGCGTGGTGGACTCGATCTGGGGCACCCAGCCGAAGACCTTTCCCAGTCTGGTGGACGGCACCGTCCGATGGGGTGACGCGGCGCTGCCGGCGCAGAGCCTGGTGACCATCGGCATCGCGGCGGTGGCGATGGCGGCCGTCGCCTTCCTGTTCGGGCGCACCACGCTGGGGTCGGCGATGCGGGCCGTCGCCGAGTCCGCGGACACCGCCCAGCTCATCGGCATCAGCGCGCAACGCGTCGCGCGGATCGCGTGGGCACTCGGCCTCGCGCTGGCCGCCCTCGCCGCCTGCCTCTACGCGCCCAGATCGGGGCTGGTGCCCACGGTGCTGGCCGCGCCGCTGTTCCGCGCGTTCGCCGGGATCTTCCTCGGCGGGCTCACGAGCATGTACGGAGCCGTCATCGGAGGTCTGACCGTCGGGGTACTGGAGAACCTCGCGGCCAGCTACGTCTCGGCCAGCTTTCGCGACACCTTCGTGTTCTCCTTCACCGTCCTCGTGTTGCTGATCCGCCCGCAGGGCCTGTTCGGCACACGCACCTTCCAGCGGGTCTGAGGAGCAGCACATGGTATTCACCCGCTCGAATCTCGTGCGGGCCGCGCTCGGCCCGATCACCGGGCTGGCCCTCGTCGCGCTGATGCAGTCCGGGGCAATCCCGGCCTACCAGGCCTATTCGGTCGGGCTCGCCGCGGTCTACGCGATCGTCGTCCTCTCGGTCGGCCTCCTGGCCGGCTGGTCGGGGGTGTGGTCCGTGGGCCATCCCGCGTTCGTCGCCGTGGGCGCCTACTTCGCGGCGTACGGCAGCGCGCATCAGTGGCCGCTGGAGTGGGTGATCGTGGGGGCGATCGGGTCGTGCGCGCTGATGGGCGCCTTCCTCGGGTACGCCGGCGCCAGGTTCTCGGTGCTCTACATCGCCCTGCTGACGTTGGCGTTCAGCCTGGTGTCCCTTGAGGTGATCAACCGGTGGACCAGCGTGACCGGCGGCGACCAGGGCGTGGCGGTGGCCCCGCTCGACAGTGTGTTCGGCGCGGTCCCGAGTGGCGGCGGCGAGGCCCAGTATCTCGCGGTCCTCGTGGCGGGAGTGGTGTTCGCGGTCGCGGTCTTCGCCAGGTCGACCGCGCTGCGCATGCGGCTGGTCGCCGCGAAGGCGCACCCGCTGGTCGCCCGTTCGGTGGGCATCGTGCCCGAGGCGCAGACCGCTCTGTCGTTCGCGGTCAGCGCGGCGTTCACCGGCCTGGCCGGCGTGCTGCTGGGCCTGATCACCGGCTTCGTCAGCCCTGATACGTTCTCGCTGAACTTCGGTGTCACCATCATCGCGGCCTGCGTGCTCGGCGGCGTCGGCTCGGTGTTCGGCGCCGTGGTGGGCGGGGTCTACCTGGTGTGGGTGCCGACGGTGGCCGACGCCGCGTCGGTGCCGCAGCCGGTGGTGCAGGGCGTTCTGCTGATCGCCGCGCTGATCTTCCTCCCCGGCGGAGTGGTCCCGTTCCTGGGCTCGCTGGTACGAAGGGCGCTGGGCAGGCGAGGCCCCGGCCTTCCCGACGGCGAGCATCACGTCAGCGCGACGGCCGCCGACAGCGGGGACGGCGCTCCCGCCACCTTGGCGAGGGACCGGCCGGCCGCGGACGAGGCGGCGCCGTTGCTGGTCGTCGATGGCCTGTCCGTGCGATTCGGCGGTCTGAACGCCCTTGAGAGCGCGTCGCTCGACGTACGGCCCGGCGAGGTGCTCGCCATCATCGGCCCGAACGGCGCCGGCAAGACCACGCTGCTCAACGCCGTCTCAGGGCTCATCGGCGGCGCGCGGATCAGCGGCGCGGTCGACTACGCGGGTGTGAACCTGATGGGGACGAGGGCCACCGCACGGCGCAGGCTGGGAATCGCCCGCACCTTCCAGCACGCGGAGACCTTCTCGGAGCTCACGGTCGCGGAGAACGTGCTGTGCACCAAGCGCTGGGTCGGTACGGCGGACCGCACCCGGGCCGATGAGCTGCTCGCCCTCACCGGACTGGCCGACGTGGCCGACCGCTACCCGGCCGAACTTCCGTTCGGGCTGCAGAAGCGCCTGGACCTGGCCCGGGCGATCGCCGAGGAGCCGAAGCTGCTGATCCTGGACGAACCGTTCGGCGGCCTGGACGCCACAGAGCGGCAACTGGCCGCCCAGCAGATCGTCCGCCTGCGTGCGCGGGGCGCCGCCGTCGTGATCATCGATCACGTTCTGGACGACCTCTTCGCCGTCGCCGACCGGGTGGTCGCCTTCGACTTCGGCAAGCCGATCGGTTCCGGTGAGCCGGGCGCCATTCTGGCGGACCCGAAAGTGCGCTCGTCGTACCTCGGCCTGATCGCCACGCGCGCCGAACTGCCGGCCCGCGCCGACGAGAGCGTCGCCATCGCCCTGCGCGACGTCAGCCACCACTACGGTGGTGTCGCCGCCCTGCACGACGTCCACCTGGACATCGGCAAGGGCGCGGTCATCGGCGTCGTCGGGGCGAACGGCGCGGGCAAGAGCACGCTCGGCAAGATCATTCATGGCTCGCTGCGTCCGTCGTCGGGGCAGGTGCGGATCGGCGAGCCTGGTGCGCGCCCGGTCCGCGGCAGCCTGGTCCCCGAAGGTCGTGCCCTCTTCAAGACCTTGTCATTGCGGGAGAACCTCGAAGTGGCCGGTTACGCCGCGGGCGTCCATGGATCGGCTCTGCGCACCCGCCTCGACGAGACCGCCACATGGCTGCCGGAGCGGCTGCGCGGCCGCCTGTCGGTGGCCGCGGCCGGGCTGAGCGGAGGAGAGCAGCAGATCCTGGCCATCGCCCGGGCCCTCATGGCCCGGCCGGACGTGCTGATCCTCGACGAGCCCGCGCTGGGGCTGGCGCCGGCCCTGGTCGACGAGGTCTACGCCCGGATCAACCAGCTCGCCCGCGAGGGGATGACGATCGTGCTCCTGGAGCAACTGCTCAGCAGGGCGCTCACCTCCTGCCATGAGGTGGTGGTGCTGCACGAGGGCCGGGTGGCCGCGCGCGGAGACGCGTCGGACCCCTCGTTCGCCGAGACCGCGGAGCTGGCCTACTTCGGTGGGGAGGCCGCGACCTTGCTCAAGCTAAGTGAGCTCAAGCTAAGTGAGCTCAAGCTAAGTGAGCTCAAGCTACGCGATGTGAACGAACTGGAGGCCTGATGCTCGACGTCGATCCGGCGCTGCTCGGCGACACCGATGAACGCAAGCAGCTACGGGAGGTCCTGCGCGACTTCTTCACCGAGGCCGCCGCGTCGGAGGACGTACGCGAGCACCTGGCGACCGGCCGCGGACACGACGCGGCACTGTGGGCGCGGATGGCCACGGAGCTCGGCGTCCAGGGCCTGGCGATACCGGAGGAGTACGGCGGGTCGGGCTTCTCGTTCGCGGAGCTCGCGGTGGTCTTCGAGGAGGCGGGGCGGGCGTTGCTGTGCGCCCCTTTGCTCTCCACCACCGTGCTCGCGACCTACGCCCTGTTGCTCAGCGGAGATCGCGAAGCCTGCGCCCGCTACCTTCCCGGCATCGCCGCGGGCACCCTCACCGCGACGGTCGCGGGCTTCGACGACGACGGCGGCGGGCTACGAGCCACGCCAGGGAAGGGCGGGTGGACCGGCAGCGGGACGGCCGACTTCGTGCTCGACGGCTGCGGAGCCGACCTGATCATCGTCGCGGCGCGGACCGCCGATGGAGCCGGTCTCTTCGCGTGCGAGCGTGGCGCGGAAGGCGTCACCCGGACGGCCCGGACGGTTCTGGACGGTACCCGTCCCCAGGCCCTGGTCACCTTCGCGGACACGCCGTTCGTACCGATCGGGGCAAACGCCGCCGCGATCACCGGGCGGGTGCTCGACATCGGGCGGGCCGCGCTGGCCGCCGAGCAGGTCGGCGGGAGCGCGCACGCGCTCGACGCGAGCGTGTCGTACGTGCTGCAGCGCCGTCAGTTCGGCCGGCAGATAGGCTCGTTCCAGGCGATCAAACATCGGCTGGCCGACCTGCTGGTCGAGATCGAGGCGGCGCGTTCGGCCGCGGTCTTCGCGGTGGCGTGCGTCACCGCCTCGTCGCGGGATCTGCCGGTGGCGGCCAGTACGGCGAAGGTGGTCTGCTCCGGCGTGTACAGCCGGGCGACGGCCGAATACGTGCAACTGCACGGCGGGATCGGGTTCACCTGGGAGCACCCCGCCCACCTTTACCTACGCCGCGCCCGAGCGGCCGAAGTGTTGTTCGGCACGGCCGGTGACCACCGGGCACGGCTGGGCGGTCTGCTCGGCCTGAACGGGGTCTGACAGGCGATATTTCGCACAATACCTGCTATTGACAGGGCCGCAGTCGGCCCATAGAACTGTACTGAATTCAGTTCAAGGAGGAACGTTGACGGTAGAGGAAGAGATCCAGTTCGAGCGCGATGGCAACGTCGCGAGAGTCTGGCTCAATCGCCCGTGGAAGAAGAACTGTGTAACCCTGCCGATACTCAAGCGGCTCGACGAGATCATCACCGAGGTCGACGCCGACCCCGAGCTGCGCGTCCTGGTGCTACGCGGCCGGGGCGGCACGTTCTGCTCGGGCTTCGATCTCGACGAGTTGCAGGCCGACTACATCGGCAGCAGCACGGCCATGGACGTGGCGGTCATCTCGGCGAAGGTCTGCGACCGGCTGTACTCGATGAGCACCCCCTCGGTGGCGGTGCTGGAGGGTTATGTCACGGCCGGCGGCTTCGAGCTGATGATCTCCTGTGACTTCGCGATCGCCGCGGACGACGCCAAGATCGGGGACTTCCACATCCGCCGAGGCCTGTTCGGCGGCGCGGGGCCGATCTACCGGGTGCCCCGCATGATCGGCATCCGCAAGACCAAGGAGCTGATGCTCACCGGCAAGCTGCTGACCGGCGTCGAGGCGGCCGACTTCGACCTGATCAACAAGTCGGCGCCCGCGGAGGAGCTCGATGCCACGGTCGATGAGTTCATCAGCCACCTGACCGACAAGAGCCCCTTCCAGATGCGGATCACCAAGATGACCATCGACCGCAGCCTGGAGGCCGACATCCAGTCGCTGATGGTGATGGAGCACCTGGCCGTCGGCGTGACGCTCAACTCCGAGGACGCCGCCGAGGGCGTGGCCGCGTTCCTGGAGAAGCGCGAGCCGAAGTGGAAGGGTCGCTGACCGGTGTCGACGATGGCGCAGGCCGGTCTGCGGGGCTCGCGGTGCGGTGAGTGCGCGGTGACGGTCTACCCGGCCGACGACGCCTGTCCGCGGTGCGGGCGGGCGACGTCCGAGGTGACGTTGTCCTCGGCGGGGGAGCTGTGGACGTGGACGGTTCAGCGGTTCGCCCCGAAATCACCCCCGTACGCGCCGCCACAGGGCGGCTTCCGGCCTTTCGCCGTGGGGTATGTGGAGCTGCCGGAGGGCGTCCGCGTCGCGGCGGTGCTCGACGTCGGCGACCTCGACTCGATCCGGATCGGCATGCCGCTGCGGATCGAGCCCGCCACCGGAGTGCCGCGCGCCGTCCCGATCGAGCCCGCCACCGGAGTGCCGCGCGCCGTCCCGATCGAGCCCGCCACCGGAGTGCCGCGCGCCGTCCCGATCGAGCCCGTCACTGGAGTGCCGCGCGCCGTCCCGATCGAAGGCGTCCGATGACCGACGTCCTGATCGCCGGCGCCGGCATGTCGCCCTTCGGGCGCACCGAGCACACGACCGGCCGCGGGCATGCCGTGCACGCGGTGAACGCCGCGCTCGCCGACGCCGGGATCGCGTGGTCACGGGTGGGAGCGGCGTTCGGCGGCAGTGACGCCGCCGGGCTGGCCGACACCTTGGTGGCCCAGCTAGGTCTGACCGGCCTGCCGTTCGTCAACGTCAAGAACGGTTGCGCGACGGGCGGCAGCGCTCTGGTGTCGGCGGTGAACGCCATCCGCGGCGGCATGGCCGACGTGGTGCTGGCCGTCGGGTTCGACAAGCACCCACGGGGCGCCTTCGACCCGATGCCGGCCGACTGGGGCCTGGACGAGGCCTACGGGCGTGACGGGCTGATGGTCACCACCCAGTTCTTCGGCATGAAGATCCGCCGCTACATGCACGACCACGGGATCAGCTCCCGTACGCTCGCGCTGGTCGCGGAGAAGGCCTACCGCAACGGCGCCCGCAACCCCAACGCCTGGCGGCGCACGCCGATGACCGCCGACGAGATTCTCGCCTCTGGCATGGTCAGTGACCCGCTGACCCGCTACATGTTCTGCTCCCCGGGAGAAGGCGCGGCCGCGCTGGTGCTGTGCGGCGCCTCGGTGGCCAGGGAGCTGACGAGCGTCCCGGTGACCCTGCGATCAGCGGTCGTACGGTCTCGCCGCTTCGGTTCGTTCGAGGTCTTCAGCCCCTGGATCGCCGGCGGCGAGCTGAGCAGCGTGACCAGGGACGCCGCGGCGGCGGCGTTCGAAGCGGCCGGGGTCGCCCCCGGCGACGTCGATGTGTGCCAGCTGCAGGACACCGAGAGCGGTGCCGAGGTGATGCACATGGCCGAGTGCGGGTTCTGCGAGGACGGTGAGCAGGAGAAGCTGATCGCCTCGCGCGCCACCGAGATCGGCGGCTCGTTGCCGGTCAACACCGACGGCGGCTGCATCGCCAACGGTGAGCCCATCGGCGCGTCGGGTCTGCGCCAGGTCTGCGAGGTGGTCCGGCAACTGCGCGGGCAGGCCGGAGACCGGCAGGTGCCCGGCCGGCCGAGAGTCGGATTCACCCACGTGTACGGCGCCCCGGGCGTGAGCGCCTGCACGGTGTTGTCCCGATAGAGGAACTGATGAGCGATAGTCCGGCACCTGAGAAGTTCAGGGCAGAGGCCCGCGACTGGCTCGCGTCGGTCGCCCGGCCGCGGCAGGCGAACGGTGCCTGGGGCACCGGTGACGACTCGGTCGCGGTCTTCGAGAACTGGTCCGAAGAGGAGGAGCGCGAGCACACCGAACGGATCCGGGCCTGGGAGGTGACCCGGTTCGACGCGGGCTGGGGCGCGCTGAGCTGGCCGGCGGAGTTCGGCGGACGCGGTCTGCCCGTGTTCTACGAGCAGCTCTACCGGCAGGAGGAGGCCGCCTTCGACGTCCCGCGCCGCACCGAGATCTTCCCGGTCACCCAGCAACTGGTGGCCCCGGCCATCCGGATCTGGGGCACGCCGGAGCAGCGGGAACGCTGGATCAGGCCGATGCTGCGCGCTGACGAGCTGGCCTGCCAGCTGTTCTCCGAGACCGAGGCCGGGTCCGATCTGGCCGCGGTCCGTACGCGGGCGGTTCGCGACGGCGACAACTGGGTGCTCGACGGGCACAAGGTGTGGACCTCGGGGGCGACGGTCGCGTCCTGGGGCGTGGCCGTCTGCCGTACCGACCCTGACGTGCGCAAACACGCGGGCATCACGGTGTTCATGGTTCCGATGGACGCCCCGGGTGTCACCATTCGCCCCATCCGGCAGATGACCGGCGGGATCAGCTTCAACGAGGTCTACCTCGACGGTGTCGTGGTACCCGACACCGATCGGCTGGGCCCCGTCGGCGAGGGATGGCGGGTCACCCTGACGGTGCTGGCCGCCGAACGGCTCGACTCCGGCGCCCTCGGCCTGGACAACGCCGACCGCGCCGTCGAGCTGGCCCGGCACCTGCCGCGGCCGCTCACCGGCCACGAGCGGAACCTCGCGGCCGACCTGTACGCTCGCACGCTCGTCCAGCGCCTCATCGGCCTGCGCGTGACCGCGGCGCTGGTCTCCGGCCGCGAACCGGGAGCCGAGGCGTCGGTGGGCAAGCTCTACGCCACCGAGACCATGCGCCGCACCAGCGACCTGGTCCTTCAGCTGCTCGGGCCGCGACTGGTCGCCGACACCGGAGAGTGGGGCACCTTCGCCTGGACCGAGCATCTGCTGGGCGCGCCCGGCTACAGCATCGCCGGCGGGACCGACGAGATCCAGCGCACCATCCTGTCCGAGCGGGTGCTCGGCCTGCCCAAGGAGCCCGTACGATGACCGCCGACGTCGCTTCGTCAGGCCTGGCCGACCGGGTCGTCAGCGCGTTCCCCGGGCAGCGGGTGGGCCCGCTGGAGACGCTCGCCGGCGGCCACTCCGGACTCACGTACGTGGTCACGGTGGGAGAGCGCAAGCACGTCGTCAAGGCGGTTCCGCCCGCCGAACGGCCGGTGGGCCGCAACGACATGCTCCGCCAGGCCCGGGTGCTCCAGGCGCTGGCCGGCACGGCGGTGCCCGTCCCGGAGGTGGTGGCGGTCGATGAGCGGCAACCGGCCTGGTTCGCCATGGAGTTCGTCGCCGGCCAGGCCGCGGAACCGGTGCTCGACGAGCACGATCTCACTCCGGAGCTGGCCCGCGCCCGCATGCTGGACGCCGCCCGTGTCCTGCGGCGGCTGCACGATCTCGACGTCGCCTCCCTGGCGCTGGACGCGCCACCGCCTCGCGACGCGGTCGCCGAGCTCGGCCAGTGGAGCCGCACGATGCGCGCCGTTCCCGCCGAGTTGCGCCCCGGATCCGACGAGCTGCTCCACCGGCTCGCCCAGGACGTGCCCGCCGATCTGCCGCCGGTCCTGGTGCACGGCGACTTCCGGCTCGGCAACGTCCTGTACCGGGCGCGGGAGGCGGCGGCCGTCGTCGACTGGGAGATCTGGAGCGTCGGCGACCCGCGTACGGACCTGGTCTGGTTCCTGCTGTTCGCCGACCACCGCAACTTCCCCGTGCTGGGCAGGGAAGTGCCCGGGTTGCCCACCGAGGCGGAGCTGCTGGAGGCCTACCTCGCGGGCGCCGCGCCGCTGCCCCGCTTCGACTGGTTCCGCGCGCTCGGCCGGATGAAGATGGCCGCGATCATGGGCCACAACCTGCGTCGGCACCGCGAGGGCCGGATCCACGACCCCGACCAGGAACGCCTGCCGCCGACCATCGCCGCCATGATCCGCACAGCGCACGACTTTCTAGGGACATAAGTGGATTTCTCCTACTCGCCCCGCGCACGCGAGCTCCAGACCCGGATGCGGTCCTTCATGGAGCAGCACGTCTATCCCGCCGAACCCGTCTACGACCGGCAGCTCGCCACCGCCGACGACCCGCACGCCCTGCCCCCCGTGATGGTCGAACTCAAGGAGCAGGCTCGCGCCGAGGGCCTGTGGAACCTGTTCATGTCCCACGGCGACTGGGGCGCCAACCTGACGAACCTGGAGTACGCGCCGCTCGCCGAACTGGCCGGCGGCTGCGTCTTCGGGCCGGAGGTGTTCAACTGCTCCGCCCCGGACACCGGGAACATGGAGCTGCTGGCCCTGTTCGGCACCCCCGAGCAGCAGGAGCGGTGGCTGCGCCCGCTGCTGGCGGCCGAGATACGGTCGTGCTTCGCCATGACCGAGCCCGACGTGGCCAGTTCCGACCCTCGAAACCTGCGCACCAGGATCACCCGCGACGGCGACAGCTACCTGGTCAACGGCCACAAGTGGTACACCTCGGGCATCCTCGACCCGGACTGCAAGCTGATCATCCTCATGGGGGTGACCGACCCGGACGCCGACCCGTACCGGCGCCAGAGCATGTTGCTCGTCCCCCGGGACACCCCCGGCATCACGGTGCTGCGGGACCTGCCCATGTTCGGCTACACCGACCGGCTCGGGCACGGTGACGTGCTCTTCGAGGACGTACGCGTACCCGCCGCCAACCTGCTCGGCGGCGAGGGCGACGGCTTCGCGCTCGCCCAGGGACGGCTCGGACCCGGCCGGATGCACTACGCCATGCGCGCGGTCGGGTTCGCCGAACGGGCCCTCGCGCTCATGTGCCGTCGCGTGCTCGACCGCGAGGCGTTCGGCGGCCCGCTGGCCGACCAGGGCGTCGTGCGGGAATGGATCGGGCGCAGCCGCATCGAGGTCGAACAGGTGCGGCTGCTGGTGCTCAAGTCCGCGTGGCTGATGGACACCGTCGGCAACTCCGCGGCCCGCATGGAGGTCGCGGCCATCAAGGTGGCGGCTCTGGAGACGGCGCACCGGGTGGTGGATCGGGCCGTCCAGGCGTTCGGAGCGGCCGGGGTCAGCGATGACACCGTTCTGGCCCGGCTGTTCGCGATCACCAGGGCGCTGCGCATCGCCGACGGGCCCGACGAGGTTCACCTGCGTACCGTCGCCCGCCAGGAACTGGCCAAGTACCGAAACAAGGGGGCGGCATGAACGTGCTCGACGGCCGGACAGCGGTGATCACCGGTGGGTCCCGTGGCATCGGGCTGGCGATCGCGCACGCCTACCGGGCCGCGGGAGCGCACGTGGTCATCGCCGCGCGCAAGGCGGAGGGGCTGGCCGGCGCACGTGCCGAGTTGCTGCGCGCCGAGGCGGGCGGGGGTGTGCACACCGTCGTGGCCAACGCCGGGGAGCCGGAGCAGGCACAGCGCTGTATCGACGAGACGATGGAGCGCTTCGGCCGGGTGGACGTCCTGGTCAACAACGCCGCCACCAACCCCTACCACGGCGACCTGCTCGACCTCGACCTGCCCCGCGCGGAGAAGACGGTGCGGGTCAACCAGTACGGGATGATCGCCTGGACTCGCTGCGCCTGGAACGCCTCGATGGCCGAGCACGGAGGCGCCGTCATCAACATCGCGTCGGTGGGCGGGCTGATCGTCGACCCGCACATCGGCTACTACAACGCCACCAAGGCCGCCATGATCCATATGACCCGGCAGCTCGCCTACGAGCTCGGCCCCAAGGCGCGCGTCAACGCCATCGCACCGGGACTGATCAAGACCGAGCTGGCGCGGGCCGTCTGGGAGGCGCGCGAGCCCATTCTCACCGCGAAGCTGCCGTTGCGGCGGCTGGGCACGCCCGAGGACGTGGCGAGCGCGGCGCTGTTCCTGGCCTCGGACGCCTCCTCCTGGATCACCGGCCAGACCCTCGTCATCGACGGCGGCGCGCTTGCCCTGCCGATCGGGGTCGACGAGTGATCGACCACCTGTTCTCCCTGAGCGGGCGGACGGCCGTGGTCACCGGGGCCTCCTCCGGGCTCGGGGCCCGCTTCGCGGCCGTCCTGGCCGCCTCCGGGGCGACCGTGTTCGCGGCGGCCAGGCGGGCCGACCGGCTGGCTGAGCTGGCGGCCGGTGATTCCCGTATCCACCCGGTGGCCTGTGACGTCAGCCGCGAGGACGATCGCGAACGGCTCGTCGCGACCGCCGTGGCGCAGACCGGCCGTTTCGACGTCCTGATCAACAACGCCGGCGTCGCGGGCGGAACCCGCGCCGAAGACGAGAGCTCACAGAACTTCGCTGACGTTCTCGCCGTGAACCTGGTCGCTCCGTTCCATCTGGCCCGCCTCATGGCCGCGACGTCCGGCACCGGCCGCAGCATCGTGAACGTCGCCTCCATCCTGGGCCTGGTGTCGGCGGCCCCGATGGGCGGCGCGAGCTACGCGGCCTCCAAGGCGGGACTGGTGGGACTGACCCGCGAGCTGGCCGGCCAGTGGGGTCAGGCCGGCGTGCGGGTCAACGCGCTGGCGCCGGGCTGGTTCCGATCCGAGATGACCGAGGAGCTGTTCGCCGACGCCCGGTCCAGCCGGTGGGTCGAGAAGAACACGATGCTGGGCCGTGGCGGGGATCCCGCCGAGCTCGACGGCGCTCTGCTCTTCCTCGCCTCGGACGCCTCGTCGTACTGCACCGGACAGGTTCTGGTGGTTGACGGTGGCTGGACGGCGAGATGAGTGTCACGGTGGAGGTCCTGGACGGGGTGGCGGACGTCGTCCTGTGCCGGGGCGAGCGCGGCAACGCCATCTCTTTGGGGCTGGCGCGCGAGCTGCGGGACGCCGCCCAGGTCTGCCTGAGCGAGAACGTCCGGGCGGTCCTGCTGCGCGGCACGGGGCGATCCTTCTGCGTCGGCGGCGACCTGCGCGAATTCTCCGGTTTGCGGGGGAGAGCGCTGGAGGAGCACCTGATCGAGGTGACCGACGCGCTGCACGGAGCGTTGCGGATCTTCGCCACGATGGACGCGCCGCTCGTGGCGCAGGTGCAGGGAGCCGTCGCCGGTGCCGGAGTCGGACTGGCCGCCGCGGCCGACTTCACCATCGCGGCGGACGACGCGACGTTCACCCTCGCCTACACCGGCATCGGCTACTCGCCCGACGCCGGGGTGACCTGGTCGCTGCCCCGGCTGGTCGGTCCCAAGCGGGCGCTGGAACTGCTGCTCACCAATCGCCGGATCTCCGCGGAGGAAGCGGCCGGCATGGGACTCGTGACGACCGTGGTGAGCGCCGAGCGGCTGCCGGCGCAAGCTCGGCGGGTGGCCGCCACGCTCGCGCGGGGGGCGACCGGGGCCTTCGGCGCGACTCGGCGGCTGGTGTCCGACGGGCTGTCCAGCGACCTCGACGCGCACCTGGACCGTGAGGCCCGCGCTCTCGCCTCGGCGGCGGCCTCCCCCGAAGGGGAGGAGGGCGTGGCCGCCTTCCTGGGCAAGCGCCCCGCTCACTTCCCTGGCGGCACCGAGCAACGCGGCTTGTGACCCAGGCCGCCCTACCTTTCCCTTACCGACTGACCGGAGTGGATCACCATGGCCGAAGCCTTCATCGTCGATGCCGTCCGTACCCCTGTCGGCCGCCGCAACGGGGCGCTGAGCGGGGTTCACCCCGCCGACCTGGGCGCCCACGTGCTGCGTTCGCTCATCGCCCGCACCGGGATCGACCCCGGGGCCGTCGATGACGTCTACTTCGGCTGCGTCGGCCAGATCGGCGCGCAGACGGGCAACATCGCCCGCACGTCATGGCTGACCGCCGGGCTGCCCCAGCACGTGCCCGGCACCACCATCGACCGGCAGTGCGGCTCGTCGCAGCAGGCCGTCCACTTCGCCGCCCAGGCCGTCATGTCCGGCACCGCCGACCTCGTCGTCGCCGGTGGTGTCGAGGTCATGAGTCTGGTGCCCATCTCAAGCCCGGCCGTCCTGGGGGAGCGTGAGGGCATGGGCGCGCCGTACGACGCGGCGGGCTGGCGGGCTCGCTTCGGAGAGGAGGAGGTGTCGCAGTTTCGCGGCGCCGAGCTGATCGCGCGAAAGTGGGACGTCTCGCGGCTGGACATGGAGCGATTCGCCCTGGACAGCCATCGGCGCGCGGTCGCGGCATGGTCGGACGGGGTGTTCGGCGAAGAGGTCGTGCCCGCGTTCGGCCTGGAGGCCGACGAGGGTCCGCGGGCCGAGACCAGCTTGGAGAAGATGGCGGGGCTGCGGACACTCAGCGAGGGCGGCCGGCTGACCGCCGCGGTGTCGAGCCAGATCTCGGACGGCGCCGCCGCGCTGCTCGTCGCCTCGCCGGACGCGGTGCGCCGCTACGGGCTCACGCCGCTGGCCCGGGTCCACAGCATGGCCGTCGTCGGCTCGGACCCGATCTACATGCTCACCGGGCCCATCCCGGCCACCGAGAAGATCCTGGATCGTTCTGGTCTGTCCATCGGTGACATCGATCTGATCGAGATCAACGAGGCGTTCGCGTCGGTGGTGCTGGCCTGGCGCAAGGAGATCGGGGCGGCGCCCGAGCGGACCAACGCGTTCGGGGGAGCGATCGCGCTCGGCCACCCGCTGGGCGCCACCGGGGCACGGCTGATGACGACCCTGGTGCACCAGCTGCGGCGCACCGGGGGACGTTACGGCCTGCAGACGATGTGCGAGGGAGGCGGCATGGCCAACGCCACGATCATCGAACGGATGTGATCAGCCGTGGACGGTGTTGAGGACGGCGGCGAGCCTCTCCGGCGCGCTGATCATCGCCATGTGCCCGGTGTCGAGATCGACGACCTCCGGGCGGAGCAGCGCGATGGACCGTTGCTGCAGTTCCTCGACGTAGCACAGGTCCCGGGTGAGGTGCACGTACGTGCGCGGGATCGCGCGCTGGTAGCCGCTCAGGTCCACGACCTCGCTCAGCAGCGCGGCCGAGTCGTCGATCAGCCGGTCCAGGGTCGCCGTGGTGGTCGCCTCGTCCATGTCGTCGCACAGGATCGCGGCGGCCCCCTCGCGGGTCTGGTGGTAGACGCCACCGGCGATGGACTGCTCGACCAGGTCCCGTACGCCCGGATCGATCTGGTCGAGCACCCGTGACCCGTCGGGCGGCACCACGGCCGACACGAGAACGACGTGCCGGATCCGCTCCGGCACGAGGTCCAGCACGCGTGGCACGGTGACCCCGGCGAAGGAGTGACCGACCAGCACGACGTCGCGCAGGTCCTTCGCCTCGACGTCCTCGCGGACGGCTTCGGCGCAGTCGGCGAGGGTGACCGTGCGCGGGTCGGCTCCGGCCCGCGTGCCACGGCCGGGAAGGTCGACGGCCAGCGCCTCGGCGTTCAGAAGGGGGATCAGCTCGTCCCAGCAGTTCGCGCCGAAGCCGGCGCCATGGATGAGTACGAACGGCATGGGAGGCCTCCTCGTGGATGACTACCAGCGAACCCTAATTGAATTCAGCTCTGGCGTACAGGGTCGTACCTGCCGCACACTGCTGGTGAGCTCAAGTGAGTTCAGTTCAGGAAGCGATCGGGAAGGTGCAAGATGGCCACATCTTGGCATCGGCGGGTCTGGTCCGTCGTCCTCGCGGGCGTGCTCGCCGCGGTCCTGCTCGCCGGGGGTCAGGCCCCCGCGCGGGCCGACCGGCAGGCGCCCACTCCATGGCCCGGCGGGCGATGGGAGCCGGGACCGGCCCGCTACGGCACCACGGTCGTCTCGGACGTTCCCGTCCGGATGGACGACGGCGTGACCCTGACGGCCACGGTCGCCTATCCGACGGATCCGGCGACCGGGCGGCGCGCCTCCGGCCGGTTCCCGGTGATCCTGCAGCAGACGCCGTACACGGACGCGGTCAATCCGTTCTTCGTCCCGTACGGATACATCTTCGCGACCGTTCGGTCGCGGGGGGCCGGGACGTCCGGTGGAGAGTTCGGCTACGTGTCGGCCCGCGACCACCGCGACGGCGTCCGGACCGTCTACTGGGCAGCCCGTGAACTGGACGGCTCCAACGGCGTCGTCGGTGGCTACGGCTGCTCGTACGCCGGGGAGACCCAGCTCTACACCGCCGCCGGAATCGGCCGAGGCTCGCCGCTGAAAACGATCATCCCCACGTGCACCGCGCAGGACTACCTCAGGGAGACCTTCCTGGTGGACGGGATCCTGACGGGGGACTTCCCCTTCCTCAAGCGCGCCGCCGCCTCCGTCGGCGACACCCCCTCGGCGAAATCCTTCTTCGCCGACCTGGTCACGGAGGTCGAGAGCGGCGGCGACGCCGCCTACAACCGTGACTTCTGGCGTTCGCGCCAGCCCATCACCTTCGCCCAGGACATCGTGGACAACGACATCCCCGCTCTGCTGTGGAGCGGATGGGACGATGTGGTCATCCGGGGCGCGACCGAGTTCTACACGGCGTTGCAGAACGCCTACCACGACCGCCCCGTCCAGGCCGCGATGGATCCCGGCCAGCCGGTGACCGGGCGCTACCAGATCATCGTCGGCCCTTGGGGGCATGGTCAGGGCCTCGACAACACCATCATGCTCGAGTGGTACGACACGTGGTTGAAGCACGCGAACACCGGCATCGACCGGACAAGCACCCCGATGCACCTGTACGAACTGCGGGCCGACCGCTGGGTCAACGCGGCGCGATACCCGATCGTCACCGACTACACCACGTACTACCTCCACGCCAACGGGGCGCTCAAGCCCTCCCGATCGGCCGAGGGCGGCGACCCGATCGCGTGGGCCGCGCCGGACACGGCGGGCGGCACGCTCACCTACTCGACGCCTCCTCTCGCCGACGGCGCCACCCTGGCGGGACCCGTCAGCGCGGCCGTGTACGCCAGTTCCAGCAATACCAACCTCGTGCTGATCGCCACCCTCTCCGACGTCGCACCGGACGGGACGGCGGCGCCCATCACGTTCGGGGCGGTGCTCGGCAGCCAGCGCGCCCTCGATCCCCGTAAGACCTGGCGCGACCGCGACGGGACGATCATCCGTCCCTACACCCGGCAGACCGGCGACAGCTACCTGACACCGGGCGAGGTCACCCGTTTCGACATAGCGCTCCACCCGCGCCTCTGGGCGGTGCGCCCCGGACACTCCGTCCGCCTCACGCTCACCACCCAGACCCCCGCCGCCGCCTGCGCGGGCGCCAACGTCCTGCCGTGCGCGCTCACCGCGCCGGCGCAGGCCACGGTGCCCGGTGGCGTCTACCAGGTGCGACGCGGGTCGTCCTCGGTGAGCCTGCCGCTCCTGCCCGCAGGATGCTTCCGTACGGCGGCGAGCGCGGTCACCCCGACGAGCGGCGGCTTCTCCCAGCCCATGGACTGGGCTGCCGAACGGCCGGGCCACCCTTGTCAGCGCTAGGCGTACGGCGGGTGTCCCGGTCGCTTGATCGACAACCGGGACGTGCAAGCACCTTCGATGGGTAAGATGACGGGGAATGAAACTAGAACCGAGTTCAAGTCAGGTCGGCGGCAGAGGCCGGCCGGGCCGCGACGTTTCCCAGGCGCACAAGTGGGGGGTGCGGTGATGAAGGCGGCGAAGATCGTCGAGCCGGACGAAAGTCCCCGTTCCAAGCGGAGGGCGATCCTGGCGGCCGCGGTCAAGAACTTCGGTAAGAACGGCTATGACGCCACCAAGTGGTCGGTGGTCGCCGATCAGGTGGGGATCGGGCAGACCGCGCTCTATCACTACTTCGAGTCGAAGGCGCATTGCCTGCTCACGATCATGCGGCTTGAGCTCCAGCGTTCGCTGGAGATGTTCACGAAGGCGACCGCCGACCAGCCCGACCCGATGGAGGCCTTGCGGGCGGCGGTGCGTTCGGCGTACGCGGTGTCCGAGCAGAATGTGCTGCAGATGCGGATCCTGCAGAACAACCTGGCCATTCTCGCGGTGCCGCGCAACTCCAAGAAGGAGGAGGCCGAGCGGCTCGCGGCCCGCGAACTCGTGCACGGCATCGAGGCGGCCTGGACCGAGTTGCTGGAGCGCGGGATGGCCGAGGGGGCCTTCGCGCGTCGTGACCCGCACACGCTCGCGCTGAACATGCTCGGCATGATCGTGAGCGTCTGGCGCTGGTATCGCCCCAAGGGCCTGGTGACGTTGTCCTCCGTGAGCGAGCTGACCGAAGACTGCTGCGTGCGGATGGTCGCGCCGTAGCGCTGGCCACGATGACCGGCACGACCTGCGCCGAAGGTCGTGCCGGTCGCTTTGTCCGGCCCTGACGCGAGTCGCGCGCCCGATGTTTCCTTTTCCCGGCATTCCGCTATTGCCGCATGGTGAGCGCGACGATACAGTCTCGTAAACTGAACTGAACTCAGTTGTGGGAGAACGTCATGCGCCTCCGTTCCACACACCTTCTCACCACCTGCGTCGCGACCCTCGTCCTTGCCGTGGGCGCCTGCGGCGGGGGCGGCTCCAGCGCCGCGAGCGACAAAGAGATCAAGATCGGCGCCTGGTATCCCCTCACGGGTGCCGTGGCGGCCTCCGGCGTCCCGCAGCGCGCGGGCGCCGACGCGTACTTCAAGATGATCAACGACAAGGGCGGCGTCAACGGCCGCAAGATCAACTGGATCGTCAAGGACAACGCCTTCGACCCGCAGCAGACCGTCCAGATCGCCCGGGAACTGATCGGCCAGGACAAGGTCGTGGCCATCGTCGCCGCCAACGGCACCGCGCAGGGCGAGGCGAGCTTCCCGTTCGTCCTGCAGCAGTCGAAGGTACCGATCCTCAACGAGCTGGGCGGGGCCGCCACCTGGTACACGCCGCCGCGTCCCGGCCTGTTCGGCACCCAGACCCTCTATGAGGACCAGGCGGCGGCTCTGGCGGCCTGGGCGGGGGAGGACGGCGCGAAGAAGGTGCTGGTGGTGCACAGCGACCCCGCCGCGTTCGTCAACGTCGCCAAGCAGGTGGGGCCCGTCCTGCAGAAGGTCAGCCCGGGCAGCACCACCGAACTGCTGTCGGTGAAGTTCCAGTCCACCGACTGGAGCCCGACGATCACGCAGGTGAAGGCCAAGAAGCCTGACGCGGTGATCGTCATCCTCGCCTCGCCGGAGGCCGCGGCCTTCCTCAAGGAGGCCAAGCTGCAGGGCCTGTCGGTGCCTATGTACGGGTACGCGCCCACCGCCGCGGCCTCCACGCTCACCCTCGCGGGGGACGCCGCAGAGGGCTTCAAGGCGGTGCAACTGGTCAAGGTGCCCAGCGACGAGGATCCGGCCGTCAAGGAGTTTCGCGACGCGATGGCCAAGTACGAGCCGAAACAGCCCGCGGACTTCATCGCCCTGTGGGGGTGGACCGCCGCCAAGGTGTTCGTCCAGATCGCGCAGACCGTCCAGGGCCCGGTCACCTCGCAGTCGCTCATCGCGGCCTACGAGAAGGCAGGCAGCATCGACCCCGGTGTCGCGCCCGTCATGAACTTCAGCGCGGCCAACCACCTGGGCACCCGCGCGGTGCAGAAAGTGGTCGTGAAGGGCGGCCAGTTCGTGTCCGAGGGCGACTTCTTCACCCCGCCGGACCGCTGACACCAGGAAGGATGCACATCATGGTGCTGCTTGAGTACATGGCCCGCATGGACGGCCAGAACCCGGAGAAGGCGCTCGAGTACGTGGAGCCGGACTTCCGTTTCCTGATCGCCCTTCCCGGCGGGCAGGTGAGCGGGCAGTCCAAGGAGGACTTCGCCCGCTACATCACCGGCCGCGCCGCGGTCGAACGGGTGCACAACGTCCTGCGCTCGGCGGTCGACGGCAACGTGGAGATGGTCTACGGGGTGGTGACCGAGTCCGGCAGGCCCACCGGGGCATTCCACTCCGCGGCGGTAGTGTCGGCCAACGGGCGGATGCTGCGCTACCAGTCGTTCTTCACGACCTCGTTCGAGCTGCTGGACTGGCCGGCGGCGCCCGGATCGGAGGGATGACATGTACAACCTCGTGCTTCTGGCCGCGCGACCGCCGGAGTGGACCCACGACCGGTTCATCGCCTGGTGGCGGAGTGAGCACGCGGAGCTCACCCGTCGGCTGCCGGGTCTGCGGGCATGGCGGCACACCGAGATAGAGGCGGCGCTGGAAAGCCGGTCCGAAGGCTGGGACGGGATGTCGGTGCTGAGCTTCGACAGCCCGGAAGATCTCCGGAAGGCTCTGGACAGCCCCGAGTGGGCGGCGGCGGTCGCCCAGGTCGGCGACATGAGGGGCCGCCGGATCGCGGTGATGGGGACCGAGCTGGAGATGTTCACGAGCTGATGGTGGAGGGGGCCGTATGCGGCACCTTGTGAGTGAGTTCCGGCGTCGGGCCGAGGAGTCGGACTTCGTCGCCGTCATCGACGATTCGGGCGAGCACACGGCGCGGGAGCTGCTCGCCCGCGCCACGGGGCTCGCCGAATCCCTGGGCGGCGGCGCCGGGACCGTGCTCTTGCAGGCCGACAACTCCTGGCGGACCGTCGCGGCGACCCTGGCCGTGGGGATGAACGGTGGCGTGCTGGCGGTGGTCAATCGCCACACCACCGCCGCCGAGTTCGCCGCGGCCTTCGAGGACATCCGGCCCGACGCCGTGGTGGCCGAACCGTCCGCTCTCGCGGAGTGGTCCGTGCGCGCGGCCGGGGGCGGCTGGGACGGCTGGGGGGTGTGGTCGGACGACGGGCCGCGGGACGTCTCGCGGTGGTCCGGTGGCTCGCTGATCGGGCTGACCTCCGGCTCGACGGGGCGGCCCAAGGGAGTGGTCCAGTCCGAGGACGCCCTGCGCTACGCCTGCTCGCGCACCATCGCCGTCAACGGCCTGAGCCAAGGCGACGCGGTCGCGGCGCTCGTGCCGCTGTCCTCGACCGCGGCGTACTGCTTCGGCGTCTTCATGGCTTTGACGCTGGCGGGCCCACTGGTGTTGTGGAGCAGGTGGGACCCCGCCGCGGTGCTGACCCGGATGGCCGGGACGCGGGCGCGGTGGACCATGTGCGTGCCGACCATGGCGCTCCAGCTCGGCGCCACCGCCGCCGGGTCACGGGCGCTCCAGGGCGTACGTTCGATGACCGTCGGCGGCGGTCCGATGGACGTCGGGGCTCTCGGCCGTGCCGAGGAGTCGCTGGGCACCAGGATCCTGCGGGTGTTCGGGATGTCGGAGTGCCTGGGCCACACCTCGCCGTCGCCGGAGGAGCCGGTGGAGATCCGGCTCGGCCGTGACGGGCGACCGTTCCCCGGCACCGAGCTGCGGATGGTCGGCCCGGACGGTCGCCAGGTGTCGCGGGGCGAGGTCGGCCGGGCCCAGGTGCGCGGGCCGTCGCTATTTCTCGGGTACGCGCACGAAGGCAGGATCGACCCTCCGGCGCTCACCGCGGACGGGTTCTTCCCCACCGGCGATCTCATGATGGCCAACGAGGACGGGACCGTCAGCGTCATGGGCCGGGAGAAGGACGTGATCATCCGTGGCGGCCGCAACATCGACGTCACCGAGGTGGAGCGCGCCGTCGCGACCCACCCGGGCATATGGCAGGTCTGCGTGGTGCCGGTCCCCGACGAGATCCTCGGCGAACGAGTGGCCGCGCTGGTGACCCTCACCGACCGAGACGGGATCGGGCTCGACGAGATCACCCGGCATCTGCGGAGCGTCGGACTTTCCAAGACCAAGTGGCCCGAGCTGGTCTTCGCCGTCGACGCGTTGCCGCAGACCACGGTCGGCAAGATCTCCCGGCCGGGCGCCCGCGACCTCGCCCGTGACCTGCTCGCCCGCCTGCCCAGCCCGGCTGGCAAGGCGGAGGCGTGACGGCGCCGGCCCGGAGCGGCCAGTGGGCCGAGGCCGGAGCGGAGACGATCCGGCCCGGCGTGCACCGCGTCCCGCTGCCGCTCCCCGGAGACGGTCTGCGCGCCGTCAACGTCTACCTGCTCGAAGAGGACGACGGCATCGTCATGATCGACGGCGGCTGGGCGCTGCCCCAGTCCCGTCGTGTCCTTGAGCGGGCCATGGCGTCGCTGGGGCACGACCTCGGCCGGATCACGAAGATCTTCGTCACCCACATCCATCGCGACCACTACACGCAGGCGGTGGCGTTGCGCCGGCTCCTGGGGTCGCGGGTGTATCTCGGCGCCGGCGAGCGACCCGGCCTGGACACGCTGGGCGAGGTGCGCAGCAACGTGCCGGTCACCTCCCTGGAGGTGCTCCGCCACGGCGGCGCGGGCGACCTCGCCGACCGGCTCTCCCGCCTGGACTTCGGCCGCTTCACCGAAAGCGACTGGGAGGCGCCGGACGGCTGGATCGGCGCGGGCGTCCTCGACCTCGGCCGCAGGAGCCTGCGCGTCATCCCCACGCCCGGCCACACCAGAGGGCACGTGGTGTACCTGGACGAGGCGGCGGGCCTGCTGTTCTCCGGTGACCACGTGCTGCCGCACATCACGCCGTCCATCGGCTTCGAGCTCGGCGACCCCGGGTTTCCGCTGGCGGACTATCTCGCCTCGCTGCGGCTGATGACCTGCTTCGCCGACGCGCGACTGCTGCCCGCGCACGGCCCGGTCGCCGGGAGCGCCCACGCTCGCGTCGCCGAACTGCTGACCCACCACGATGTACGCCTGGCGCAGGCGCTGCGGGTCCTTGGCGACCGGACGCTGAACGCGTACGCGGTGGCACAGCGGTTGACCTGGACCCGGCGCGAGGTGCCGTTCGCGAGCCTGGACGACTTCAACCAGATGCTCGCGGTCAACGAGACCGTCGCGCACCTCGACGTTCTCGCGGCGCGCGGACAGGTGATCGTCACGGTCGATGGCGGAGTGAGCGAGTACACGCGTGTGGACGGCGGCACGGAGTAGCCGACCGCGTCGCCGTACGGCCCCGGGACACAGCGGGTGGTGCGGTCCCGGAGCTCAGCGGGCGGTGTAGCCGCCGTCGACGTACAGCTCGGAGCCGGTGACGAAGCTCGACTCGTCGCAGGCCAGGAAGAGCGCGGCGTTCGCGACCTCGTCGGTACGGCCCAGCCGCCCCATCGGCGTGTTGTCGACCATCAGGTCAAGCCTGGGCGTACCCCGCCAGAGCTTGCGTGACAGCGGGGTCTCGATGAAACCCGGGTGCAACGAGTTGACCCTGACCCCACGCTCCGCCCAGTGCAGCGCCGCGTTCTTGGTCATCAGCCGGACCGCGCCCTTGGCGGCGTGGTAGGAGAACTGGCCGCCGAATCCGCCGACCGTGCCGAATATCGACGAGACGTTGACGATCGACCCCCCGCCGGAACGCTCGATCACCGGGCCGGCGTGCTTCATCCCGAGCCAGACCCCGCGCTGGGTGACCGCGACGACGGCTTCCCACGTCTCCAGCGTCTCCGTCTCCACGTCCGTCATCTTGGCGATGCCGGCGTTGTTGACCAGCACGGAGATGCCGCCGAGCCGTTCGGCCACCTCGGTCACGACCGCTTCCCAGGCACCCTCGTCGGTGACGTCGAGGCCGCGGCCGATGGCCCGTCCGCCCGCCTTCGTGAGCTGCTCGGCGGCCTCCTCACAGCGTTCCGCGTCCACATCGGTGATCACGACCGTCGCGTCCTCCTCGGCGAACCGCCGGATGACGGCCTCCCCGATCCCGCCGGTCGCGCCGGTCACCAGGGCCACGCGGCCGGACAGTCGAGCTTTCACAGCGATCTCCTTTGTCGATCTCCACGCGAAAATCCTCAGACCGTGAACCGGCCGCCGTTGCTGAGCAGCACGGCGCCCACCACGTTCGACGCGGCGGGGGAGGCGAGGTACAGGATGTTGTCCGCCAGCTCCTCGGGCGAGGCGTACCCGATCGGCCCGGAGGCCGCCATCGCCTGCCGGACGGCCGCCGGGGTGCGAGCCGCCATGGGGGTGTCCACCGGACCCGGCGCGACGACGTTGACCCGTACACCGAAGGCCGCCGCCTCCTTGGCCACCGACTGCGCGAGCGCGTGCACGCCCGCCTTGGACGCGGCATAGTGGGCGTAGCCCACCAGCGTGTCGAAGGCCGCCGACGACCCCACCATGACGACGGCGCCGCGACCGGCCGGGATCATCGCCCGCACCGCCGCCCGCAGGACATGGAACGACCCGTCGAGATTGATCGCCATGACCCGGCGCCACTGTTCGTCCTCCAGGTACCGGAAGGTATCAAGGGGCTCGCCGGACAACTGGGCGGCCAGGAGCCGCTCCTTGGCGCGTGGATCGTCCACCCCCGCGGTGTTCACGACGACGTCCAGCCGGCCGTGTGCCGCGACGATCCGTTCGACCTGTGCCTCCACGTCGGCGGCGACGGTGACGTCCAGGGCGGCCGGGCGGCCGGACCTGGTCGTCGCGGCCACCGTACGCGCTCCGACCTCGTTGACGTCGGCCACATAGACCGCGGCGCACCGCTCGCGATCGAGCTGCCGCACGACCGCGGCGCCGATCCCGGACCCGCCTCCGGTGACCAGCGCGACCGCCCCCTCGAACCTGGCCGAGTCGCTCACTGGTCGCTCAAGGGAAAGGCGATTTCCGGCGTACGGCAGATGAGCAGCCGACGGCACCTGCCGGAGGCGGGGTCCACGAGCGCGGTCACGTTGAACGACGCCTCGAACCGTCCGTCCCGCGTCACCGTCCCCAACCCCAGCTCGACGTCGCCGACGGCCGTGGCCCGGACCAGGTGATGGACCAGCGCGTTCTTCTCGCGCTGCTCGAGATAGCCGACCAGGCCCTCACGGTCGCCGCGGAACTCGGCGGTCTGCCCGCCGCCCTTGGAGAACACCACGGACATCTCGAAGTCGTCGGTGATCTTCGTGAGCACGCGTTCGGGCTCGTCGGAGTCCATCGTGGCGAACCACGCGTCGAGCAGGGGGGTGTCGGTGGTCATGGGGCTCCTTCTAGGCGTCTTCTTGGCGTCTTTTAGGCGTCGGCGGTGGTGTGGGTGGCTGCGCCGGTGGCGGTTTCGGCGGTTGTCTCGGTGGCCGTGTCGGTCGCGGTCAGGCCGAAGACGAGAGCCGCGGCGATGCCGCCCGCGTACGCGCGGTTCCACAGACCGCCGACGTCCGACCCCGCAGCGAGCAGCCCGCCGATCGGTTCGCCGTCCTCGCCCAGCACGCGGGCGCGGTCGTCGACGCGCAGGCCGTGGAAGGGGAACGTGATGGCCGGCACCGCCTCGATGACGTAGTACGGCGGCTCGTCGAGTGGCAGCCGGTCCAGTTCGCGGCCGGGCCGCAGGTCGAGCCCCGCCGAGGCGCGCTGGTTGAAGAGCTCGACGCCGTCGCGGACGGCCTTGCCGTGGTAGCCCCATTCCTCGGGCAGAAAGGCCAGCTCGTCCAGGTCCTGGGCGAGTCCGACGCGACCGCCTCGCCTGCTCGCCAGGGCGAACTTGTCGACGGCGACGGCGCCCTCGACATAGGAGCCGACGATCCAGTCACGGAACACCCGGGCGTCGGCGACGAGAAGGCCGCGGCTTCCGGGCTGCTCCAGCAACGCCATGGTGGTGAGGTGATCGCCCAGCGTCTCGTCCGTGAACCGTTCGTTGTTCAGGTTGAACAGGAGCGCGTGCTCGCTGTAGTACAGCGACAGGTCGACGAAGTCCGCCGGATCGGCGAAGGAGATGCCGCTGGGGATGAGGTGACCGTAGAAGCCGGCGTCCTCGTGACCGGTGGCCGCGCCCACCTCGGTGGCCAGGCGGTAGCCGTTGCCACGGCTGTGCGGATTCGAGCGCAGCTCCATACGGTCGGCCCGCGGGTGCACGTGGGTGGAACGGAGCGCGAGGTCGCCCTGGAATCCGCCGGTCGCGATGAGCGTCGAGCGAGCCCGCACCGTTGTCCGCGTGCCGTCGGCCGACCTCAGCTCCGCCCCGGTCACGACTCCCTCCTCCGTCACCAGACGTTCGGTGTCGGTGTCGAGCAGCAGCTCGCCGCCGCCTTGGAGGATGAGCCGGCGGCAGGTGTCAAGGTAGTGGTTGGTGTCGAACCGATGCCCGCGGCCGAAACTGAGAATTGCCTGCTCGTCCCCGGCCTCGACGCCGATGGAACGGATCCATGAGACGCCGTCGGCGAACCGGTCCACCAGGGCGCGTTTCAGTGCGGCCGCTCCGCGCGGATTGTGCTGATCCATGATCTCGTGGCTGGGAGCGGTCCACGCGTAGCCGGCGAAGCGCGCCGATCCGCCGACGTCGTCGCCGATCTCGGCGATCAACACCGACAGACCGTCGCGCACGGCTCGGGCGCCGGCCGTCAGCCCAGCCATGCCGGCGCCGATGATCAGCAGATCGACGGCTTCCGCTTCTGCGCGCACGCGACTCTCCTCCATCGGTACCCGCTGATCAGCGGGCCTGCGGGCGTCCCGCGTGCCACTCTAGACCAAACTCAATTCAATTCAAGTGCCGGACCTTTGGCGCCGACGAGGCGCAGCGCGAACTCGCTGTACTGCCAGACGACGGCGTCCTCGGCGTGCTCGCCGTCTTCGCGATACCAGGCCGCCAAGCCCATGCCGAGGTCGAGGATCGCGTACGACGCCAACCGCGCCGATGCCACGGCGAAGACCCCCGCCGCGATCCCCGCCTGCACGAGATCACGAAACCGGGTCTCGTACTCGGCGCGAAGCTCCAGCACCCGGCCGCGATGCGGTTCGGTGAGGCTGCGGATCTCCCGGTTGCCGACGAACGCCTCAAGCCGGTGCCGGGCGTGATAGCGGACGTGGGCCTCGGTCGCCCGCCGCAGGCGCTCGACGGGGTCGGTCGTGGTCGCGACCGCCGCGCGGTTGGCGGCGAGCAGTTCGCGCATCGTCGCCTCCATGATCTGGGCGAGCAGATCCTGCTTGGAGGCGACGTGCTTGTACAGGCTGGGCGCGCGCATTCCCACCGCTTCGCCGATGTCGGCCATCGTGGTGGCCTCGTACCCCTTGCCGGCGAACAGCTCCAGCGCCACCGAACGAATGTGTTCGACCCGGTCCACATCGACTCCTCGGCTAACGATAATTAGCTGCAATGATGGCGGATTGCCACCGCCAGAGGCTACGGTTCGGCTAACGCTGATTAGCCAGATGGGAGACCCCATGGCCGTCGACCTCGCCCCCGATCCAGATGTCGCCGACGTCGCCCGGCGCACCGCGACGTTCATCCGCGAGACGGTGATTCCCGTCGAGGAGGAACAACACGGCGTCGCGCGGTCGGAGGAGGTCCGCACGACGCTGCAGCAGGCCGCGAAGGAGGCCGGTGTCTTCGCCCCGCACGTCGCGCGGGAGTACGGCGGGCTCGGGCTCGACATGCGCGGCCGAGCCGCCGTGTTCGAGGAGGCCGGCTACTCCCTGCTCGGGCCGCTCGCGCTGAACATCGCGGCGCCCGACGAGGGAAACACGCACATGCTCGAGGCCATCGCCACGGACGAGCAGAAGGCACGTTACCTGCGGCCACTCGCCGCGGGCGAGGTCCGCTCGTGCTTCGCGATGACCGAGCCCGCCCCGGGCGCGGGCTCGGATCCGAGCGCCCTGACCACGCGTGCCACGCGAACGGCTGACGGATGGCGGATCGACGGCCACAAGTGGTTCATCACCGGCGCTGACGGGGCGGGCTTCGCGATCTGCATGGCCAGGACCTCCGGGCAGCCGGGCGAGGCGGGCGGCGCGACGATGTTCCTGGTCGACGGCGACAACCCCGGCATGAAGACGGTCCGGCACATCGACACCCTCGACGAGAGCCTGTACGGCGGACACGTCGAGCTGGTCTTCGACGACTGCGTGGTGGGCGAGGAGGCGATACTCGGCGAGGTCGACGAGGGCTTCCGCTACGCCCAGGTCAGGCTCGGCCCGGCCCGCATGACGCACTGCATGCGCTGGCTGGGCATCGCGCGACGGGCGCAGGACATCGCGGTGGCGCGGGCCGCGGAGCGGCGGCTGTTCGGGTCGCGGCTGGGCGAGCTCGGCATGGTCCAGCAGATGATCGCCGACAACGAGATCGACATCGCCGCGTCCCGTGGCCTCATCCTGCGGGCATGCTGGGAGCTCGATCAAGGCGGCAGCGCGGCACAGTCCACCGCTGTCGCCAAGACCTTCTGCGCGGAGGCGATCTGGCGCGTCGTCGATCGTGCCGTGCAGATCTGCGGCGCCCTCGGCGTCTCGGGCGATGTTCTGCTGAGCCGCTACCTGCGTGAGGTGCGTCCGTTCAGGATCTATGACGGGTCGTCGGAGACCCACCGCTGGGCCATCGCCAGGCGCGTCCTGCGCCGCCACGACGCGGAGGCGGCGCGATGACCGGCGTGACGTGGAGGCGGCGCGATGACCGGCGTGACGTGGAGGCGCGATGACGGACACTGAGCGGTCCGCGCTCGATGGCCTGGATCTTCCCGCGCTCGAAAGGTTTTTCGCCGAACGCGTGCCCGGCTTCGCCGGTCGCCTCACCGCCGAGTTGCTCCATGGCGGGCGGTCGAACCTGACGTACCTGCTCGGCGACGGCCGGCACAAGTGGGTGCTGCGCCGTCCGCCGCTGGGCGGGCTCACACCGTCGGCACACGACATGGGCCGCGAGTACCGGGTCGTCGAGGCCCTTGCCGGCAGCCAGGTCCCGGTCGCACGCGCGGTCGCCCTGGCCGGCGCCGAGGTGCTGGGTGTGCCCTTCTCCGTGGTCGAGCACGTCGAAGGGGCCGTGATCCGGACCACGGACCAGTTGCTCACGCTGTCCGAGGCCGATGTCGCCCGATGCGCGGACAGCCTGCTCGAGGTGCTGGCCCACTTGCACGCGGTCGATGCCGATGCCGTCGGGCTGGGGGCGTTCGGCCGTCCCCAGGGCTACCTCGCCAGGCAGGTGCGGCGCTGGCACGACCAGTGGCAACGGGTCCGGACCCGCCCTCTGGCCGACATCGAGCGGCTGCACGCGCGGCTGGCCGAAGCGTGTCCCGAGGAGAGCGGCGCCTCGATCGTCCACGGCGACTACCGCATCGACAATGCCATCCTCGACCGGCACGACCCCGCCCAGGTGCGGGCGGTGGTGGACTGGGAGATGGCCACGCTCGGCGACCCGCTGGCCGACCTGGGACTGCACCTGGTGTACGCGGATCCGGCGTTCGCCCCCGTCATCGGCGGCTCAGCGGCGTCCACCAGCGACCGCTTGCCCCCGCCGGCCGCACTCGCCCAGCGATACGCCACGATCAGTGGCCGCGACCTCGGCCGGCTCGACTTCTATCTCGGTCTCGGCTACTTCAAGATCGCAGTGATCGCGGAAGGGATCCACGCCCGCTTCCAGCAGGGCATGACGCGGGGATCGGGGTTCGAATCCGTCGGTCAGGCGGTCGCGCCGCTGGCCGCCGCCGGCCTGCATGCCCTGGCGAGGCCCGCCTGAAGGAGTAAGGAACGCAGGTTCGATCTCCTCGGCGGCCGGCTTGTCACTGGGGAATTTCTTTTGGGCTGATCCCTTGACCTGGACCCCTGGGAGGGGAGAGTTTGGTCAGAATCGGATTTACGAGTCATTTACGAACCTAGTTCGTAAAGGGGTGTCGTGGCGATTGTGATCGGAGTGGTGACCCACTCAATGCACGGGGAGTTGTTCCGGGAAGCCGCGAACACGCTCCGTGGGGTCGACCTGGAGTGGGTCAGCTACGACCACGAGGACGAGATCCGCGCCAAGGTCGCCGAGTTCCTGAGCACGACCCGGCTCGACGGCTTCCTGGCCGGTCCGGTCCCGTACACGGCCAGCCGCGAACTCCTCCCACCCGGCCTCCCGGTCGGCGTGATCCGCTCGTCGGCACTCGACCTGACCCTGGCGCTCTACCGCGCCCAGGAGCGTGGCTGGGGTCGCACCCCGGTCAGCATCGACACCTTTCCCGCCGAGGCGGTCGAGGCGGTCGCCATCGCGCTCGAGCTCGACGCCGACGCCATCGACTGCCTGCCGTACGCCCCCACGCAATCCGTGGCGGACATCGTCGAGTTCCACCGTTCCGCGTACCACCGGTTCGGCGAGCGCAGCTACGTGATCAGCGTCCGCGCCGCCGTCCGCGAGCGGCTGTCCGGCGAGATCCCGATCATGAGCGGCATGCCGGTGCCGGCGACGATCCGGACCGAGCTGCACGAGCTCGCGCTCCGGATCGAGTCCGAGCGAGCCAGCGCGCAACGCTTCGCCGCCGGAGTCTTCCTGATCTCGCATTCGCAGGATGAGGAACGGGCCCGGGTCGGCCTGATGAATCTGTTGCTCAACACCCCCGAGTTCGCCGGCGCGTGGATCGAGGACCGCGGCCGGCGCGGTGTCGTCGTCTTCGCCCACAAGGCGTTGTTCGAGCGCATCACCCGCAACTGGGTCGCCGTACCCGCGCTCGCCGAGGCGGCCGCGGCGCTCGGTGCGCAGGTCTCGGCCGGGTTCGGCGTCGGCGCGTCCGCCCGCGGCTGTGTGGCCCTGGCCGAACAAGCGGCCGCCCGGGCCGAGCGGGAGAGCGAGCCATGCGGCTACCTGATCGAGGACAGCGGCGTGATCATCGGCCCGATGGGTCCGGTCCGGGCGGCGCTCAGCTACTCCTACCGCGAGCACGGCGACGACGTCGAACAGCTCGCGAAGTCCGTCGGCCTCAGTGCCGCGACCGTCTCCCGCCTGGCGGCACTGGACCACGAACTGGAAGGTCGCGCGATCTCGCCCGGTGAGCTCGCCGACCATCTCGGCATCACGGATCAGAGCGGTCGCCGGCTGATCCGCACACTTGACGCTGGGGGCCTGGTGAGCGTCGAAGGCACTGCTCAGCGCCATGCGAAAGGACGCCCGACGCGTCTGTACCGGCTACGCATCGCCCAAGCCTTACTGCGCTCATCGCGTTGAAGGGACAACCATGGAGCTCAACCGCCGCCAGATCCTGAAGTACGCAGGCCTCGGCCTGGCCCTGCCCGCCGCATCGCCCCTGCTGTCCGCCTGCTCCAACGACAAGTCCGCGGGCTCCGGCGACGGCAGCGTGAAGTTCGAGGGCTGGGACTACGAGGCCGCACTCGTCCAGCAGAACCTCGACAACTTCACCAAGACCAGCACAATCAAGGTCAACTACACCCCGATCACGAGTGCGCAGTACGTTCAGAAGGTGGTCGCCGAGTTCACCGGCGGCGGCGGCCCGGACGCCCTTTACGTCTACGACGATTCCCTCGCGGGCTGGGTCGAGGGGGACTACCTCCAGCCACTCGACGGCATGGCCGGCGTCGACGAGGTGTACGCCGCGATCTACCCGGGCAACGCCTCCGCGATGACGTACCAGGGCAAGCGCTACGGCCTGCCGTACTACACCGACTCCAACTGCCTGACCTACAACGCCGACATCCTCGCCAAGGCCGGGATCACGAAACCCCCTGCCAGCCTGGAGGAGCTGGAGGCGCAGGCGGTCAAGATCAAGAACGCCGGCCTCCTGAAGTACCCGATCGGCGTACCGGCGCAACTGTCCGACACCTGGTGGTCCTGGGTGTGGGCGCTGGTCTTCGGCAGCGGCGGCAACATGTTCGACGACCAGCAGGCGCCGATCATGAACACCACCGACACCGTGGTGAAGGACGTCTTCGCCTGGCTGCAGCAGGCGGCGAACAAGTCGAAGGTGATCGACCCGGCCTGCCTGCAACTGCTGCCGGTCCCGATCGACAACGCGATGAAGGCGAACCGGTACGCGTACACGATCGGCGCGCGGTACGCCAGCCGCGACTACAACGACGCGACCAAGTCCAAGGCCGCGGGCAAGATCCGGATGGCGCTGATACCGAGCCTCGACGGTCAGGTGCACGGGACGGTCAGCAACACCCGGCTCTATGCGCTGGCCAAGGACACCGAGGTGAAGGACAACGCGTTCAAGCTGCTCACCTACCTGGGCGGACTCGATGCGAACAAGCAGCCTTACACCGCGAAGTTCTGGTTCCTGCAGCGTGGTCTCGGATTCGCCTACCGGTCGATGGCGACCGACCCGGAGATCACCGCGTCGCTGAAGAAGTTCGCCGACCCGGCGATCTACGCCCACCTGGGCGAGATCGCCAAGCCGCGCAACGTGCTCGGCATGCCGTGGTACACCGAGTTCGAAACCGAGATGCACAAGGTCGTGCAGGGCGTGCTGAGCAACCAGACGCAGCCGTCCGCGGCGGTGGCGAGCTTGGCGCAGTCCGCTGCCACGCTGAAGAAGAAGTACAGCTGAGGATGGCCGTCCAAGCCGAACGCCGGCCGCTGGGCGACAGCGCCAAGGCATGGGCGCTGAACGCGCCGGCCATGATCGTGATCGCCCTGCTGGTCGCCTACCCGATCGCGTACTCGTTCTGGGTCAGCCTGCAACGCGACAACCTGAAGCGCCCGCGGGCGAAGCAGTTCATCGGCTTCGACAACTACCAGGCCCTGCTCAGCGATCAGGCGTTCCTGTCCGCGCTGAAGGTGTCGGCCCTGTTCGTCCTCGTGGTGCTCGGGCTGACCGTCGTACTCGCGCTGATCCTGGCGCTGGTGCTGAACGAGCGGTTCCGCGGCCGCGGTCTGTTGCTCAGCCTGGCTCTGCTGCCTTGGGCGATGCCGGGGGTGGTGAACGGCCTGATGTGGCGGACCATCTTCGACGCGAAGACCGGCGCCCTGAACGGTCTGCTGACGCAGCTCGGACTGATCGCCGAATACCAGGCCTGGCTGACGTCCGGGACCGGCGCGTTCCTGTTCACCGCACTGGCCCAGGTATGGAACACGCTCCCGTTCTCGGTCATCATTCTGCTCGCCGGACTGTCGACGATCCCTTCGGAGTTGTACGACGCCGCCACCGTCGACCGAGCGGGTGCGGTGCAGCGGTTCGTCCAGGTGACGTTGCCGTGGTTGCTGCACCCACTGCTGATCGTGCTGATCCTCGAGACGATGAACGCGTTCCGCGCCTTCGACACCATCTACGTACTGACCGGTGGCGGACCGGGCGACGCGACCACCACCATCGCCCTGCTCGACGTGCAGACCGTCCTGACCTTCACCGACGTCGGCCTGGGCAGCGCCTACGCCTGGGTGATCACCGCGATCACCCTGCTGATCTCGGTCGGCTACATCGGCCTGCTCTACCGGAAGGGGAACTTCGAGGTATGAGCACCGTGGTGAAGGTTCCCCTGCGCTACCGCATCCCCTGGAAGAAGATCGTCCTGTATGTGCTGGCGGTCGTGTTCGCGCTGTATCTGGTGTTGCCGTTCTACTGGATCGTCGCGATGAGCTTCATGCACGAGGTGGACGCGATCTCCGTTCCGCCGCACTGGATTCCGGACCGTCCGACGTTGGAGAACTATCTCGGTTTCATCCATCCGAGTGAGGCCCAGCAACTCGTCGGCGGCCGGGCGATCGACGAGACGCCGTACTCCTTACGCAACAGTCTGATCGTCGCCACCTCGACGGCGATCCTGAATCTCGTGCTGGCCACGTTCGCGGCGTACTCGTTCTCGCGGCTGAAGTTCCGCGGCAGTCAGGTGCTGCTCATGCTCTACCTGCTCACCCGGATGGTGCCGGGGATCGCGATCATCATCCCGTTCTACCTGCTGATGCGGACGTTCGGGCTGCTGGACACCTACCTGGCGCTGATCCTTTCGTACACGACGTTCGCGCTGCCGATCACGATCTGGATCCTGAAGGACTTCTTCCGCTCGGTGCCGCGCGAGCTCGAGGAGGCGGCCCGGGTGGATCGGTGCGGCTGGTTCCGGACCATGTGGTCGGTGTTCCTGCCGGTCGCGGCGCCGGGGCTGGTCGCGGCCGCGGTGTTCGCGTTCATGACCGCGTGGAACGAGTTCATGTTCGCGTTGTTCCTGACCAGCACGAAGGCGGCCAAGACGATCCCGGTGGTGGCGGCGAACTTCGCCACCGACTTCAACACCCAGTTCACCGTGATGGCCGCGGCCGGCGTGCTGGCGGTCGTCCCACCCCTGGCACTGGCCCTGCTCTTCCAGCGCAAGCTGGTCCAGGGCATGGCCGCCGGATCCGTGAAGGGCTGACAGATGGCAGAGGTTCGACTCGAAGGCGTCACCAAGTCGTTCGGCGGCAAGACCGTGGTGAACGACCTGAATCTGACCATCGAGGATCAGGAGTTCCTCACCCTGGTCGGCCCGTCCGGTTGTGGAAAGTCGACGACCCTGCGCATGATCTGCGGCCTGGAACGGGCCTCCGAGGGCAACATCTTCTTCGACGGCAAGCCGGTCAGCTGGCTGCCGGCCAACAAGCGCGACGTCGCGATGGTGTTCCAGAGCTACGCGCTCTACCCGCACAAGACGGTCCGGCAGAACATCGGGTTCGCGCTGAAGATGATGCGGGTGCCCAAGGCGACGATCGAGGAGCAGGTGCTGCGGGCGGCCCGGACGCTGGACATCGAGGACCTGCTGGATCGCAAGCCGCGCGAGCTGTCCGGTGGTCAGCGGCAACGGGTCGCGCTCGGTCGCGCGATCGTACGGGACGCCGGCGCGTACCTGCTCGACGAGCCGTTGTCCAACCTGGACGCGCAGCTCCGGGTGCTGATGCGCGCGGAGATCAAGCGGCTGCACGTGGATGTCGCCCGGACGTTCATCTACGTCACCCACGACCAGGTCGAGGCGATGACGATGTCGGACCGGATCGCGGTGATGCGCGACGGCGTCGTCCAGCAGTGCGCGACGCCGGGGGAGATCTACGAACGGCCGGCGAACCGGTTCGTCGCGTCGTTCATGGGCTCGCCGCCGATGAACTTCGTCACCGGTGAACTGGCCGACGTCGACGGCGTCCGGACCTTCCGCAGCGGCGCGTTGAGTCAGGAGCTGGGCCGGTACGACGTTTCGCCGGACGACCCGGCCGTCGTCCTGGGCGTCCGGCCGGAGGACGTGACGTTGTCGCCGACCCCGGTCGCCGGCTATCAGCCCGGGAAGGTGTTCGTGTCCGAGCCGCTCGGCCCGGATGTCCTCGTCACGGTCCGGATCGACGGCGAGCTACTGAAGGCCCGCGTCCCGGTGCCGTTCCGGCTGGGTCATGACAGCACGGTGTACGTCGGCTTCAACCAGAACCGCCTGCATCTGTTCAAGGCCTCCGACGGCACCGCGCTGCACGCCCCCCATCGAGAGGAACACTCTTGAGAGACCCCGAGAACGCCATCGTCGAGGTCGAGCTGCCGGACGACTTCGACGACTTCTGGGCGGCCGGCCTGGCGGACTGCGCGTCGTACCCGCTGGACCCGGTCCTCACCGAAATGCCATCGCTGTCCACGGACAAGGTGATCGTCCACGATCTGCGCTACACCAGCTATGGCGGTCTGCGGATCGCGGGCTGGTACACCGTCCCGCGCGATCGGCCGGCCCCGCACCCGGCGTTGGTGACGATCCCCGGCTACATCTCCGAGCCGACGATCCCGAAGGAATGGTCCGAGCTCGGGTACGCCGCGCTCGCGGTCGCGCCGCGCGGAAAGCTGCGGTCGAACGACGTGTTCAACCCGGGCTACCCGGGATTGCTGACGCACAACATCATCGATCACAACACCTACGGGTATCGCGGGTTCTACCTCGACGTGGTGCGGGCGGTCGAGGTACTGCTCGATCGTCCGGAAGTCGATGATCTGCGGATCGGACTGCAGGGGTCGAGTCAGGGCGGTGGCCTCGGGATCTCGACGGCCGCGCTCATGCCGGACGTGATCCGGTGCGTCGCGGCGGGAGCGCCGTACCTGTGCGGGATCATGACCGCGCCGACACTGACCCGGTCGTATCCGTACGAGGAGATCAACGAGTACCTGCGGGTGCACCCGAAGGACGTCGACCGGGTACGGGAGACGGTCGCGTACTACGACGGGCTCAACTTCGCGCCGAAGGTGCGGGCGCCGACGCTGCTGTACCTCGGGCTCGAGGACGACGTGTGCCCGCCGGAGACCGGGTTCGCGCTGCGGCGGGTGCTGACCTGTGAGACCACCCTGCACGCCTACCCGCACTGCGCGCACCACGCCGGGCTGCCGGGCGTGATGCGGATCGTGGAGGACTTCCTTGCCGAACACCTCAGCCCGGGACGGTGAACCGATGGACTTCGACAGCTACTGGTCCGCCGTCGACGAGGAGTTGGCCGCGATCTCCGCTCGGCCCGGGCTCGACCTGGTGCCGGCACGGACCACGGACGAGGCGACCAGCTACACCGTGCGGCTCACCAGCATCGGGCCGTACCGCGTCTTCGGTCATCTCAGCATCCCGGCCGGTGACGGGCCGTTTCCCGCGCTCCTGCAGACGCCGCGCCACGGGAGCGTCAACCTCGTGCCGCACCCGAACGATCGGCGCCGGTACGTCGTGTTCGCCCTGACGCACCGTGGTCAGCGGCTGGCCGACGAAGGGTTCTCGGCGGCGTACCCGGGATTGCTGACGATGGGCATCGACGACCCGGCGTCGTACATCTATCGCGGGATCGCGGCGGACTGCCTGCGGGCCGCGGAGTTCCTGATGAGCCTGGAGGAGGTCGATCCGGCGCGGGTGGCCGTGAGCGGGGACGACCTGGCGCTGCTGACGGCCGCGCGGCGGCCCGGGTTCAGCGCGGTCCGGCTCGCGGAGTTGCTGTTCTACCGGGCGGCAGAGGCACGGCTGAAGTCGAGCCGCTATCCGCTCGAGGAGCTCAACGATCACCTCCGTGCCGGCTCGTCGGCGCGGATCATCGACCATGCTCTCGCCTACTTCGACCCGGTCCGGCACGCGTCCGCGGTGACCGCTCGGACATTGCTCGCCGTCGATGATCCCGACTGGTGCGCCGCACTGATCGGGGCCTTGCCCGCCGCGAGTGTCTACAAGCTGACCCACCTCGACGGCACCGACAACGACTTCCTGGATGCCTGGCTGGCCGGACTCTCCGGCGTACCACCGATGTCGAGATTCCTCGTATGACCAATCCGTTCGGGGTCCGGGCCGTCATCAACGCCTCCGCGACACTCACCGCGCTGGGCGGCTCGCTGATGCCGCCCTCGGCGCTGAAGGCGATGACGGAGGGGGCGGCCCACTTCGTCGACCTGCCCGAACTCCACGACCGCGTCGGTGAGCGCCTGGCCGCGCTCACCCGCAACGAGGCGGCCTGCGTGACGTCTGGTGCCGCGGCGGCGATCACCCTCACGGTCGCGTCGTGTGTCGGTGAGCCCGCGCGGGCGTTCCCGGCCGATGCCGAGGTCGTCATGTTCACCGGCCAGCGCAACGGCTACGACTACGCGGCCCGCCTGACCGGTGCCCGCATCGTCGAAGTCGGTCCGTCGATCGAGGAGCTCCGAGCCGCCCTGGTACGACGCCCCGCCTGCGTACTGTGGTTCGCCGGCGCCCACTACGCGGCGGACGCTCTGCCGATCGAGGACGTGATCCGAGTCGCCGGGGAACTCGCCGGTCCACCGGCTGTGCCGGTGATCGTGGATGCGGCGGCCCAGATCCCGCCCGTCTCCTCGCTGTGGAGATTCACCACGGAGCTCGGTGCGGATGCCGTGATCTTCAGCGGGGGGAAAGGTTTGCGCGGACCGCAGTCCAGCGGGCTGGTGCTGGGGAAGCGGTGGATCGTCGACAGGTGCCGGGCGCACGCGTCGCCGAATCAGCAGATCGGGCGCGGGATGAAGGTCGGGAAGGAAGAGCTGCTCGGGCTGTACGCCGCGGTCGAGTGGACGCTGGAGCAGGACGAGGAGGCACTGCTCGCGAGCTATGAGCAGATTGTCGACCGGTGGGTTGTCGGCCTGCGCGGAGTGCCGGGTGTCGTCGCCGAGCGCGGGTACCCGAGTGAGGCGGGCCAGCCGCACGGGCGAGCGGTTGTCCGATTGCTGACAACCAGCGGCTGGACCCGGGACGGGTTGGTGCGGGCTTTGTGGGACGGGGACCCGCGGATCGCGGTCGGTGTGTTCGGCGTACCCGACGACGCGATCGCGCTGAACCCGCAGACGATCGAGCCGGGGGAAGACCTGGTGGTTCTCGATGCACTGGTTCGGCACCTGAGCGTCTGTGGACGGTCAGGATTTTCTCCCGGTGGGCCGCCGGCCTGATCCAGGCTGGCGGCCAGGAGATCTTCAGGTTGACGGACACGCGAGGTCCGGGTGGGTGGTACGAGGCCTTTTCCGGCAAGGGCCTCGGTCAGTCCAGCCAGCGGCCGACGCCACGCACGGTGACCTCGAGTAGCTCTGCCGAATTCGCCGGATCGGGGTAGTAGATGATCATGGTCGTGTCGGCCGGAAGCAACATCTTGATGGCTTGGACGCACCCGGCCACGACCTGTCGCCGCTGGTCGAGCGCGGTGCCGTCGATCGGCACCGCGTCACAGACGCCGCCACGGTTGTTCATGACCAGCCGGAGCGTGTTCTCGCGTAGCGTCACCTCCCGCGTGGCGACGCGATAGGCGAGCTGTGTCTCGAGGTGCCAGGCCGGGGGCGCCATGGGCAGCCCGAACTCCTGCCTGTACAGCAGGCTGAGACGGTCTTCGAGGGCCGCCAGGTCGTCGTGCAGCCCGCTTTCGACCGTATAGTTCGCCCATTTCGCGAGATCATCGATGGGCGGCAGGCTCGCGATCGGCAGCCCGCTCGCATCGAGCACCCGCCCGGACGCGTCGACGATATAACCCTGGTTGTTCAGCAGCTTGATCGACTCGCTCACGTTCTTGAGCTGTCGCGCGGCATCCGCGTACGGGCACTGCCCGCCGTCCTGAACGCATCCGATCGGCAGGATGCGCAGGAGTGATGTCGCCAGGTCGGACTCGTGAATCGCCGAGAGGATGGTCCGATCGGACAGGTGCTCGCGCAGGTACATCGTTCCCCATTCCGAGTTGTACTCGGCGAACCGAAGCTCCTCCGGGACGAGCGACTCCACGAAGGTGCCCTTCCACTGGCTCGCGTACTTGTCCCAGTCGGGGTCTTCGGACAGGTCCAGGGCGCCGGTGATGCAGTCCGAGAACTTCTTCCCCCCGGTCACGACGCCGCCCTTGGCGGCGTTCTTGCACTTGTTCGCCAACGACCATTGGGAGGCGCCGTTGAGCAGGTCCAGCCCGGTCAGGGCCATGTACTCCTCGGCGAGGCGGTGGGTTTCGGTCTCCCGGTCGGAGATCCCCCTTGCCGCGAAGGAGAAGAGCGGGCTCAGGACGACGGACATGCAGGCGTCCTGGGCCTTGCCGACGAACTGGCTCCTGCAGTGCTGGATTCGTTCCTGGGCGTAGCCGTCCGGGTCGTGGAGTGGCCCCTTGGGATCGTTGAGGATCTTCTCGACGTAGGCGTTGCAGTCGTGGTATCCGGGCAGGCCGTCCTCGGGCCCCCACTTGCAGTGCCCGTACCACTCGGCCTTGAGTTCGTTCAGCCGGGCCTTGGCCTCTTCCCGATAGTCTTCGAAGATCTTCGCAGCGATGCGAGCCGCTTCTGACGCGCTGTTGCCGGCCAGGATCTGCGCCCCGTACGCGGCGTCGTAGGCGGCGAAGGCGCTGGCCGCGTCCTTCGCCGCCGAAACAGCCGAGGCGCGTGCCCAGCGGGCCGAGAGGGACGCCCTCCCGGCCGACTGCTGGGCCTGCTGAGTCGCGGCGGCGGCGGTGCGAACGGCCTGCGCGGCTCGTTCGGCGGACGCGGCGGCGTCCTGGGCGTGGGCGACGGCCTCGGTCGCGTACTTCCGCGCCTGCTCGGCGGCTTCGCCGGCGTCGTTCGCGTAACCGATGGCCTCCTCCGCCGCACCGCGGGCCTCTGCCGCCGCGGCCTGCGCGGTGCGCGCGAACTTGACGGCGCTCTGCGCGATCTGCGAGGTCTCGATCATCAAGGAGGTGGCGATGTAGTTGTGCGTGGCCGTCGCGTAGTCGCGTTCGGCCGCACGGTGCCGCTCCACCTCCAGGAACTCGACCTGCATCGCCGTCGTGCCGGCGAGCGCGATCTGGGCGCCGTTTCGCACCTCGGTGCCGTTGGCGTCATCCCCGGCGATCGCGCCGACCCTCGACCGGATGTCGATCGTGTACGTGGTGTTGTGCGTCACGTCCAGGAACTTCTTCAGCGCGTCTGGATCGTCCGAGCGCAGGGCGGTGTTCGCCGCTTTCTCGGTCTCGGTGTTGCCGGCGCCGCGGGCTTCGGCGAGGATCCGCCCGACCTGCTCCCGTTGTTCGGCGGCTCGCTCGGGGTAGCGCGGGTCGTTGAGGAACTCGATGACGCCGGGCCACCCGCCACCGAGAGTGTTCTGGGCAGCGGCTCTCATGGCCGGGGTGCCGGTGACCATGAGACCGGTCAGCGTCGTGCGGTCGTCCTGCTCCTCGGCGGCCGCGAGCCCGCTCCTGACGAACTGGAGGACGAGGACGTCATCGTCCTCGCCGAGAGCGGACATGGCCGCCGAACTGGTCCACGTTCCGGGCACGGTCACGAAGTATCGGGCCACTTCCCGCGCCTTGCCGACCGCCAGTGCGGGATCGGTCCGCGTGTCGGTGGCCTCGGCGATCAGCGCGTCGATCTGCGGAGTGTGATAGCGGCCCATCGGCACTCCGAAGCCGCGAGCGTCCTGCAACTTGGCCTTGGCGGCTTCCGCACTGATGTGCCGGGCGAAGGACAGCTCGAGCTCGAGTTCGCTCTTGAGCCGATCGGCGTCCGCCTCGCGCGCCGACTTGTAGACGACTTGGGCCGTCTCGGCCGCCTGCAACGCGTCCTCCGCCGCACGGTAGGCATTGTCCGCGTGCCGCATCGCCAGCTCGGCCGCGTTGACGGCGTTGCCCGCATGCTGGGCCGCGCTCGCCGCGGCGCTCGCCGAAGCCTCCGCATAGGACACCGCTCGCGTCGCGGCATCTCGCGCCTTGCCGGCCCCGTCCTTGGCGATGTCCGCTTGGCGGACCGTTTCCGCGGTGGCGCGCTTCGCCCGTTCCGCGCTTGCTCCCGCCCGCGCGGCCGCGGCGAACGCGGCCCGCGCCTCGGCGCTGGCCGCCCCCGCGTAACGGCCGGCGGGCGCCGCCCCGCCGCCGGCGGCCACCGTGGTGGGCCCCCCCGCAACGGCGGCGGCGACCCCCGCATAATGCAGCTGCGGCACCGCGGGGTTCTGGTG